>JALOOI010000072.1 GCA_025454495.1 Anaerolineae bacterium
TGCTGGCGACGGAGCAGCTTCAGGCGGTGAATGACCTGCCCATCACCCTCTATGACCTCACCGAAGACCCCTTCGCCATCAGCATCCGGCAAATTGACCTGGAAATTACGCCGCAGCAGGTGGCAGGCGTGGGCAGCGGGCTGGTCTTTGTGCAGCAGCTCACCTATTTCAACAGTTCGGATCGGCTGTATTCGCTGCCGCAGCCGGTGGGCGGCGGTTTCGCCTCGGTACTGGTGCAGCTTCCGCCGGGGGCCCTGCTGCTGAGCACCGATAATCCTGATCGCTACGTGACCTCCGAAGCGCAGGATGTGGTGGTGGATACGCTGCCGGTGCTGCCCGGTGAGCATACGGTCGAACTGATCTATTTCCTGCCCTACGATAACGGCGCGATCATTGATATTCCGCAGACGAATGCCATTGATGGCACGGTCAATATCGCCATTGCGCCGGCAACCCTGACCATTGTCGATGACCGGCTGACGCAACTGCCCGCCGACCCCGCGCTGGTCGGCTTTAATCGCTACACCGGCACGCTGTCCGTGGGCTTTGGCGAAACGTGGCGCTACGAAATTGCCGGCAGCGCCACCCCGCCGCGCACCGACGACACGCCCGGCGTGGTCACGTCCGATCAACTGCTGCCGCTGCTGGCCGGCGCGGTGCTGCTGCTGGCGCTGCTGTTCGCCGCGGGGGTCTTCCTCAGCCGCCGCCGGGCCACCCCCGCCACCGGGCAGGCGATGCAAACACTCATCAGCCAGATTGCCGACCTGGACGCGCTGCACAACGCCGGGCAGATCAACCATGATGTGTACCAGCGCCAGCGCCAGGAACTCAAAACACAGCTCGCCCGTTTAATGTCCGGCCCGGCCGGCAAGGAGACCCCGCCCGATGCACCCGCTGCGTAATTTGCTGCTGCTGTTCACCCTGGCTGTGCTGGCCGCCCCGGCGCTGGCCCTGCGCGAAGTCACCCCCGATGGCCGCCCGGTGATTGAGGTGCCGCTGCCGGCCGACCTGGCAGATTTGTACGCTGACCTGCCCTTTGGCCGCACCGACGACGGCTATCCCTACCTGGGCGACCCGGCAGCGCCGGTGGTGATTCATGATTTTGCCAGTTATAGCTGCCCGTCGTGCCTGTCGTTTTACCAGAATGTGTTTCTGGCGCTGCTGGAAGATATTCGCGCCGGGCAGGTGCAGTTCATCTATGTGCCGGTGAACACCGGCAGCATCCCCAATGGCGAAGCGGCCAACCGCGCCGCCCTGTGCGCGGCGGAACAGGAGCGCTTCTGGGTGTATAGCAGCGCCCTGTACCACTGGCACGACACCTACGCGAACAGCGCCTTTGAGCCAGAACGCCTGGCGCAGGGCGCGACCCTGCTGGGGCTGGCCCCGGCTGACTGGCAGGCCTGTCTGGACAGCACCCGCCCGGATGACGTGTTACAATCCGCCCGGCAGTTGATGGAACACGCCGGCATTCAGGGTACGCCGTCCATCCTGGTGAACCTGGAGCCGGTCATGCCCACGCTGGAAGCCATCCGCGAACAGATTGACCGTTTGCGCCGCAACCGCACATAAGCGGCCAGCGCCGGCAGCATCAGAGCACGCAGTCCGGCCGACAGGGGGTGCCGCCGGCCTGCGTCACCCGGCCACACCCCCGCCATAAAAAGGTATCGTGTATGTGGAAACGTCTCGTTCTGCCCCTGCTGCTGCTGCTCAGCGCCGGCCCTGTGCTGGCCCAGGAAACCACGCCGGAAGCCCCGGCCGGGCTGCCGCAGCGCGTCGTTCTGGGCGGGCTGGTGGTGTACCTGCCGGAAGGCTGGTCGGCCATCCCCGGCCAGGGCGGTGAAACCGTCATCGCCAATATTGATCTGTACACGCTGGACCCCAACACCGCGTTCCCGCCGGAGACGGTGCTGCTTCAGGTGAGCGTGTACAGCACCGCGCAGCTTCCCCCGTCACCGGACGGCATCACCAGCTCGCGGCAAATTCTGGAGAGCATCCCGGCCGAGGGCGAACAACCGCCCGTGACCGAGATCGAAGAAGGCAGCGTGACCATTGCCCGCATCGAGGGCGGAAATTCGCAAAGCGGCGGCGATTCGGTGGCGTATGCCCTCCTGCTGGATGAGCAAACCTTCGTCTTTGGCATCGGTGCCAGCCTGAACACCGGCACCCTGGCCACCTATGAGCCGGAACTGTACCGCGTGCTGGCCGCGCTGGAAGTAGACCTGAGCGTGCCGCTGGCCGCCGATACACTCACGCGCTACAACGACATCCCGCAGAGCCGCAGCGCCGAAGGCTTCCCGCGCCTGGGCAACCCGGATGCCCCCGTGGTCATCACCGAAATTTCCAGCTTTGCCTGTGGCGCGTGCCGCACCTTTCATGATCTGGCCCTGCCGGTGCTGCTGGAGTACATCCGCAGCGGTGAGGTGCTGTTCATTTATCAGCCGTTTGTGGGCACGGGCAACCTGCCCAATAATGAACGCGCCACCCGCGCCGCGCTGTGCGCCGCCGAGCAGGACGCTTTCTGGCAGTTCAGCGATGGCCTGTTCGCCTGGCACGATTTCGGCGGTGTGGCCTTCCTGGATGCGCGGCTGACCGCCGGGGCCGCAGCCCTGTCGCTGGACATGACCGCCTTCGCCGAATGCCTGGCCAGCGACCGCACCAATGCCATCATCGAAGCCGCCGTCATGGGCGCGAACCGCATCGCCGATTTTGTGGGCACGCCCACCGTGCTGCTCAATGGCAGCAGCATCGAATGGGATCCGGCCGGGCTAACCGCGCTGATTGAAGCGGCGCTGACGGCCGAAGCCACCCCGGAAGCCACCGCCGCGCCCTAGTGCGGCTGGCCACTGTACGTTGAACAGAAAGTGATCCCTGTGAGCGACACCCGCCCGATCATCGAAATTGACCGGCTTGTGAAGACGTTTGGCTTTTTGCCCGTGCTGCGCCAGGTGAGCCTGAGCATTCCGCGCGGGCAGTTCGTGGCGCTGCTGGGGGCCAATGGCAGCGGCAAATCCACCCTGCTGCGGCTCATCGCCGGCCTCATCAAACCTGGCGAGGGCGAAATTCGCGTGGGGGGCTGGCTCATCCCGGCCGAAGCGGCGGCCGTGCGCCCGCAGATCGGCATGGTGAGCCACAAAGCGCTGCTGTACGACAACCTGACGGCCCGCGAAAATTTGCGCTTTTACGCCCGCCTGTACAACCTGCCCGCCGACCAGGCCGAAGCCCGCATTCAGGAACTGCTGCAACAGGTGGGGCTGTGGAAACGCGGCGAAAGCCTGGTACGCACCTTTTCGCGGGGGATGCAGCAGCGCCTGAGCATCGCCCGCGCCCTGCTGCACAACCCGCATGTGCTGCTGTTCGATGAGCCGCATACCGGGCTGGATCAGGAAGCGGGGGCCGCGCTGGATGCCCTGCTCCAGTCCGCCCATGCCGCCGGCCACACCATCATCATGACCACCCATGAACTGGATCGGGCGGCCCGCCTGGCCGAACGCGCCATCATCATCCACCGGGGCAAAGTGGCCTACGATGCCGCCACCACGCCCGCGTTACCCGTGCTCTACCGGGAGATTACAGGAACAGCGCCCACGCCATGAACACACCTTTCACCCGTGTGATGTTCTCCATCATTCGTAAAGACCTGCTGGCGGAATTACGCAGCCGCGAGCTGGTGGGCACCATGCTCATGTTCGCCCTGCTCAGCGTGCTCATCTTCAGCTTTGCCCTGGAGCTGGATCGTGTCGCCCGCCAGGAAGCCATCAGCGGGGTGCTGTGGGTGACGATCATCTTCGGCAGCATCCTGGGGCTGAACCGCAGCATGGGCATGGAGCGCGATAACGGCAATATGGATGCCATGCTGCTCGCGCCCATCAGCCGCCCGGCCATCTTCGCCGGTAAATTCCTGGGCAATTTACTGTTTACGCTGGTGGTGGGCCTGCTGCTGCTGCCGCTGACCACCATCCTGTATAACATCAGCGTCATTTCTGGCTGGATGCTGGTGATTCTGGGCCTGGGGATTTTCGGTTTTTGCGTCACGGGGACGCTCATCGCCACCATGACGGTGCAAACCCGCGCCCGCGAAGCCCTGCTGCCCATCGCCCTGCTGCCGGTGGCGCTGCCCCTGCTGCTGGCGGCCGTCAAAGCCACCACCGCCATTTTGAACAATGTGCCCTTTGCGGACTGGGGCACGTGGGCGCAAATCCTGCTGGTGATCGATGTGGTGTACCTGGTGGTGTGCGTGCTGGCCTTTGAATACGTCATCGAAGACTGAGGCGGCCACCGGGCAGCAAAACAGACGGGGTCAACCGCCTGGTGATGGTGTGTGTATGTTTCAGGGGATATGCGATAATTCTAAGTCATCCTGGAAGATTTTGGTAGATTTTATCAGAATTTTGCGGTAAACTCAGGATAGATGTCATGGTTACACAGTGATTAGAGGGGATGCCATGAGCGCAGTACAGGGACTGCCGGTATATCAACCACAGGAGGCGGGTGCCGGGGAAAGCCGGACGCGCCTGTTACAGGGTTACAGCGTGGCGACGCTGCTGCTGCTGACGCTGAGCCTGGGGCTAATGCTGGCCTATGCCGGGCAGGATGTGCAGCAGGGCGAGGTGCAGCGGCTGTTTTACGTGCATATCGCGTCGTTTTTTGGGGCCTTTTTTAGCTTTGGGGCGGCCGTGCTGGCGGGTATTCAATATTTGCGCACCCGCGCCGCCCGGTGGGATACGCTGGCGCTGGCCGGCATTGAGGTCGGGCTGCTGCTGGCCTTCATCAACCTGGCCACCGGCAGCATCTGGGCGCGGCCCATCTGGAATACCTGGTGGACGTGGGATCCGCGGCTGACTTCGGCGGCGGTGATGTTCCTCACCTACGTGGCCTATCTCATGCTGCGTAACGGCATTGACAACCCGGAGCGCCGCCGCCTGTTTGCCTCCATTTATGGCATTCTGGCCTTCGGCACGGTGGTCTTTACGCTGGTCATCATCCGCATTCGCCCGGACACCATTCACCCCACCGTCATCGCCACGCAGCTCAGCACCAGCGGCAGCGAGGCCGAAGGCGCGTTTGAAATGTCCTCCCGCATGACGCAAACGCTGCTGTTCACCCTGGCAGTATGGATTTTCTTCGTCACGCCGGCGCTGATGTGGTGGCGCATCCGGCTGGAAAATGCCGCCGAGCGCCTGCACCGCCTGAAGGCGCAGTACCTGGAGGAATAACCGATGACCCCCGATACCACCGCCTATATGCTCCTGGGCCTGATCGTCACGTTTGGCAGCGTGGGCCTGTACGTGGCCAGCCTGTTTTACCGCAGCAGCAACCTGAAGCAGGATGCGGCGCTGCTGGATAAGCTGAAGAACGACGATCAGGCCCGGGCCTGATCGTGGCAGGCCGGGGGCAGCGGTAGCAGTTACGCCGGGCCCCCGGCCTTCACGCTTTCATCATCGCCAGCACGCGCAGCCCGGCCAGCCGCAGCAGCGCCGGCAGCAGGTATTTCAGCCGCAGCGCCGGCGGCAGGTCGCGCCAGCCCACCACGCGATAGCCAAATTGCTCATAAAACGTCCGGCGGTGCGCCGGGCAAAACAGATACAGCGGCCGGCCCGCCCGCGCTTCCAGCGCCGCGATGAGGCTGCCCGCCACCCCCCGCCCCCGGTACGGCCGCAGCGTGACCATGCTCCCCAGTTCCTGGCAGCCGCGATGCTGGCGCACCTGGCCCATGCCGGCCAGCCGGCCATCGACTTCAGCGATGAGAAAATTTTGCCAGTGGAGCTGTGTGGGGTCCAGCCGGGCCCCCCGCACCACCCGGCGAATGGTGGCGGCATCGTCGGCAGTGGCGGAACGAATGTGCAGCATGATGCTCTCTCCGGTAGGCAGCCGCGGGCACTCCCTTCCGGGATGCTCTGCCATCTATTATACTGTGGGTTATGAAAACGTGTTTATGCCTGCTCATTGTGCTGCTGGTGGCGGGCTGCCAGCCGGCCGCCCCGGCCACCCCGCTGCCCATCACACCGTTCCCCACCACCACGCCGGGGCAAACGCTGCGCGGTATTTTGACTCCGGCCGCGGCCCGGCCGGCCGTGCTGCTGGCCAACCCGGCCACCATCGAAGCGCTGAGCGGCCGCGCCACCGCCACGCCGGATACCAGCGCCTGCCCGGCCCTCACGGCGGGGGTCAGCCTGCCGGGCCGCCCCGCGGCCGATAGCGCCGCCGGGCAACTGCTGCTGGATTATTTAAACGCCGGCGGCGCACCCGATGCGCTGGAAGAAGTGCTGCTGACCGGCTGGAGCGCCCCGGAGAACAGCGCCTACCTGCTGCGAAATGACCTCACCGGCTCCGGCACGCCTGACCTGCTCCTGGGCTATGTGTCGCCGGAGGGGGTGGGCACGCTGTTGATCGTGGGGTGCAGCGACGGGCGCTATGTGCTGCGCTACCAGACCAGCGCCGATGGTGAAGCGCTGCCGCAGGTCATCTCCCTGGGCGACATCAACCGCAGCGGCCGCAATGAACTGCTGTTCGCCCGCCGGGTGTGCCAGGGCGAAGCCTGCGAATTTGAGACGCAGCTGCTGGAATGGTCGTGGCAGCGCGGCCGTTTCGTCAATCTCATCAATACGCCGCTGGTGAGCCTCAATATTCCGGCCGTGCGCGATATTGATAATGACCAGGTGGGCGAACTGGTGCTCACGCTGGACAACCGGGGCAGCGCCGCCACGGGCCCGCTGCGTACCGGCGTGAACATTTTTGACTGGAACGGCGCGGCCTATGTGCTGTCCATCGTCCAGCTTGACCCGCCGCGCTACCGGATCCAGGTGGTGCAGGAAGCGGATAAGGCCTTCTCCCGGCTGGATATGACCGCCGCCGCCGCCACCTACCAGCAGGCGCTGGACAATGCCGACCTGCGCGACTGGTTCAATGATGAGGAGCGCATCCTCATCGCCTATATTTATTACCGGCTGATCCTGGTGTATGCCTATACCGGCGATGTGCGCCTGTCCGAAGTGCTGGCCCGCCTGAATGTGGACTATGCCACCGGCAGCGAGACCACGCTGAACGATCTGCCGGCGTATGTGCAGATGGCCTATGCTTTCATCAGCACGCTGGAGAACACGCGCAGCCTGCGCCTGGCCTGCGAAGAAGTGCAAAAAATCATCGTGGAACGGCCCTCCGCGCTGCAACTGCTGAATCGTTATGGCAGCCGCAGCCCCACCTACGATGCACTCGCGCTGTGCCCGTATTAAGCCGACGGGCACATCTGGCTATACCACCTCGTTAAGCCTTTGTCTATAATTTTTACATTCTTGTCAACAGTTCGCTGCGCCAACCGTTCATTTGAGGCAAACCTACCATGTCGGAACTTCTCCAGTATTTTAAAGACCGTCAGCAGGCCATGGTCGATCTGCTGATTGAGCTGGTGCATTACGAAACCTTCACCCAGGAGAAAGACCTGGTGGATAAACTGGGCGCGTTCATGGAAGCTCAGTTTCAGGCGCTGGGGGCCCACCGCATCGAGCGCTTCCCGCAGACGGAAGTGGGCGACTGCCTGCTGGCGCAGTGGCACCCGGACGCGCCCGGTAAGCCGATCCTGTTCCTCATCCACATTGATACGGTGTGGCCCACCGGCACCCTGGCGGAGCGCCCGGTGCGGATTGAGCAGGATGGTAAGCTGTACGGCCCCGGCGCGGTGGATATGAAAGGCGGGATTACCGTGGTACTTTCGGCGCTGAAGGGGCTGCACGACAGCGGCCAGATGCCGCAGCGCCCCATCTCCGTGCTGATGACCTCCGATGAAGAAGTGGGCAGCACCTATTCTGAACCCATTATTCGCCAGGTGGCTGCGTCCGCCGGGCTGGTGCTGGTGATGGAACCGGGCACGAAAGAAGGGGCGCTGAAAACGTGGCGCAAGGGCATCGCCAATTACACCCTGGCCATCGAAGGCCGCCCCGCCCACGCCGGCAACGCCCCGGAACAGGGCATCAATTCCATCATCGAATTTGCCCAGCAGGCGCTGGAGATTAACCGGCTGAATGACCTGAAAAATGGCACATCCGTCTCGGTGACGATGGTCAAAGGCGGCTCGGCCGGCAATGTGATCCCGGCCCATACCGAAGCTTACATCGACACGCGCATGATGACGGTGAAAGTGCTGGATGATCTGGATGCGGCGCTGGGGCAGCTACAGCCGTTTTTGCCCGGCAGCCAGATCACCGTGAAGCGCAACCACCACCGCCCGCCGATGGAACGCAGCGCGGCGGCCTATGAACAGGCCAAACAGATCGGCGAGCGCCTGGGGGTGACGGTGCGCGAAGACGGCAGCGGCGGCGGCAGCGATGGCAATTTTACCGCCGCCATGGGCATCCCCACCCTGGACGGCCTGGGGCCGCAGGGCGACGGGCTGCACGCGCTGCATGAGCATGTGGTCATCAACAGCCTGCCCACCCGCGCCACGCTGGTGGCGGGCCTCCTGCGCGACTGGCAGTTTTAAGCCCGGCCGGGGCCGCGCCGGGGGCCGTTATTCCCCCGGCGCACTGTCCCCGGCGGCGGCCACAAGCTGCGCCCGCGTGGTGATGCCGCGCAGCGCCACCACCCCCGCCCGCAGCGACCCGCTGCGCTCAAAAATCGTCCGCACCGCCGGGCCAATGGGGTCTTCCCCGCCGATGCCCGGCACCGCCCCGCTTTGATAGCCCCCGTAAAAGGCAAAAAATGCCTGGTTCAGCCGGCGCAGACCATAGCCATTGTCATAAAAGAGGCGGCGGCGCTCGGCCATGTAGCGCTCGGCTTCGGCCACAGCGCCCGCGGCCAGCAGCGCATCGACGGTGACGCGGGTTTCGTGCATGGCGGCGGCAAAATCGAAGGCCGGCGGGGTATCGGTCGGTGCTGGCACGCTGGCCGGCACCGCCGGCGGCAGTAACTCCGGGTAGTAACGGGCCAGCACCCGCCGCGCCATCTGCTGGCCAAAATAATCGGCGGTGGTTTCATTGATGATGCGGGCTTCGCCGGCCAGCCCCTCGCCGCCGGTGAAGTAATGCAGCCCCAGGGGGAAAAAATACAGGTAATGATGCAGCCATTCATGGGCGAACACCTCCACCGCGTGCGGGATGGAGGCTGTTTCGGTAATCATGGCCGGGTAAAGGGCGATGCCGCCCAGGGGTACGATGAGCGCGGAGACATCGGCCTGCTGCTCCAGCCGCTGCTCCAGCGCGACGATTTCATCCAGCGGCAGCGGGTACAAATTCAGCGAGACTTCCAGGGCGATCCGGTCACGGGGGGACACCACCAGCAGATACGGCACTTCGGTGAAGTGCATGGCCAGGGGCGGCAGAAGCTGCCCGGCCACGCCGAAGCCCTCCGCCACCAGCGCGGCGGCCACCTGCCCTTCTAAAATGGCCTCCACCAGGCTCTGGCGGGCGCGTAAAGTGGCCCGCAGCGCGTCGCGCCGGGCCCGCAGGTCAGCGGTGGCGGCGGCCGGGTCGGTGATGGCGGGGTCGGTGTAGCGGGCGTTAATCTGCGCTTCGAGCTGCTGCGCCTGCGCCAGGTCGCCCATGTACTCGCGGACGAGCTGTGCGCCATCCGCCGCGCTGAGGAAGGGCTGCACGCCGAACAGGGTTTGCCGGGTTTTGGCCGCCAGGGCATTCACTTCCCAGGCGACATAATTGAATTCGCGGCCGCTGATGGCATAGGCCGCCGCCAGCCACAGATCACCCGGCAGCGGCAGCGAGCGCGGCAGCAGGCTGACGATGAGCAGGGCATACAGGGCCAGTGCCCGCCCGTAACGCCACAGCCAGCGCAGCGCAGCCCGGGCCCCTCCCCTCATCGGCGCGACTGGCGGGCCGCCGGTGGTGTTGCGGCGGCGGACATGGCCGCCGTCTCGCGCAGTTCCAGCCGCCCGGTATCCCGTTCCCGGTCGTGGTCAATGAGGGTGGCGGCGCGGCGCTGTTCCTGGCGCAGCCCGCGCAGGCGATGCAGCAAAAAGGCGCTGCGCTGGATGATGCGCCACAGCAGAAACAGCATCACCAGCAGCAGCGGCACATACACCACCAGCATCGCCCCGCGAGTTTCCGGCGGGGTAAACCACAGCGCCGCGAAGATGACCACCAACCCCATGATGATGGCTAGGGATACAAAGGGCAGCCCCGCCGCCAGAATGCCGCCGCCCGCCAGCAGTTCGCGGGCCGTGTGCTGCTTTTTTTTCGCCGCCGCATCGCTCATCGTCATCGCCTCACGCTACGCTTCTACGATTATATGGCAGAAACGGCCGCCGGCAACCGGAAAAGCGCCGGCGGGGCCGTTCATCACTACTCGTAACGGAAGCCGCGCACCCCGATGATGAAGAAGACTGCTGCCGCCGCCAGCAGCACGCCCACGCCGGGCAGCACTTCGGCCAGCCCGCCGCCGAAGAAGATCACCTGGCGAAAACCTTCCATGGCCCACGACACCGGCGACAGCCGCCCGATCATTTGCATCACTTCCGGCATGATTTCAAAGGGCCACCACGCGCCCCCGATGGGAGCCAGCACCATGGCCAGCAAAAAGCTCAGCCCGTTGGCCTGGTCTTCGCTGCGGATGCGTGTGGCCAGGGCGATGGTCAGCGCGGTAATGCACAGGGTGAAGGCCAGCATCACCAGCAGGATGGCCGCCGGGGCGCTGCCAAAATCGGTGCCGATGGCCACACCCACACCAAAGACGATGGCAAACTGGATCATCCCCAGGGTGAACAGCGCCAGCACCTTGCCGCCCAGGATGACGGCCGGCCGCAGCGGCAGCGTCACCAGGCGCTGGAGCGTCCATTGTTTGCGCTCTTTGTTGATGATGGGCAGCATCCCCAGGACAGTGAACATGACAAACATGGACCCCATGCCCGGCACCGACTGGCCAAAGCCCTGCGTCGTCACCAGCGGGCGCTCCTGCGGGCGAAGCTGCGCGATGGTGTACGTCACCGTCAGCGGCTGCGCCTGGAGCAGCGCATCGGCACGGGCCGCCACCTGCTGCGTAAACGCCTGGCGGTCGGCAGCATCACGGAAGATAGACGGGTTGGCCGCGGTTGCGCCGCGGTGGAACGTATCGCCCACGGTGCCGCCCACCTGCGCCGCCACCACCGCGCCATTCACCTGCGCGATGGCCGCATCCAGCGCGGCAGCTACGATGTCGCCGGTGGTGACATCGGCCAGCGAATAGTAAGCAATCGTCAACGGCTGGAAGGTTTGCAGGGCCGCGCCGTAGCCGGCCGGAATGACGATGAGCGCATTCGTATCGCCGCGCCGCACCCGTTCCTGCGCCGTGGCCACATCCAGCGGTTTATCCACAGCGATTTCGCAGTTAAAGCGGTCAGCGGTGGCCTGCTGCGGGCAAAAATACAGCGTGGGGTTGGCCCGGCCAATGGCGGCCACCAGGTCAGCGGCAGCCGGGCTGCCATCCTGGTCAACCACATCCACCCGCAGGCGCAGCTCACCGCTGCCGCCGCCAAAAGCGCCGCCCACGATGAGGGTGAGCATGATCGGCATCAGCACCAGCCCGAACCAATTGGCCCGGTCAGCGAAGAACACCTGTAAATCATGCCGGGCGATGGTGAAGATATGACGCATAGGTCAGGCTCCTTTGATACCGCTGCGACGGACGAAGAACCACGAGCCGATGACGAACATGATCCCGCCCTGCAGCAGCAGCACCAGCAGATTCAGGCCAATGTCCGTATTGCCGCCGGCAAGCTGGCGGAACGCTTCTGATCCCCAGTAGATGGGCGAAACCCCGGCGATGGCCGCCGGCAGCACAAAGCCAAAGGAACCCCCCAGGGCCCCCAGCCCCACATTGATCAGCGAGCCGAACAGCCGCGCCTGTTCCGGGGTGCGGGCCAGTCCCACCAGCAGCGCACTGATGCCGCACACGGACAGCGCCAGCGCCATGATGGTCAGCAGCACCAGCAGCGGCGCATCGCCCCAGATGAACATCACCTGCCCTTCGCGCAGGCTGGCCACCAGCGTCAGCGCCAGCAGCAGCACGGTAAGCTGCACGACGACGTTCACGAAGGCCGTCAGCAGTTTGGCCGCCACGATGTACCAGGCGGGCATGGGCACCACCAGCAGGCGCTGCAAGGTGCCCTGCTTACGCTCATCATAGAGCGACAGCAGCGCAAACTGGGCCGTAAACAGCGCGAAAAAGGCCGCCTGTGCCGCGCCGAACAGGGTGAGGATTTGCACGAACACGCTGCGCTGCTGCACAGCATCCAGCGGCTCCCGCGCCACGGTGACGGTGTTCAGCGCCGGGACGAAAGCACAGGCAAAATCGGGCTGGAAGGTGCCGCTGGCCCCGGCGGCGGCAAAGGCCAGCCCGAAGGCGGGGTCACTGCCGGCCCGGTCGATGAGCGTTTGCAGGGTGGCGGCGATGGTCACGTTGCCGGTGACAAGCTGCTGGCTGATGGCCTGCACCAGGCTGCGGACGATGCTGCCCTGGAGGGGACTGGCACCGCTGGCATAAATTTCGATTTCCGTCCCGGCCAGCGTCGCGCCGGTGGCGCTCACCTGCGGCGACAGGCGGCGGCTAAAATCCGGCGGGATGATGATGGCCGCCTGGTACAGGCCGCTGCGTACCCCGGCGCGGGCTTCTTCGGCATCGTTCAGGCGGGTGGTGGTCAGCAGATCGGTGATGGCCACCGGGGGAGCGCTGCCGGCCGCTGCATCGGCGGCCGGGCACACCGGCGCAGCAGCGGGCCCAGCGTCTGCCGCGGGCAGCAGCACCTGCACGAAAGTATCGCCCAGGTTCACCGGGCCGCCGCCGCTGTCCGCACCTTCGTCCAGGTTCACCAGCGCCACCGGGAACGCCTCAATCACCGGCAGGCTGCTGCCCAGGCCGCTGAAAGCAAAAGCGATGATGGTGGAGAGCAAAAACGGGGTCACAAATTTGATGATGAAGCCGGTACGATCCAGATTGCTGATGTACAGGCCGTTCCACACCATAATGAGAATATGTCGCATGGCTCAGTCCCTCAGCGCCCGGCCGGTCAGGTGCAAAAAGACGGCTTCCAGATCAGGCTCGCGCACTTCCACGGAGCCGATCTCCAGGCTGGCATCGTTGATGGCCAGGATGATGCCGGGCAGGGCCCGCCGCCCGCGCCGGGCGAAGACGGTGATGGTGCCGGCCGTGGCAGCGCCGTCCGCATCGCCGACGGCCGGGGCATCGTACAGCGCCCGCGTTACGCCTTCGGCGCTCTGTTCGATGCGGCGCAGCAGGGCTTCCTCCACCTTTTGCTGCCCCACGGTAAAGATCAGCCGATCCTGTTCGCCCACCTGCTGCGTCAGTTCGCCCTGGCTGCCACGGGCGATGATGCGCCCCTGATCGACGATGGCCACCTGGTCGCTCAGTTCCTGGGCTTCTTCCATGAGGTGCGTGGTGTAGAGGATGGTGAGGCTATACTCATCGCGCAGGCGCTTCACCGTGTCCAGAATGCGGCGGCGATTCTGCGGGTCGATGCCCACCGTCGGCTCATCCATGTACACCATTTGCGGGCGGTGCAGCAGCCCCACGCCGATGTTCACCCGGCGCTTCATGCCACCGCTGAAGGTATCCAGCCGGTCGCGCTGGCGTTCCGTCAGGTCGATGAAGTCCAGCACTTCATCCACCCGCCGCCCCAGTTCCCGGCCGGAGAGGCCATACAGCCGGCCGAAAAATTCGAGGTTCTGGCGGGCGCTCAGTTCCAGATACAGGGCGATCTCCTGCGGCACCACGCCCATCAGCCGTTTGGCCGCCAGCGGCTCGCGGGTGATGGAATGCCCGCCGATCTTCGCATCGCCCCGGGTGGGGGCGATGAGGCCGCTAATCATGGCGATGGTGGTGGTTTTGCCGGCCCCGTTGGGCCCCAGCAGGCTAAAGATTTCCCCGCGGCGAATGTGCAGGTCAATCCCCTGCACGGCCGCGACCGTGCTGCCATCCCGGCGTTGATACGTTTTGACCAGTCCGGTCGCTTCTACCATCCAGTCCGGCATTGCAATCCTCCTTCATCGGCGTATGCAGGCGTTTACGCAGGACGAAGCAGCCGGTTGCGCGGATATTGAAAAATTTTTGAATGTTGGAAAATTGGGAGAAAAAGGCCGGGGGCAGGGGAATATCACCCCCGGCCGGGGCCGGCCTTACGCCCGCAGTTTCGCGTTCAATTCGCGTTCGGCCAGCGCGATGATCTTCTTACGCAGCTTTTCGACATCTTTGTCTTCCAGCGTCTTTTCGTCGGTCTGGTAGGCCAGCGCGTAAGCCAGGCTTTTGTGCCCGGCCGGGATCGAGTCGCCGCGGTAGACATCGAACAGCGTCACCGATTTCAACAGGCTGCCGCCGGCTTTGCGGATGACCGCTTCCACCTGAGCGGCCGGGGTGGCTTCGGCCACCACCAGCGCGATATCTTCCAGCACGGCCGGGGTCAGCGGCAGCGGGGACACGTCAAACCGCAACGGGGCCGCCGCAATCATGGCGCTCAAATCCAGTTCGGCGGCCAGCACCGGCCCCCCGCCGATCTTGAAGGCCGCAGCCACCAGCGGATGCAGTTCGCCAAAATCGCCCGCCGGCACGCCGTCAATCAACAGGGTGGCAGAGCGGCCGGGATGAAAGGTGGTGTGGCTGGAACGCGCATACGTCACCGCCGGCAGGTGCAGGCGGCTCACCAGCCCTTCGATGAGGCCTTTCAGGTCGAAGAAGTTGAGCGTATCGCCCGGCTCATCCTGCATCCAGCCGGCCGGCCGCCGCCGGCCCGTCACCACGATGCCCAGGCGCAGCGGTTCCAGCGGCAGGATTTCGTAACGCTTGAGGTAAATGCTGCCGATTTCAAACACCTGCTGCCGGGTGTGGTAGCGGGCGTTTTGCGCCGCCGTCGCCAGCAGCCCACCGAGCAGGCTGTGCCGCATCACGCTGCGCTCCGGCACGATGGGGTTGGCCAGCACCACATACTCGCCGGCGGGCAGCGACGAAGCCAGTCCCGGCGGGGTCAGCAGCGCTTCGGCCTCCGGCGAGGTCATGCGGTAGCTGATGTTTTCGCGCAGGCCCAGCGCCACCAGCCAATCCCGGATGCGTTCTTCCGTTTCAAACACGTGATCGGCCCGCTGCGGCGGCATGGCATCGGCGATGATGGTGGAGGGGATATTATCGTAGCCGTAAATGCGGGCGATCTCCTCCACCAGGTCGGCCTGCCCCACTTCGCCGGGGCTGATGTCCGTGCGGTAATCCGGCGCGGTGACGTGCAGCACATCGCCGCGCAGGGTCACTTCAAATTGCAGGCGCGTCAGAATATCGGCCACTTCCTGCACGCTCAATTCCAGCCCCAGCAGGCGTTTGACCTCGCCCACCGGCAAATCCAGATGAATGGTGGGGGCATGGCTGGCATATTTGTCGATGAGGCCGGCGGCAATCTGGCCGCCCCCCAGGCGGCGCATCAGCTCAATGCCGCGCTGGTTGCCGAACAGGGCGCGGGAGGGATGAATGTTGCGGCTGAAGCGCGTGCCGGCTTCGGTGAACACTTTTTGCGCCTGGGCTGTCTTGCGAATGTTGATGAAATTCCAGGCCGCCGCCTCCAGCAGCACATTCGTCGTGCTGTCGCTGATTTCGGTGTCGGCACCGCCGATGATGCCGCCCAGGCTGAGCACGCCGGCGGTATCGCACACCAGAATCTGGCGCTCGGCCAGGGAGCGCGTTACGCCGTCCAGCGTCGTCAGCGTTTCGCCGGGCTGCGGCAGCCGGGTGATGAGGCGCGGCGTTTTGCCACCGGCGCGGGCCACCAGCTTATCATAATCGAAGGCGTGCAGCGGCTGACCCATTTCAAACGTCACGTAATTGGTCACGTCCACAATGTTGTTGATGGGCCGCTGGCCGGCCAGCCGCAGCCGGTACTGCATCCAGAAGGGCGACGGCTTCACCTGCGTGCCCTTCAGCAGCGTCAGCGTGAAGCGCGGGTTCAATTCTGGCACGCGAATTTCAATTTCCACCTGGCCGGCGATGGCCGGGCCCGCAGCCAGCACATTAAAATCCGGCTCGCGCAGGGTTTTGCCGGTCAGCGCGGCCAGTTCGCGGGCCACACCCACAATGCTAAAGTTGTGCCCCAGGTTGGGGGTCAGTTCCACGGTGAAGACCACATCCCCCAGCACATCCTGAAGCGGCGTACCGGCCACATAACCCGCTGCGTGCTCCAGCAGGATCACCCCTTCATGCTCCTCCGAGATGCCCAGTTCCTTCTCGGAGCAGACCATGCTCTTATTGTCGATGCCGCGCAGGGCCTTGCTCTTCAGGATCATCCGGCGGGGCGTGTCGCTGTGGCCATCCCACACTTCGGCCCCTTCGCGGGCGAAGGCCGTCCACAGCGGCTGCGCCAGCGGGCCCTGGTCTTTGCAGGGGAACAGGTTGGGCGCACCCGTGACGCACTGCTCCAGGTCCGGGCCACCATGATCCACCAGCGCCAGCACCAGCTTATCGGCGTTGGGGTGGGACTTCACTTCCCGGATCGCGCCGAGCACAATCTTCTCCCGATCCCACACCAGATGATCGGAGGGGGGCTGGCGCAGGCCGGGCACCTGGTTCTGGGGCACGCCAATATAGCGCAGGCCGCCAATCTCCAGCCCGGCCGCGGTCAGCCGCGCCGCGATCTCCTCCGGCAGCAGGTCAATCTCCACATAATCTTTCAGCCAGGACAGCGGAACAAGCATAGGTTCAGTCTCCGTCAGTTGCTAAATCATCGTCCACCAGGGGGCGAATCACATTCAGGATGTCGTTGGCCGCCGTCAGGTTGCCCCAGGCGGTGAGGTGATTAAAGTCGATCCAGACGGGCAGCGTGGCCCCGTCCAGAATGTGCGCCAGATCGACCAGGTAGGGGCGCTGCGCCGCCTGCCAGCGCGGGTACACCGCCTGGAACAGATCGACCAGGCCGCCGGGAGTCTCCCAGATAAAGCGCTGCTCCAGGTCGCTGTAGGGACGCGCCACCACCGGCAGCACCGGTTGCAGGAAAGCGACGAAGCGAAAGCCATGCTGCGCGGCAAGCTGCGCGGCGGTGTCGATATTGACCAGGTAGGTGGCCGTCACGGCATCCAGGAAGGCCGGGTCAAAGGGGGGCTGCGTCCAGTTGGGCCCGGGCGCGGGGGCTTCGCCCACCAGCAGCCGGTACAGGGCCGTGCCGCCCAGCAGCGACCGCAGGGCGGCGGGCGCGGCCACCCCGGAGTCACGCACGGCTTCGCCGCGCAGCGCCGGCGCGATCTGCTCCAGGTAAAAATGCGCCCCGGCCTGGCCGGTGCGGTTGGCCAGGGTGATGTCGTTGCTGCCGTCGTAGAAGATGGCCAGGTCGGGCCGGTCGCCCTGCTGCACCAGGCGCAGCAGCGTAATCAGCCCCTGGGTGCTGTTGTAGCCCACCTCGCCATAATTGACCACGCACACATTACGCCCCGGCAGCCCCTGCTGCACATAGGAAGCGATGGTAAACGCATCCGGCACGCCGTAGCCCCACATGGTCGAGCCGCCAAAGGTGAAGATGCGGTAGGTATCCGGGCTGCACATGGCATTCACCGTCTGCCGCCGCCCCTGCTCATCCACCTGGATGAGGGTGCCGGTGTAGGGGCGCGTGCGCCACAGGGCATAGGGCGTGTACTGCCAGGCATCCACGATCTGGAAATGCTCATCCCAGTACAGCCGGGCCCAGTCCTGGCCGGCGTAATATTCCTGCGCCAGCATCTTCGCCTTAAACGCGGCGATTTCGTCCGCCAGGGTGGGGCGCGGGCGGGCCGCCAGGATCAGCCCGGCGGCCAGTTCCGCCAGCAGCGCCAGCACCAGCGTATTCAGCAGCAGCAGCGCCACCACGCCATAGGCCCGGCTGAGGCGCTGCGCTGCGCCAGATAATGAAGCACGTTCCATCATATCACTCTGTCCAGGCCGGCCCGGCGGCCTAAAACTGCTCCAGAAAGCGCAGATCGTTACCCCAGAAATAGCGAATATCCTGGATGGCGTGCCGCAGCATGGTAATCCGTTCCGGGCCCATGCCAAAGGCGAAGCCACTCCATTCCGAAGGATCGTAGCCGCCGTTGCGTAACACATTAGGATGCACCATGCCGCTGCCGGCAATC
>JALOOI010000269.1 GCA_025454495.1 Anaerolineae bacterium
CAGTATCACGTTAAAGTCGCCCGTCTCGGCCGGGATCGCCAGCGCCACGGCCGCCAGCGGGGCCGGCGGCAGATTGGGGGTGGTGACCGACCGACTGCCGACGCTGACAATCGCTTCCAGCACTTCGCCCGCTGCGGCAAAACTGTTATAAACCAGGGTCAGGCTGCGACTGCTATCCAGATTGCAGGCCAGGCGCAAAATAACGGTACCGGACAACCCGGCCCGGGCCGGCAGTGCCGCCAGCAGCAGCCCGATACAAAGCCCCAGAATGACCACGCGCTGACGCTGGTTAACTATGAGATTGCCTTTTTAGCTGTGTGTGAGCGATGAAGACAGTATACCGGTCGGGGCGGGGGGAAAATGTTAAGAAATACAAAAAAAATAGCCGGGGCGACAGCAGGCCCCGGCCGGGGAGCTTTAGTTCAGTACGACGTTCACTTTGGGTTCCTGGCCTTTGCGGCCGGCGATGTAGATCACTTTTTGCGGTGCGCTGCCGTTCAGCAGCTTTTGCACGCTCTCGGCGGCCAGCGCGGTGGCTTCGGCCTCTGCCTGGCTAATATCCACATCCACCTGAATGGTCTCGCGCGGTTTGCCGTTAATCATCACCACCAGCGGCACCGTCTCCTCTTTGGCTTTCAGCGGGTCATACACCGGCCATTCCTGGCGGTGGATGCTGTAACCGAAGCCAGCCCGCGCCCACAATTCTTCCGCGATGTGCGGCGTGAAGGGGGCCATCAGCCGCAGCAGGATATTCACCGCCGCGTCGAAGGCCGCCGGGCCGATGTGGCCGGCGCGGGTGGCGGACTTCAATTCATTCCGCAGTTCCATCAGCCCGGCGATGGAGGTATTGAAGCCGAATTTTTCCAGGCCGGTGCTCACTTTATCAATCGCCTGGTGCACTTTGCGCTCCAGGTGGCGCTCCGCGGCCGGGTTGCCGGTGGCCGCGCCCACGCCGGTCGTCACGATGTCCCAGATGTCATGCAGCCAGCGCACCACCCCGCTGATCTGGTCATCGTTCCAGGGGCCGCCCTTCTGCCAGTCGAAGCCGAACATCAGGTAAGCCCGCACCGTATCCGCGCCGTACTGCTGCACCAGCACATCCGGGTTGACGACATTCCCCTTGCTCTTGGACATGCGCTGCACATCCAGATGATGCTTGAGCTGGTTGATGTTGCCCGCGCCGGCGATGGCCGGAATGATGATTTCTGCGTCCGGCAGCACTTCCACCAGCGTGGTGCTGCTGCCCGCGCCCACCACCAGCATCGTTTCCACGCGCTTCAAAATTTCGCCCACCACCCCGCTGAAGCCGGGCGGCACCTGGTTCCATTCCACCACTTCCACGCGGCTGGCGAACAGCTTATCGCCCTCAAAGCGGCCGCTGCACAGCACAAAATCGCCCTGGCGCTCTGCGCCCAGCACCTGGCCCTGGTTGCGCAGGATCACCATCGGTTCACGGGTCAGTTCGGCCGGATCACGGTCATTGTCCTGCATAATCTCGAACGTGTCTTTGAACACGCCCGTATCCAGCAGCGCCTTATGGAAGAAGCGCGTATACAGCAGGTGCATGGTGGCATGTTCTGCGCCGCCGGTATACACATCCACCGGCAGCCAGTAGGCGGCTTCCTCCGGGTCGAAGGGCGCTTTATCAAACTTCGGCGACAGATAGCGCAGGTGATACCAGGATGAACACAGGAAGGTATCCATGGTATCCGTCTCGCGGCGCTGGCCGGCCGGCGTGTGCAGGAACGGCTCATGATACGTCAGCGGGCTGCGGCCGGTGGGCATAAATTCGACTTCTTCCGGCAGCAGCACCGGCAGCGCGGCATCGTCCAGCACCTCAATCTGGCCCTCGGCCCCGTACACCACCGGGATGGGGCTGCCCCAGTAGCGCTGGCGGCTGATGAGCCAGTCACGCACGCGGTAATTCACTTTCTCCTCGCCGCGGCCCTGCGCCTGGAGAAAATCAATGGCGGCGGCGATGGCCGGGTTTTTGCGCCCTTTGTCGCCGGTGGCGGGGGTGCCGTTCAGCGGGCCGCTGTTGACCATGACCCCGGGGCCGGCATAGGCGCTCGTCGGCGCGGCGGCGGCCGTCTCCGGCGCGGCAGCGGGCGCTAAAATGACGGTACGCACCGGCAGGCCGTACTGCTGCGCGAAGGCAAAATCGCGGGTATCGTGGGCGGGCACGGCCATAATGGCCCCGGTGCCGTAGCTGACCATGACGTAATCCGCAATCCAGATGGGGAGGCGCTCCTCATTCACCGGGTTGATGGCATACGCGCCGGTGAAGACCCCGGTTTTGGGGCGATCTTCGGACAGGCGTTCAATTTCGGTGGCGCTGGCCGCGCCGGCCTGGTAGGCCGTCACCGCGTCGCGCCGGTCGTCCGTCACCAGGCGGTTGACCAGCGGGTGTTCCGGGGCCAGCACCATAAAGGTCGCGCCCCACAGCGTATCCGGCCGGGTGGTGAACACGGTGATCTCCGGGCCGGCTTCGGTGGTAAAGCGCACCGTCGCGCCTTCGCTGCGGCCGATCCAGTTGGTCTGCATGATTTTGATCGGCTCCGGCCAGTCGATGCCGTCAAAATGCAGCAGTTCTTCGGCGTAGCGCGTCAGCCGGAAGAACCACTGCGTCATCATCTTCTGGATGACCGGCTGGCCCAGGCGTTCATCCTTGCCGTCGATCACCTGTTCATTGGCCAGCACGGTTTGCAGCGCCTCCGACCAGTTGACCAGGGCTTCGCCGCGGTAGGCCAGCCCGTGCTGGTAGAACACCTTAAAGAACCACTCCGTCCATTTGTAGTAATCGGGCGTGCAGCTTACCGCTTCACGTTCCCAGTCGAACATTGCGCCCATGCTGCGCAGTTGTTTGCGCATCCGTTCAATGTTGGCATACGTCCATTTCCACGGGTGGATGCCGCGCGAAATGGCGGCCTGTTCGGCCGGCAGCCCGAAGGCATCGAAGCCCATGGGGAACAGCACGTTATAGCCGCGCATCCGCATCCAGCGGGCACGGGCATCCGAGGGGGTCATGGCGAACCAGTGGCCAATGTGCAAATCCCCGGAGGGATAAGGCAGCATGGTCAGCGCGTAATGTTTGGGGCGCGTCCAGTCTACCTCGCTGCGATACAGCTTATCTTCTTGCCAGCGCTCCTGCCAGGCGGGTTCAATGTCGGCGGGACGATATTTCTCGCTCATGGTGTGTGGATTGTTCTCCCTGTGGCTGATGATGGGTACAGCAAAGCCTGTGGCCGGCACAGGCAGGCGGTGTGCGTCCGGTGGCGGCCGGCAGCGTTAGCGGCAGCCGCGCCGGGCCCGGCCGGGGCGGTGGTGTCGCCGATGCAGATGAGGGGATGGCAGGCAGGAGGGGGGGAGCGCGACGATAACGACCGGTCGCTAAATAAGCGAACAGCGGGATACCTGGACTCCCGGTGTGATGGTGGACATGCTATGACTCCTGATGCAGGTTGATACTGGCAAGGATACCCGGTTTTGGGCCGTTTGTAAATGTGTGGCCTGCGGGCGCTGCGCCCTCATCCCCCGGCCGGGGCACGATCTGCGGCGTTGCGCCCTCATCCCCCCGGCCCCTTCTCCCAGGGGGCGAAGGGGAGCAGGGCAGGCCGACGTTTTTCCCGTCCCGCGTCGGTGCGAGTGCCGCTGCGCCCTCATCCCCCACGCCGGGGCACGATGCAGCGTGCCCCTACGGGCCGGCGGGGTTCAATTCGGGGGACAGGGGGCCGATGATGCCATCTTTGCCGCGGGCGGCGATGGCGATGCCGGCGTAACTGCTGAAACCATCCCACTCAATGCTGTTGCCAGGCACTTCGATCTGCTGGCCATAGCTCAGCCAGTCGCTCTGGCGCAGGGCCACCAGGTAGCCCACCGCTTCCGGCACCGGCTCCCAGATGAGCTGCTGCACGCTGCCGCCGCGCGGGCGCAGCGCCACATTCTGCGGCGGGCGCGGGCCATCCGCCAGCGAGGTGATGACCACCAGCAGCGCCTGGGTGGCCTGCTGGAAATAATCCGGCTCGATAAATTCGTAGGTGTCTTTGGGGTCGCCATTGATTTTTTCTTCAAAGGCGTTGATGAAGCGGATGGCGGGATAGCCTTTTTCCGTGAAGGAAAAATGATCGCCAAAGCGATTTTCGCGGTCGATGGCATCCTGTACCGTCAGCTTCAGGCGCGTGCCCTCCGTAAAGCTGATGAATTCGGCCGTGCGGGCAAGCTGGCGATCCGGCGAGGTGTCGTTGGGGCCGGCGGAAAACACGCGCAGCTCGGTATTGTTGATTTCGCCACGGGTGTTTTGCGTGTTGCCGATGGTGTCAATGTTAATCATGGCGATGACATCAATATTGCGCGAAACCAGGTAATCGGCAAAGGCGATGCTGCCTTTGCGCCCCACTTCCTCGGCGGAAAACAGCACAAACATGATGGAGGAGCGATGCGGAGTCTGGCTGGTGATGCGGGCCAGTTCCAGCACCGCGGCCACGCCGGTACCGTTATCGTTGGCACCGGGGGCAAAGGCCACCCCGTTGGTAAAATCTGGCACCACGATGCTGTCGTAATGGGCCCCCACGATCACCCAGCCGGCACCGGGTTCTGTGCCCTGCACCACGGCAAAAATATTCTGCTGCGTGGTCTTCACCCCGCCCCAGTCCAGCACGAATTCCTGGGTATAGGTGGCCAGCCGCCCTTCGGAAGCCTGTTGATAGGCGCGGAACTGGCTTTCGATGTAGGCGCGGGCCGCGCCAATGCCCCGGTTGGGGTCAGTGACGCTGGACAGCACATGGCGGCTGTGAAAATTCTGGAGCGTCTCCACATGCACCATCAGGCGGTTCATATCCACCTGGTTGATGAGGTTGAGCATTCGCGCATCGGAGACCACCACCGGCGTGGCCACGCTCTGCGGGACGATGCTGCCGGGCTGCGCCCCGGTTTGATCGACCCCCAGGGGCGGCGGCGGGGTGGCGGTGGCCCGCGGGGCCAGGGTGGGCGGCGGCGCGGGCGAGGTGCCCAGGTTGCAGGCCAGCAGCACGAGGGCCAGCCACAGTAGCCGGGCCGCCTGGCCCAGGGCCGGCGAGCGATGCAAGGAGCGATGCAGTGTCATAAGCGTCAACGTCGATGATAAGCCGTGGATGATCCGCCGCGGC
>JALOOI010000270.1 GCA_025454495.1 Anaerolineae bacterium
TAAGTTACTACGGCTATGTAACGTATGAATCTCACACTTTTAGCGCCATTCTGAGGGATCTGCCCGGTGCTGTCACTGTGAACAATTACACTTTGATTGAGACAACCGGCATTCGCCTGGAGGTTGTGCATCCGTTGGGCGACCCGGCCGGTGTGTGGCGGGTGGAAGCCCGCGCCGGCACGACCACGATTGCCCGGGCCTATGAACTTCGGTCGGGGCCGGAACCGAAGATGGACATGGTTTGCGTCGCCGGCACCCCGACGCTGGTGTTACAGGGGCTGGAGCCGGGCCGTACCGTGAGAGTGGCGTTGATGTTTACGAATCCGTGGGAGATGGTTGACTTTAGCAACGGAACTGGGGGCGAGAAATTGGAGACATTCGATAGCTGGTCGGTGCAAACCGGGGATTTCGGTGAACTGCTCGCGCCGTTGAATTTCTTCCCTCGGGTAGAAGTGAATTCCGGCTTTTTTTTCGTGAACGAGGCCGGTCTTCCCATCAATCTGGCTACAGGGGCAATCATCCAGGGAAATACATTCTTTGAGGCAGACATGGCTTTGGCTTATTGTGCTGGTTATGCTGATCGACAGTCGGCGGCCCTGTCCCCTATTCCTGTGAATATGCGCCTGACCGGATTCTTCGCCGAGGCCCGGGAAGTGTATTACACTTTTGAGGGGCAGGCGCAGCAGGTGGTATCGCTGCAGGCGCTGGCGCTGGACGAAAACAGTGATTTAGATCTCAAAATCACCGTGGCAGCGCCGGATGGCACGCCGCTGGCCGAAAATGACGATGCCGGCAGCCTGCGCGGCGAACTGCGCTCCCTGCGTGACAGCTACATCGACGGCCTGACGCTGCCGGAGGATGGTCTGTACACCATCATCCTCACCCGGCAAAACGAAACCGAGTTTTCAGCATTTGGGCTGATGGTGATGACCGACGATTAACGCGCCGGCCGGCGCTGCCCGCCACATCACGCCGGCCGCGCCCCGTCATCCAGCCGGCAGAACGCTGAACGCGACGTAGAGGCTGGCGGCTGCTTTCGTGCGCTGGCGCAGCAGCACCCGGTTTCTCGGCCGCCCGGCTAACGGGCCGGGGCATTCGGGGACGACTGCGCCACGGCGGGCCCGCGCTCACCGGCCCGCCCCGCCGTCGCAGCGGCGGCGGGCATATCCGCCGGTTCTGACAGCCGTTGCAGGCGGTCGGCATCGTGTTCCTGCGCCAGCCGCCGCAGTAAATCCGTCTTGATGCGGCTGTTTTTGTTCAGCACCAGCCCCACCTGAATGGCCAGGCTGAGCGCAAAGGCCACCGCGGTGAGGGACAGCCCAATGATCAGCACAATAAATGCCGCCAGCAGCGCATACTGCAACGCTTCCGCGCCGGTCATGAATGACGGCCTGCTTAAAAAAACACCGTACTGGTGGAAAAACATAACCAGCGTCCAGAAAGCCGTCGCACCCAGGCCCAGCCAGCCGGCCAGCCGGTAAGCGCGGGCCACCCACAGCAGCCCGCGATAAACGCGCGAATCCTGCGTTTTCAGTGCCATCGGCGGCTCCTCTGGCTAACGTCGCTGATGGCGCAGCGGTTGCACGTCGGGCCGGGCCGCCGGCGGCAGGTCGTCCGGCGTGTCCGCCAGCCGGGCATCGGCCTCCGCCGGATGGCGCAGCACATTATCGGTCTCGCTTTGCTGCTGCACCATGCGCCGCAGCAGGTCAACCTGCGTCTGGCTGTTCTTCATCATATTCAGCCCCACCTGCACCCCCAGGCTGATGCCAAAAGCCACCGCCGAGAGCGCCAGCCCCATAATCAGAAACAGGAAGGCCACCAGCAGCGACTGGCTGAAAAAATCCCAGGTGGTGCCGGAACTCCACCGTGTCATATTTTGCCACTGCGAGATGAAGCCCCAGACGGTAAAAAAGACCGTGGCCACCAGCCCCAGCCAGCCGGCCAGCCGGTAGAAGCGCCCCACCCACAGCACCCCGCGAAATTCTTTATCCTGCTGCGTTTTCAGGCTCATCGTCATCCTCACCCTGTACAACACCTGTGAAGATTATAACGGAAGTGGCCGCCGCTGGAACCACAAAGTCGGGCAGGCGGTGGACAGGCACCCGGTAGACCGTGTCCTCGGGCCAGCGCCGGCAGCGCCTTGCGGTAGAAAAGCGTAATATATATTACAATAATAAAATAAATGATATAGCAATAGTTTGTAAGTTTTGATATTTGAGCTACAATTGATAATGTATTCATTTTTCCGTGCCAATTTTTACTGTATTACGGCCGGCTGAGGGCGCTGCCGGCCGTGCTGCCGTGAGATCGCCGGGCCGGCTGGCCGGCGATCATGAGCCGGCCGCGCTGCGGCTCAGCCGGGTCTGGCCAATCTGCCACCGGGCTTGAAGCCAGAGCGTGGCTGCATCAACAGCAAGGTGAAAGGGTATTGAGGGGAATCCGTTACGCTTTGGCGCTTACGAAGTGCTGGAAGAAATCGGCAAAGGTGGCATGGCCACAGTCTACCGCGCCCGCCAGGCCAGCGTGGATCGTGATGTGGCGATCAAGGTCATTCGCGGGAGCATCAAAGACGATAGCGATGCCATTCAGCGCTTTCAGCGCGAGGCCCGGGTCATCGCCCGGCTGGAGCATCCGCACATCCTGCCCATTTACGATTTTGACGGCGCACACGAGCCGCCCTACATCGTCATGCGCTACCTGGATGGTGGCACGCTGAAGGATGTGATGAAACACGGGCTGCTGCCGCTGGCGGAAGTGGCCTATCTCACGCAGCAGGTGGCCGCCGCGCTGGATTACGCCCATCGTCAGGGCATCGTCCACCGCGATATTAAGCCGAGCAACATCATGATCGACCGCGATGGCAACGCTTTCGTGAGCGATCTGGGCATTGCCCGCATCACCGGCGGCGGCGACGGCCAGCGTAAAGGCATCACCCTCTCCGGCGCGATCATCGGCACGCCGGAATATATGTCGCCAGAGCAGGCCATGGGCCGCGATGATGTCGATTTCCGGGCGGATATTTACTCGCTCGGCGTGATGCTGTACGAAATGCTCACCGGCGAACTGCCCTATCAGGCGGACACCGCGATGGGCATTTTGCTCAAACACATCCAGAACCCGGTACCTTCGGCCATGCAGCACAACGCCGCCCTGCCAGAGCCGATTGATGCCATTCTTCAGCAGGCCCTGGCCAAAGAAGCCGAAGACCGCTATGCCTCGGCAGGGGAACTGGCGCGGGCGCTGGTGCACATGAGCGGCAGCACCATGACCGTGGCCCCGGTGCGTTTACAGGCGGCCGCCGCTGAGTCGGTGGTGATGCGGGCGGTGAAGTTGCAGGGTGCGAATGATCGCGCGTCTGACCTGAGCACCGGCTCCCGCCAGACCCCCACCGAACAGCAGCGCCAGATGACCGTGCTGCACATCAACCTGGCGGATTATGAAGAACTGTTGATGGAAACCGCGCCGGAGGAAGCCGGCAAAGCCCTGGCCACGCTGCTGAATCAGTTGCAAAAAATTATCGAAAAAGGCGGCGGGCAGCTTCGGGAACGCACCGCCACCACCTTGCAGGCGCTGTGGGGCATCCACGAAGTCCATGAGAGCGACCCGGAAAATGCCATCAACACGGCCATCGCCCTGCGCGATACCGCCCGCCGCATGACCGGGCCCTGGCTGGAAGCCGGCGAAGCCACGCCCATTCAGATCGGCATTGATACGGGCTTTGTGCTGCTGCAATCCAGCGCGGACGGCACCGCCAGCACCAGCGGGCAGCCCATCACCTTCGCCACCCGCATCGAACGCGCTGCCCCGCCCGGCACCATTTTAATCTCGCACGACACTTTCCGGCATGTCATCGGCATTTACAATGTGGTGCAAGAAACCCCGGTGCGCGTGCGCGGCCGCACCGAGCCGATCGAAGTCTACGTGGTGCAGCAGGCCCGCCCGCGGGCCTTCCGCCTGCAAACGCGCGGCGTAGAAGGCATCGAGACGCGCATGATCGGCCGCGATGGCGAACTGAAACTGCTTCAGGATGCCATGATGCTGTGCATCGAAGACCGCGAGACGCAAATGGTGACGGTGACGGCCGATGCCGGCGTGGGCAAATCGCGCCTGCTGTTTGAATTTAGCCGCTGGCTGGATGTCATTGAACAGGTGGTCATGTTCTTTGAAGGCCGTGCCACGCAGCAAACGACCAACCTGCCCTATGCGCTCATCCGCAGCATCTTCTCCTTTCGCTTTGAAATTTTAGACAGCGACCCGCCGGAAACCATGCGGGCCAAATTTATCCAGGGTGTGGCCGGCTTCATGGGGCCGGGCACCGAAGAAGAAGCGGCGTTCATCGGCCAACTGGTGGGCTTCGATTTTAGCGAACAGCCGGCGGTGAAGGCCATCCTTAAAAGCGCCGATACCTTCCAGCGCCAGGCACTGGAGCATCTGAATACCTTCTTCCGCAGCATCACCCGCGAGCGCCCCGCCATCATCGAGCTGGAAGATATTCACTGGGCGGATACGCAGTCGCTGGACTTGATCGACCATCTGGTGAGCGAAAACCGGGCCATGCCGCTGATGGTTATCTGCATGGCGCGGCCGGAACTGTATGAACGGCGGCCCGGCCGCGGTGAAGGCCAGGATTTTCATCATCGCATCGACCTCAAGCCGCTCAGCAAGCTGGATACGCGCCGCCTGGTGCGCGAGGTGCTGCAAAAAGTGGATGACATTCCGGCGGAAATCCGCGATTTGATCGTGGAGCGGGCGGATGGCAACCCCTTCTACATCGAGGAACTGGTCAAAATCCTCATTGAAGACGGGGTGATCGTCAAAGGTGAGACCGAGGATGCCAACTGGCGCGTGCTGCCGGAACGCCTGTCCGATTTGCGCGTGCCGCCCACGCTGACCGGGGTTTTGCAGGCCCGGCTGGATACGCTGGAACCCGCGGCCCGGCTGCTGCTGGGGCGGGCTTCGGTCATCGGGCGTATTTTCTGGGTGAGCGCGGTGCAGGCCCTGGAAACCGCCGATGGTTTTCATATTGAACGGGTGGAGCGCCTGCTGGACGACCTGCGCCGCCGGGAGATGATTTACCTGCGCGAAAAATCCGATTTTGGCGGTACGCAGGAATACGTCATCAAA
>JALOOI010000271.1 GCA_025454495.1 Anaerolineae bacterium
CACCAGGGCTTTGCGGTCGCTGGTGATGGTGATGCCATCGGCGGCGACATCAAATTCGCCGTTGGAGACGGCCACAATCAGCCCTTCCCACGAAGTCTGGATGAATTCCGGCACGCAGTTCAGGCGGGCGCAAATTTCGTTCACGGTGTCATAATCCCAGCCCACCGCTTCGCCGGACTCATTCAAAAAGTTGAAGGGCGGGTAGGCATTTTCCACCGCTACCGTAATCGTCCGGCCGCCCAGGTCGGGCTTAAAGTCGGCATCCTGCGCCAGCACACCGAAGACCGGCAGCAGCAAAGCCAGCAGCAGCGTCAGGCCAAAGACTTTCATCTGTTTCATGAACTCACTCCTCAGCATATTGTTAAGTGTTGGGGGTGCCCGGTTAAGGGCTGGCGATACGTTGTCTTTAACTATAAACGATATTGCACGGCTTTGCATTTCACCAGCCGCGTTCTCTACAAAATCTTATCGACAAAGTGCCCAGGCAGCGCCGCACTGCCGCGCAGAAAAACGGGGCCCGGTTTATAATGCAGGCAACAGCTTGAAGACATACAGGAAAAGATCATGTCCAGGACGGTGATTGACTGGATTGAAGCCCTCAAAAGTGAGGATAGCAAAGCCATCAAAGAGGCGGTGCGGGCGCTCGGCTATCTGGGGCAGACGGCCCTTGCACCCCTGCTGGAGGCCCTCCAGGCGGGCAGCATCCCGCCGGAGCCGCTGGCGGAAGCCTTCCGGCAGATCGGCGCGGCCTCGGTGGAACCCCTCACCGCGCTGCTCACCAGCAGCACCCGCCGCGAGCAGCAGCAGCAGATCATCCATATCCTGGGGCTAATTCGGGATAACCAGGCGGTGATGCCCCTCATCATCCTGCTGGAAATCCATACCGATCCCGCCGTGCGGGCCAGCATTGCCGATGCCCTGGGCAACTTTACCGACCTGCGGGCCATCCCGCCGCTGCTGAGCCTGCTGGCCGACGATACGCCGCCGGTACAGGCCCGCGCGGCCGTCGCCCTGGGCGGCTTCACCCGCGATCCGCGCGTGGTGAATGCCCTGCTCACCGGCGCAGCCCACCCGCAGCCCATCGTCCGCAGCGGGGTCATTCAGGGGCTGGCCAAAGCCGGCACCGATGAGCGCATCGTGCGGATGCTGAACCGCATGGTGGAGGACTCCGACCCCGACGTGCGCCAGCTTGCCGCCGCCGCCATCCAGTACCAGCGGGGTGATGTGATGGCCTTCCAGCGCATTACCTCCATCAACGATTCGGCCGTGCAGCACGCCGTCGCCCGCATCCAGGAAGATGGCCGGCTGGATGAAGACGATATGGAGGCGATGCGTAATTCTAACCCCAGGGTACGCGCCCGCCTGCTGGAAATGGTCACGGAAGACGGCAAAACCAGCGCCGTGAACCTCATCATGCCCGGCCTCAACGACATTAACCCGGCCGTCCGCCAATCGGCGATTGATGCGCTGGTGCGCCTGGGGGCGAAAATTGTCCCCACGCTGCTGGAAGTGGTGCAAACGCACAAATCGCGCTTTACCCGCGCCGGGGCCGCCGAAGCCCTGGGGCTGATCGGCGAGGGCAGCGCGGTGGCGGTGCTGGTGAGCGCGTTAAAAGATGCCGAGCCGCAGGTGCGGGCCGCCGCGGCCGAAGCGCTCAGCCATTTCCCCGCCGAAGACGCGCTCATCCGCGGCCTGAAGGCCGCCGCCCGCGATGCCGATGCCGACGTGCGCGAACAGGTGTTGCTGGCGCTCAAAAAGTTCGGCCAGGAGCCGGACAAAGAAAACGTCATCGGCCGCTTTTTTCGTCGGCTGACGGGGAACTGACTTCCGCCACCACGCAGGGCAGCCGCACGGTGAAGGTGGTGCCCTGCCCTTCCACACTGTCCACCGCCACGCTGCCCCGGTGCGCCTGCACACAATCGCGCACGATCACCAGGCCGATGCCCGTGCCCCGGATGTGCTTCACATTGTCCGCCCGGTAAAAAAGCTGGAACAACCCCGGCAGCGCCGCCGCCGGGATGCCCAGGCCGGCATCCTGCACCTGGAAGAGCAGCCAGTCCTCCTCCAGCCCAATCGTCAGGCTAATGCGCCCGCCGGCCGGTGAATATTTGATGGCATTCCGAATCAGGTTATCCAGAATGTGGTACAGCAGCCGCGCATCCAGCAGGGCGCAGGCGATGCCGCTGCGATTGGCATACCCAAAGGTATGATTGCCGGTCTCGCTGTTCTGCACGGCATCGCCAAATTCCTGGCAAAAATCATCCAGCAGCAGCGGCTGCGGCTCAAAGGTCAGCACATTCAGCATCCCCTGGCGCACCATCAGCAAATCATTCAGCATCTCATTCATCCGCAGCGCCTGCCGGGCGATCTTCTTCAGGCGCTCCAGCTTTTGCGCTTCCGTCAGCCGGTCGGCGTAATCGCGCAGGGTATCGGTAGACATCAGAATCGTGGTCAGCGGCGAGCGAATTTGATGCACGATGACGTTGATAAAATTCTCCTGCGCCCGGATGCGCGCCTGATGCTGCTCCACCTCCTGCTGCATCTGGAGGGCGGCCAGTTTGTCCGCCCGCACTTTTTCGCGCTCGGTCACATCGCGCAGGGTGAGCATCACCGCCATCTGTGCCGGCCAGGGGATATTGTGGGCGCTCTGTTCCATCAGGCAAATGCTGTCATCGGCCCGGCGAAAGGCGATCAGATCCGTGGCCTGGCCCTGGGCCGGGGCGGTGGCCAGCAGCGTTTCGATGTGTGCGCCCACGATGGCGGCCGGCGCATAGCCCAGGACAGGCTCAATGATGGGGTTGACGTGCAAAATCCGGCTGTCCTGCTCGCTCATCACCAGGATCACATCCGGCGAGTGTTCCACCATCCGCCGAAATTTCTCCTCAGATTCAACCAGTGCCTGGCGCGTGCGCTGCTGTTCGGTGACATCCAGCGCCACCCCCAGCACGGCGATGAGGCTGCCACCGGCATTGTGCACCGGGCTGAGGAAGGTTTCGTAATAGCGCTCGCCATCGCCGCTGAGGCTGTGGAACGATTCACCCCGCAGCAGGGCCGCTTTCAGCGGGTCACTGCCCGGCAGCACACCGTTGAACGGCGGCAGCAGTTGCAGCCCCCGTTGATCCATCAGCGTGAAGGCGCTGCCCTGCCCGCCGGAGAACATCACCAGCGGCACATCCCGAATGATGCTTTGCAGCGGGTTCTGGAACGATTCCAGCGTTTTCCGCAGCCGGTCCTGCGCCAGAATTTGCTGGTGCAAATGCCGGTTCACCTCGGCCAGCCGCCGCTGGTTCTGCCGGTCATGGGCCATCACCCGGTGCATCTGCCGGGTGAACACATACACCATGCCCCCGGCGATCACAAACAGCAGCACATAAATGGCCCACGCCAGCAGATCATCACGCGGGAGGGTGGCGATGTGGCCCGGCAGCAGCGTGCGGCCGGCGGCCATCAGCGTCAGGCTGGAGACCACGCTCAGCCCGGTCATCAGCAGCACCAGCGGCGGCCGCAGCAGCAGCCCGGCGATCAGGATCATCAGCACATCGCTCATCAGCATCATCAAATGATAATGCGGCACGACGAACGCCATGGCGAAGGTGCCCGCCCACAGCAGCGGCAGCGCCAGCCATTGCAGCCCGCCGCTGTAGCCCCCGCGCAGCGCCACCAGCAGCCCCACGATGCCCGCCAGCAGCCCGCCGTGCAGCCACATAATCGTGCTGCCATGCGCCTCGCTGTACACCAGGCTCACCGGCAGCAGCAGCAGCAGGAACAGCCCCGTGACCAGCAGAGTACGATGCAGAATCACGACGGCATAGCCGTCCTCAACATCGGACACCGGCGGCTGGAAGACAGCAGGCACGGCGCGTAGATGCTCATATATTATTTTCATCGAATTTTGAATCCAATAATAATATTGTCAGGTCTACTCCGTTATCCTACCACACTTTAGTACTGGTAATGAATAAAGGCAGCATTTACTTAAGGCTGTGCCGGCCGGGGCCCGGCTGCGGGCTGTTTTCCGCCGCTTTTCTGTTACAATCGCGCTGCATTGTGCCCTGAAACGGAGCCAGCCCGGTCCCTATGACAGCTACCCGCACCCCCGCCCCCCCGCGCTTTTTTATCCCGTTCCTGCGCCTGGATGGTACGTTTGTGGCGCTGCTGCTGCTGTGCCTGGTGGCGCTGCGCCCGCTGCTGCTGCATGACGGGCTGCCCAATGGCCCGGATGTGCTGTACCACACCTACCGCACGGCCGAAATGGCCCGTAGCTGGGAGCAGGGGGTCTTTTTGCCGCGCTGGGCCGAAGGCATGTATTATGGCTACGGCTCGCCGGTGTTTCATTATTACGCCAGCCTCAGTTATTACCTGGGCGCGGCGCTCATGCTGCTGCTCAATCTCACCGCGCTGGACGCGCTGCGCTGGCTCATCGTCCTGGCGCTGTTCCTGGGCGCGGCGGGCATGTACAGCTTCATGAAGCAGCAGGCCGGCCCCGCGGCCGGGCGGCTGGCCGGACTGCTGGCCGGGCTGGCCTACGTCTACAGCCCCTACCTGGTCTACACCGAGCCTTACGGGCGCGGGGCCTACCCGGAGATGCTGGCCTTCGCGCTGTTCCCGCTGGTGCTGCTGGCCTTTGGCCGCCTGCGGCGTACCGGCCGCGGGCGTGACCTGGCGCTGGCGGCGCTGCTGGGCGGCCTGCTCATCCTCAGCCATAACCTGATGGCCGTCACGCTGACGGCCCTGCTGGCCGGCTGGCTGCTGTGGCAGTTCCCCGGCGACCTGTGGCAGGCCCGCCGCGCCTGGCACACGGCCGGCAATGACCCGCGCGGCTTCTGGTGGGCCCAGCGCGGCCGGCTGAAGCCGCTGGCCGCCCTGGCCCTCGCCCTGGGGCTGACGGCCTATTTCTGGCTGCCCGTTCTGCTGGAGGCGGGCGAGGTGCAGCTTACCAACCTGACGGCCGTCGCCGAACTGGATTATACGCAGGGCTTTTTAGACCTGCCCACGCTGCTGGCCGCGCCGCCCATCATGGACAACGGTGCCATCAACGGGCTGCTGCATGTGCTGAGCGTGGGCGTGCCGCAGTGGGTGCTGGCCGCCACCGGCGGCTTTGGTGTGCTGGCGCTGCTG
>JALOOI010000073.1 GCA_025454495.1 Anaerolineae bacterium
GCCTGTGAATTCACGCGACCAGTGTAGCCGAAAGGCCGCTGTTTGACGACAGTCTTTCGGCCAGCGCCGGGCAATCGCCCGTTAACGGCGGCCGGCTCAGCCGCCCGGCCGCGTGGGGAAAATGCCGGGGGCGCTGGTCGGAATCGGCGTGCGTGAAGGTGTCACCGTCGCGGTGGCGGTCGCGGTCGGCGTGCGCGAAGGTGTCACCGTCGGGGTCGCGGTGGCGGTTGGTGTGCGCGAAGGTGTCACCGTTGCCGTCGCGGTCGCGGTCGGCGTGCGTGAAGGTGTCACCGTCGCGGTTGCCGTGGCGGTCGCGGTGGCGGTGGCGGTGGCGGTTGGTGTGCGCGAAGGTGTCACCGTTGCCGTCGCGGTGGCGGTTGCGGTCGGCGTGCGCGAAGGTGTCACCGTCGCCGTCGCGGTTGGTGTGCGCGAAGGTGTAATCGTCGCCGTGAGCGAGGGCGTAACCGTCGGGGTGAGCGAAGGCGTAACCGTCGCGGTTGCCGTGAGCGAAGGCGTAACCGTCGGGGTCGCGGTCGCGGTGGCGGTCGGCGTGCGTGAAGGTGTCACCGTGGCCGTCGCCGTGGCGGTTGCGGTTGCCGTGGGCGAGGGTGTAACCGTCGCGGTTGATGTGTGTGTGGGCGTAACGGTCATTGTCGCGGTCGCTGTGGCGGTGGCGGTAGCCGTGGGCGCAGGCGAAGATGTCACCGTGGCGGTCGCGGTGGGCGTTGTGGGTGGCAGGATGACGAAAGTCGGGGTGGCGGTGCCATCCGCCGGGGCCGCGATGCCGGTCTGCGTCAGCGCGGCGGCGGCCGTCGCCAGCACCAGGGTCACGGTGGCATCACGGTTGAGCGTGGGCGGCGGCTGGCCCGGCGTACCCGTACCCGTGGCCGGCACGGTCAGCACCGCCGGGCGCGGGGTCGGGCCGGCTTCGGCCTCGCCGGAGGAGGAAGCCAGCAGCAGCGCGAACAGCAGCGCAAAGGCCAGCATGGCCACCGCCACCAGCGCCACCACAATCTCACTGCGATAATTGCGCCCACCCTGCATCGCCATGGCCTCAATCGCGCCCGTTCAACGGCAGCGCCACATTAAAAATGCTCCCCCGGCCCGGGCGAATATCCACCCACAGCCGGCCCCCGTGCGCCTCGGCCAGCGCCCGCGCGATGGACATGCCCACGCCGGTATCGCCCAGGCCATCAATGAGCGGGTTTTCCGCTTTGTACTTGCGCGAAAAAACCCGCGGCAAATCCTCCGGGGCGATGCCCCCGCCGCGGTCTTCCACAGCGATATACACACACGGCACCGGCACCGCTTCCGGCCGCAGCGCCAGCGACCGCGCCTGCGCCTGGATGACAATTTCGCTGTCCGGCGGCGATACCAGATAGGCATTCGTCAGCAGTTGGCCGATGATCTGGTTCAGCGCGTCCTGGTCAGCGGGCAGCAGCGGCAGGTCATCCTGCAAATCCAGGTCCACCACCAGCCCTTTCTCGCGGAATTTCATGGAGGCGGCCGTGATGGCCGCTTCCATGAGCGCGATCACATCCACCGGCCCCGGCTCCAGCCGATACTGGCCGGTGTCAAGCTGCGTCACATGCACCAGATCATCAATCATAGCGGATAAGCGGGCAATATTGACGGCCACGCGCTGCAAAAATTTGCGCTGCATCTCCCCCAGAATGCCCGCCGATTCGCCCAGGAGCAGTTCCACATAGCCATTGATGGAGGTCATGGGGGTACGCAGTTCCTGCACCAGCCCCACCAGCAGTTCCGGCTGCTGCGGCTGATAAGTCTGGCTGCTGCCCTCCGGCGACACGGCCGCCATGCGCTGCGACAGGCTCAGTTGATTTTCTACCCCGCTGAGCAGCGTTTTCGCCTGGTGCAGTTCGCGTTCCAGCCGGTTACGCTCGGCGGTCAAATCATCCACCATCACTTTCAGCGTATTCACACCATCTTCGCTCAGGCGTTGCAGCCGCGCCGGGTCGCCGGTGGCACGGGCATCCATCTGGTTCAGCACGGTTTGCAGGCGCTGCACTTCGGCCGTCAGGCTGTCGCGGATGGACAGCAGTTCGCTGCGGGCATCCGCCAGTTCCTGGATGTGCGCCCGCAGTTTGGACTGCTCCTCATAGGCTTCGCCCAGTTCCATCTCCAGGCCGGAGGCTTTGGCCAGCAGCCGCGCCCGGTGTTCTTTGACGGCGTTCACCTTTTCGTGCAGTTCGTCACGCTCCGTCCGCAGCTTATCGCGCTGTTTCAGCGCCGCTTCGCGGTCGGCCGCCAGGTTCTGGATTTGCGTTTGCAGCGTTTGCACAAACGTATCGCGCTCTTTTTCCGTGTGGATGCTGTCCGCCAGGCGGCTGCGTTCATTCAGCAGCACATCGCGCTCTTTTTGCGCCGCATCCAGCCGGGCTTTCAACAGCGCTTTTTCCTCATACAGCCGGGCGATGAGGCCGGACAAACCGCTGACCCCATCATCAATCCCCAGGGCCTGTATTTGCGCCTGAATGGTGTTCAGGCGTTCCCGCAACTGCTGGCTTTCGTCCTCCAGGCGGGCTTTTTCCTCCATCATCCGGTTGACGAGCGAGCCGGCATCTTCCGCCTGGGCGGCGCTGCCAGAGCGCAGTGCTTCCAGTTCGCTTTGCAGGCGCTGGCGCTCGGTCAGCAGGGAGTCTTTTTCCTTCAGCAGCACTTCCATGGCATTCTGCACCACGCTGGTTTCGCTGGCCGTCGCGCCGTGCAGCAGCGTTTCCAGTTCTTGCAGGCGCTTGGCCAGGCGGTCGCGCTCGTCGCGCAGGTGTTTTTGTTCCTCATGCAGGGCGATGATGCGCTGCGAGATGGTCATATTCTGCTGGCTGTCCCCCAGCAGCCCGGCCAGCCGGGAACGCTCATCGTCCAGCTTCAATTTCAATTCCAGCACCTGGCGGCTGAGCTGGGTGATCTGGTCACGGGCAAATTGCAGGCTGGTTTGCAGCTCATGGCGGGCGGAATAGGCATCCGCATCGTCCATGACCGGGGTCGGGATGCCCTCCACCATGGCCTGAATGGCCCGTTCTTCGGCCAGGGTGCTGGCTTCCTGCGCGTCATAACTGATGGCCAGCAGATTGCTGGAGATGGTGGCGATATTCTTCAGCAGTTCGCGCTCCACCGGGCTTAATTCGCGCGCGGTGTACGGCATCCCGATCATGAGCACCGCGACGATTTCGCGCTGGCGCACCAGCGGCTGAAAATACACCGCCCCCACCTGCTCCACATCCAGCCGGGTATACAAATCCTGCACTTCGTCCGGGTCGCGGTCGGGGTACAGCACCCGCTGATCCTGGCGCTCCAGGGCATTGGCCAGCGTGGGCTGGTTATCCAGATTGAGGGCGATGGCCGGCAAATTGCGGTCGCGCACGCGGTCATAGGCCAGGCTCACATCGGCATAATTGGCATCCTGAATCCGCAGCAGGGCCCCAATATCGGCCCGCAGCGCTTCCATGCTGGCCAGCATGATCTTCTCCGGGATGCTGGCGGAACTGGCCGCTTCCAGCGTCATCCCCAGGAATTTGAGGAGCTGTGTGGAGCGCGTTTCGGCAATTCGCAGCGCCGCGACTTCGGCGGTGGAGGTTTTCTCCGGGATGGGCGGCCGCGCCGCCGCCGGCGACGGCGTTTTGGCCGCCAGCGCCCGCACCTGCTCCAGTTGGCCCTGCCAGCCGGCCATCACCATGCGGTAAATGACCATGGGCACGGTGGCCAGCGCCACCACATACGCCAGGCGCACCGCCCCGGCATAATCGCCGATGACCTGGCCGCGCAGCGTGAGCACCAGCATCACCCCGTGGCCGGCCAGCAGCAGCAGGAAAAAGACCATCTTCAGCGGCGCGTCCACCACCTCGCGGATGAAGATCAGCGTCAGCACAAAGCCCAGGGCCGCCAGCACTGCCGGGGCAATCGTCCAGGCCAGCCCGAACTGGCTGAGGTTAAAATCCAGCGTGGTGAAGCGCGTCGCCCAGGCGACCCCGGTCAGCATGTAGCCGATGGCCGTCACCAGCAGCAGCACCAGCAGCAGCAGCCCGGCCGCCCGGGCCCGGCGCGGCGCATCCACAGTGAGGAAGGCCCAGCCCGGCAGCAGCACGCTGACGGTCGCCACCGCCCGTTCCAGCGGCGGCAGAATCAGCCGGGCATCCTGCCCCGTCAGCAGCACATACAGCGCCCCGGCCAGCATCATAATCCACGCCGCCGTCAGGCCGAACATCGCCAGGGTGTAGCGCGTGGCCGCCTGATCCTGCGGCTGGCGCAGGCGCTGCCCCACCGCCATGAACAGGCTCACCTGGCTGATGGCAATCACCACCAGGAAATACAAAAAGTCGCCCGGTGGCTCCACAAACAAATTCAACAAATCCAGCGATATCCTGGTCAACCTGGTTTCACCTGTGTCCGGTTCAATCGGGTGATGCCTCTGTGGCAAGTATATCATGTTTCTAACCTGTGCGGGCAGTCCGGGGGCGGCGGTTTGGCGGCTTCGGATTGACGCTCATCCGCCGGCGCATTAGACTGAACCGGGCACAGAAAAGGCGAAGCAGGCCGTATGGCAAAAAGAACGTTTCAGCAGCGCGTGGCATACTGGGTACGCCGCATTCCAGGGCTGATGCCGGCCACGTTTTACCTGTATCGCTTCGTGCAGCCGCGTTACAGCGTGGGGGTGATCGGGGTGATTTTTAACGCCGAAGGCCGGGTGCTGCTGGTGGAGCATGTATTCCACCCTCATTTACCCTGGGGGCTGCCCGGCGGCTGGATCGGGCGGGATGAAGACCCGGCCCACGCCATCGCCCGCGAACTGCGCGAAGAACTGGCGCTGCGCGTGCAGGTGCAAAGTGTGCTGCGCGTGGAAAAAACCTTTCGCAACCACCTGGATATTGCCTTTTTGTGCCAGCCAGAGAATGAAATTGGCCCGTTGAGCTTTGAACTCTCCGGCTATGCCTGGTACGACATCACCGAAATTCCCCGGCTGCATCGCTTTCATTACGAGGCCATCATGCACGCCCGCGCCCTGAGGTCGCCCGTATGAGCCGGCTGGTCAAACCGCGCCGCCGCGGCCCGCCCATCCTCTTTTTGCTGTCCCTGATGATGATTCTGGCCGCCCTGGGGCTGCTGGTGATCCAGCTTTTAACCTTCAGCGGGCGCGAAAGCCGCCTGCCGGCCGGGATTTCGGTGGGCAATGTGCGCGTGGGCGGGCTGGATTTATCGCAGGCGCGGGCAGCCGTGGAAGAAGCCTACACCGCCCCGGTGACGCTGTATTACCAGAACAATCCCATCAACCTCAACCCGGATGCGGTTGGTTTTCGCCTGAGTACCGATGCCATGTTTGCCGCCGCCACCGCCGCCGGTGAGGCCGGGGGGGGCTTCTGGGAACGCTTCGCCCGCTACCTGCTGGGGCAGGAAGAAACCACCGTGCGCGATATTCCTCTGCTGGCCGATTACCAGTCTACCGCGCTGCGGAATGAACTGGAAGACATCGCCCGCCGCTATGATCAGCCGGGCAGCGGCAGCGGTTATGACGTGCCCACGCTGACCACCTTCGCCGGCGGCGCAGGCTTTGAGATGGATCTCACCGCCGCCATGACCGCCATCGACAGCGCCCTGCGCCGCCCGGATAATCGCGCGGTGGAACTGCCCCTGTCCCAGGGCAGCAGCACCCGCCCCGGCCTGGCCACCCTGCGCGACCTGATCATCGACTATTTGAATACCCGCGGTTTCATCTACGACGGGCAAACGTCCATCGCGTCCATTTACATCCAGGATTTAACCACCGGCGAAGAAATCAACATCCTGGGCGATGTCGCCTTCACCGCCGCCAGCACCGCCAAACTGGGCATTTTGATCGACTATTTCCGCGTGCTGGAGCGCGACCCCAACGACGACGATGCCTTCCTGATGGCCAATTCCATCCTGTGCAGTTCCAATTCCGCCTCCAACCGCATCATGGAAGTGATGCTGGGTGGCAACGATATTCTGCGCGGGCTGCAAAGCGTCACCGATACGCAGCAGTTTCTGGGGGCCCGCAACACCTATATCACCGCCCCCTTCATCGAAATTGTCGGCCAGCAGTTCAATTACAACGCCGCCCCGGCCACCAGCCCCAACGCGGCCTACAACACCGAACCGGATTTTTTCAACCAGACCAGCGCCGAAGACCAGGGCATTTTGTTCAGCCTCATCTACGACTGTGCCTATCACGGCACCGGGCTGATGTCGGCTTACCCCAATGGCGAATTTACGCAGCAGGAATGCTCGCGGATGCTGGAATTGATGAGTGGTTTACAGCTCAATCGGCTGCTTCAGGGGGGTATTCCGGCCGGGACGCGCATCGCCCATAAAAATGGGTGGGTGGGTGAAATCACCGGCAACGCCGGCATTGTCTTCCCGCCCAACGGCAGCAACTACATCATCTCGGTGTTTATGTGGGAAAAGACCGACAGCGGCTTTCAGAATTACATCCGGCTGTGGCCCCTCATCGAAGACATTTCGCGGGCCACCTGGAATTATTTTGTGCCCGAACAGGCGCTGCTGACCCCGCGTGCCGACCTGCCCAACACCGCGGATGAGTGTGTGCTGCGCGACCAGGCCGGGAATATCACCGAGTATCGTTATTTGCCGCCCTACGGTGAAGTGAACCTGGATGATATTGACGGCTGGCGTAATTAGCCCGCCGCGCCCTTAATCCGGCGTGATCTGTTTTTCCAGCACCAGGCAGTTGCGCTGGTTGCCCGGCAGGTAATTCACCGACGACATATACTGTTTCACGAAGAACACACCCCAGCCGCCGCCTTCGCGCTCCCACAGGGTCATCCCCGGATCAGGGTCATTCAGCGCCAGCGGGTTAAACAGCGGCGCATCATCCAGGATAGAAATCCGCAGCATGTTGCCATGCTGTTCGCACAGCACTTCAATACTTTTATCGCCACCGTTAAACTTGTAGCCGTGTTCCACGATATTGGTACAAATTTCCTCCACCGAAAGCTGGCACTGAAAAATGCCATCCTCCCCCAGTCCCACGGCACGGGCCACATCCGCGACGAATTCACACACCGCCCGTACCTGTTCCAGTTCTCCCGGCACACGCAGACGATGCTGTTTTCCGTTCATGGCTTCCTCCCGGTTGTGTGTGCCCGCCGCTAGAAACTGCCGACGGCCTCTGCCTGGGTGGAAAAAATGCGGAAGATGGTATCCAGCCCGGCCATTTCCAGCACTTCGCGCACCCGGTCAGACGGCTGCGCCAGCCGCAGATCGCCGGCGGCCCGCTTGGCTTTCTTTAAGCCGGTCACGATTTCGCGCAGCCCGGCGCTGCTCATATAATCCACACTGCTCAAATCCAGCACCACATGCACATTGCCGCTGTCCAGTTCTTTGTTCAGCGCTTCGCCAAGCTGGCTGGCAGTCATACTGTCCACCCGTCCATGCACTTCCACCAGCGTTACCTGGTCACGACCCGATACATGGATATCCACCATATGTCCCTCAACTCCTCGTGCTAAACACGCGCATTATACCACACTCTATAAATCTTAAGCGAATATGTCAGGCACAGGCCGTATGATTTTCGTGGGTAAGCGCAACAATCAACCACCAGTGGATGAAAGCAGATACAACAATGGATGGCGGGTACATCGGGTTAATTGCGATTACATTTTCCGGGTTGATGATTTTTTTGCAGCGGATTGAGCCACGGCACCGGCGGGCACTGCGGAACTTCATCCTGTTTCTGGCGGTGGGGCTGTGGCTGCTGCGCTATCACCTGCGGAATGAGCATCTCATCGGCTGTTTCATCGCGCTCACCATCAGCTTTTTCTTCTGGCTGTTCATCGGGCGGTATAACCCGGTGCGCTCCACTGATGACACCATCAAGGTGTACGGGCTGAACGATTAGCCGCGGGCGGCACAGCGGCCGCCCGGCGGCTGGCGTTAGCCAATGATGTTGATGGGGATAATATCGGCATTTTGCATCATGACGACGCTGATGCGGGCGGCCACCGTGCGGGCCAGCGTGTGGAATGCCTGGCCGGCCGGGCTGTCCGGGTCATGCAGCACGGCCGGGCGGCCATAATCGCCGCCTTCGCGGACGCTGGCCGCCAGCGGCACGCGCCCCAGGAAGGGCACATTGCGCTCCTGCGCCAGTTGTTCGCCGCCGCCGCTGCCGAAGAATTCGCCGGTCATGTTCTCCACCACCCCCAGAACCGGCACATTCAACTGGTCGAACATGGCGATGGCCCGCAGCGCGTCCGACACCGCCACCGACTGCGGCTGCGTGACGATAATCGCCCCGGCCAGCGGGAACGACTGCGCCAGCGACAGCGGCGCATCGCCGGTACCCGGCGGCAAATCCACGATCATATAATCCAGCTTATCCCACGACACATCCACAAAAAACTGGCGGATGGCGCTGTGCAGCATGGGGCCGCGCATAATCATCGGCTTGTCCGGCGCGGTCAAAAAGCCGGTGCTCATCACCTGCACGCCATGCACTTCAATGGGCTGCATCTTGTTGTTGATGACCTTCGGCCGGCCGGAGAACAGCCCCATCATCTGCGGGATATTGGGGTTCAAAATATCGGCATCGATCAGCCCGACTTTGGCCCCGGCTTCGGCCAGCGCCACGGCTAAATTGGTGGCCACGGTGCTTTTGCCCACGCCGCCCTTGCCGCTGGACACCGCGACGATGCTCCGCATGGGCGCGTTCAGCATCCCCTGAATACGATGATCGGTCGGGACGCGGGCATCCCAGCGAATATCCAGCCTGTGCACGCCGGGCACCTGGCCCAGCACCGCCGCGTTACAGCGATCCACAAAGACATTCTTCAGGGGGCAGGCCGGGGTGGTGAGCACAATGGTAAAGCGGGCGGTATCCCCTTCCACGGCCAGGTCGCGCACCATGTTCAACGTCACGATATCCTGATGCAGTTCAGGCTCAATCACGGTGCGGAGCGCGTTCATCACCAGGCTGGCTGTATCGCTCATAAACATCTCCTGCAAGTGCTGTGCGGGTTAACATCGGTACCAATTAGTATAACGGTTATCAGCAAAATGCCCCACCCCCAATCAGGGATTGAGGGCCCGCTTTTTGACGGACTGCCAGTAGCGCGAAAAGCGCTTCAGGTCGATATTGCCGGGCACATCCACAAACGAGGTTTCATGCAGGATTTCCAGGCGGCTGCCGGAAGGCATGTGCTGGCTCATCTGGCGGCACAGGCGGCGATGCAGCGGCGCGGGGCTGTCGGCGGTGAGGATGCGCCGGGCGGCGTGTTCGTGGGCAAAGGCCACCACTTCGCGCGCTACCTCGCCGCGCCGAATCGTAACCGGCAGTTCCAGCAGGCATTCATACATGAAGACGATGCGCTTGAGGCTGATGTGCCAGTCGCGCAGCAGGGCTTCATCCCACACGAAGATGGCCGGCGCACCCGGCGCTGCCTGGAAGACCGGGTTTTGCGGGCTAAGGTTATCGCCATGAATCCAGAGGATCGTTTGCATGTCAGCGCTTCTTTCTCGGCGGCGGCGCGGCTTCGGCGGCCACCTCTGCATACGGGAACAGGCGCTCCGCGAGCGCTTCGTAGCTGCCTTCAAACGGGCAGCGCTGCGTGCGATACAGCGGGCAGGCCCGGCAGTAGCGGCCATCGGTGAATTTTTCCAGCGCCTCGCGGTTAAAATAATAAGGCTTGCTGCTGAAGGTGCTGCCCACCCACTGCCACGATAAATTGTTGCTGGCGGGGTCGCCATCCAGCAAATGGGTGAGGAACCAGCGTGCACCGGCCTGCCACCGCACCCGCCGCCAGTGGATGAGATAGGCGGCCAGCCACATGCGGGCGTGGTTGTGCAGGTAGCCGGTTTCGCGCAGATCGCGGCTGAAGGCATCCATGCAGGCCAGCCCGGTACGCCCTGCCGCCACGTCCTCCGGCAGGTCAGCGGCATACTCCGCGGCGGCGTAGCCCGTTTTATACGCCTCCACATCCTCCCAGATGCCGTCACCCATAGCCCGGTAGACGCGCTGCCAGTAATCGCGCCAGGCCAGCTCATTGATGAATTTCTCCACCTCGGCCGGGTCGGCGGCCTGTTCCAGGGCGGCATCGCGCACTTCGGCCAGGCTCAGCACGCCATGGCGCAAATACGGCGACAGGCGGCTGACGGCACCGTTGAGATAATTACGGCTGGCGCTGTAGGCTTTGCCCGGTGTTATTTGCTTCAGGCGGGCTTCGGCGGCGCGGCGGCCGCCCGGCACCGGCGGCACCTCGTCGGCCGCGGCGGCGGCCTGCGGGAACTGCTGCGCCAGGTAAGCAATCAGCGCCTCCCGATTCGCAAACTCACGCTGCATATCCGCGCTCATACTGCTCCCCCGGCCGCCCGCCGCTGCCGGCAGGCATCGCTGCAATATTTCACCGCTTCCCAGTCTTTGGCCCATTTTTTGCGCCAGGTGAAGGGACGGCCACACACGGCGCATACTTTTTGCGGGAGATGCTGTTTTTTAACCCCGCGCACATGGTTTTACTTCCGGCTGTGGATGAACTGTCTGGCATTATCCACAGGCGAATTTAGCGCAGCATTGGACAGGGGTAATGGCTCTATCATAATTCTTAAACAATCAATATCGCTCTGGCCCAAAATATAACCTGCATCACATGTAAATTCATTCTTTATGTTATAGCAGGTAAAAAGCGCTAAAATAATATCTGGATGTCCGTTTATATTGAGGTGAAACAGGATGTGTAATATGCCTTGCAAGTTTATTGTGGTCATGCTTCTGGCGATAGCAACCATGGTCATTCCGCCAGCGCTGGCCCAGGATAATGGCCTGGGTTACTGCGAAGGTACCGGCGGCGGGCTGCGTTGTTACTTCAATGGCGGCAATGAGTTCAATCGGCGGGGTGCACTCATTGACTTCCACCTTGACACACCCGCCCAGGATGACCCTGATGATCGGCTGGTGTTCAGCTTTTTGGAATGGCGCAACAATCGCCCGTTCACGGTGGATTACTTCGATGAAAGCTTTTTCAGCCTTGCCGATGCGGTTCTGCTGGACAATGGCAATTATTTTGTGACCGCCAGCGGCCTCTATGCGCTGTATTACCTGCCAGAAACCGATGAATTCCAGATCAACTATGGGCCGCTGGCCGGTGGCGTGGTGGAGGTTTTCACCGTCCGCCGCGTGGGAGACAACTTCCCCGGTCGGGAATACACCTTCATTGACCGCTAGGCCCACATCTGGCACATTCAGCAATTTCGGCATCAATACAGAAAAACCCGGCGGTGGGCCGGGTTTTTCATTGCAGGTGTGTTTATTGCTCGTCGCGTTTGGAGGCGCGGGCGGCCTTGCGGGCCAGCGCCGCCTGCTTGCGCTTTTCGCGGTCGTCGTGGCTTTCTTCCCAGGGCTTCGCGCCACCGGACGCGGCCGCGGGGGCCGCTTCCACTTTCGGCGCAGGGGCGGGCGCAGCGGCCGGGGCTTCGGCGGCGGCTTTGCGGGCCCGCACCTCTTCGCGCTTCGCTTCCTTCGCTTCCACTTCGGCTTTCGGGGCCGGGGCGGTGGCCGCTTCGCGGGCGGCATCGCGGGTTGCCCCGCCGCGCCGGGCCGCTTTCGCCGCGTCCTTGTGCTCCCAGCTTCCGCGCACCTTCATCTCCTCGACAACCCGCGTGGGCGCAATCGTCTTCCAGTAGCGCATTTCTTTCGAGAGCTTGGGCTTGTCGAAAATGTGGTTCGTCGTGCGGTCAAAGCTCGCCAGTTCATAATCGTGATCCATCTTGATGGCATCAAACGGGCAGAACTCCGCGCAAAAACCGCAGTTCATGCAAATATCAATGTCAATGAAGAAGGCTTCCGGCTCCGGGATGGGGCGGCCGGTGGCCGGGTCTTCATTCCGCACAATCCAGATGCACTGCGGCGGGCACACTTTGGCGCAAATGCCGCAGCTTGTACACCAGTCCTTGCCGGGGCGCTCCGGGTGATCGTAATCTTCCACCACCAGGAAGGGCACAAAGCGAAAGCGCTCCGGCACGGCCAGCTTTTCATCCGGGTACTGCACCGTAAATACGCCGGTGGCCTGCGTCCCCTGCCGGGCCTCAAAATTGTTCACGGCCGGGGAAAATTTCTTAAAGCCGTAGCGCACATCATCCACATACGACTCGACGAAGTGCCGCAGCGTCAGCAGCATTCCCCGCACAAATCCTGCACCATTCATCGCTTTACCTCTCCGACGGGCGCAGGCTGGCTGCGCCCCGCCACGCTCACCCTAACGGTCAGTCTCGCCAAGCACAATGTCAATACTGCCCAGGATCGATACCACATCCGCGACTTTGCTGCCCCGGCTCATCAGCCCCAGCGGGGTTAAATTGATGAAACTGGGGGCCCGCACATGATAGCGCCACGGGTTGGCGGTGGATTTCTTTTCGCCGGCAGAGACGATGTAAAAGCCCAGTTCGCCTTTGCCATTCTCCACGCGCCCGTAGGACTCGCCCACCGGCACTTTGCCGGAATAGGCCATGTTATTATCGTTGACCGGCTGCCCTTTCGTGTATTCCAGCCGCGGCAAAAGCTGCTTCAGAATACGCACACTTTCGCGCATTTCGCGCAGGCGCACCATGTAGCGGGCATACATATCACCGGAGGTTTCCACGGCCACATCAAAATCCAGTTCCGGGTAAATGCTGTACGGGTCAGCCCGGCGCACATCATAAGCGACCCCGCTGCCACGCAGCAGCGGCCCGGCCGTGCTGTAGCCAATGGCATCTTCCCGGCTGATGATGCCCACGCCTTCGGAACGCACGCGCACAATTTCGCTCTGCGTCAGGTAGGCATCCAGTTCATCAATCGTGCGCGGGATGCGCTCGTTAATCATTTCCGTCAGGAACTGCATCGTGTCGAAGTCGCGCATCCGGTCATTGATGAGGTTGGTCACGCTGTGGATGCGTTCCGGCACATCGGCGAACACCCCGCCGAAGCGCATGTAATTGCACATCATGCGGCTGCCGGCCACGGCTTCAAAGAAATCCAGAATGCGCTCACGCTCCTGGATGAAATACAGCACCGGCGTAAAGAACGCCCCCAGGTCATTCAGCCAGAAGCCAATGGCCCACAGGTGATTGACGATGCGCGTCAGTTCCACCATCAGCACGCGCAGCACTTCGGCGCGGTAGGTGGGCGGGTTGTACTTCGCCCCCAGGGCCAGCAACTGCTCCACCGCCAGCACATACCCGTGATTGTTGCCCATGCTGGAGATGTAATCCAGCCGGTCAGTGAAGGGGATATTGTGCAGGTAAGTGTTGCGCTCGCCGATCTTTTCGTGGTTGCGATGCAGGTAGCCCATCACCGGGTCAAGGTCGAGCACGGTTTCGCCATCAATCCGCAGCATCATACGGAACACGCCGTGCGTGCTGGGGTGATGCGGCCCCATATTGACCATCAGTTCGTTGGTTTCCACGCCATGATGATCGACCATGCGGGTGACATCAACCCCCATGCCGAAGCCGCTGTACAGCGTGGATTCGGAGACATCGGTCAGGCGGCTGAGGTCAATATCGGCCGGGTAGCGTACATTGTGCCCGAAGATGCTCTTTTCTTCCGCGCGATGCACATGCCCGCCGGGCCAGCGGCTGGTAAAAGGCTTATGGTCTTCTTCGTAGTAGGCTTCCTTCCAGTCCTTGCGCATGGGATGGCCGGCGAAGCCGTCCCACATCAAAATGCGCCGCAGCGAGGGATGGCCGGGGAACCGAATACCGTACAAATCCCACGCTTCCCGTTCCTGAAAATCCGCCCCTTTCCACACATGGATGAGGGAAGGAATTTCGGCGCTCTCGCGGTCGGTCTGCGCTTTAAAGACCAGCGCTTTGCCGCCACTGGTGCGATAGGCATGGTACACCATTTCCAGATGATCGGTGCTGTGGTTGCCCTCACCCAGGTAATCGACCGGGGTCGCGCTGGACAAATAATCAAAGCCCAGCACATCGCGCACGTAGCGGGCAATATCGACCAGTTTATCTTTCGCCACGATCACGCCGCCATAGCCCTCGCGGGTATCGGCGCTGACGATGCCGGGGAAGCGCTGCGTCAGATGGCTGACGGTTTCCTCCACACTGGTCGCTTTTAAATCGACATTGAGTTCTTCGGGAGTGGTCATCACCATGAGCTATTTTCCCTCATCGCGTTTGGAGGCGCGGGCGGCTTTACGGGCCAGGGCGGCCGCTTTACGCTGTTCACGGATTTCGTCGGCTTCTTCCCAGGGCTTCGCGCCATCGGCGGGCACGGCCGGGGCCACCGCGGCGGGCGCAGCGGCCGTAACCACCGGGGCCGCGGCGGCGGCAGGGGCAGCGTCTTCGACGGCCACCGTTTCGGCCGGGGCCCCGCCGGTTTTGGCAGCGCGGGCCGCTTTGCGGGCCAGGGCCGCCGCCCGTTTGTCATCAGCCGGGGCGGCCACCGGTGCTGCTGCCGCGACCGGGGCCGCGGCCGCGGTCGCTTTCTTCGCCACCGGCACCACCGCCGCCGCGGTCTTCACGGCCGGCAGGGCCCGGCCATCCGGCAGGCTGATGGCATCTTTGGCGGCTTTGCTCTCCGCCATGCGCCGAATCATATCCATCTGGCGCGGGTCGATAATATCCGGGCCCAGAATCGGCACCGGGGTCGGTTCCGAGGGGCCCACGCCGTACCAGGGCACATCATCGGCCGTGGTCAGGGACTGGCCATCAATCTTGCGTTGCAGGGCGATCAACCCGAAGAGCAGCGCCTGCGGGGTGGGCGGGCAGCCAGGGACATACACATCCACCGGCAGGTATTTATCAATCCCGGAGACGACGTTGTACCCCTCTTTGAAGGGGCCGCCGCCGCTGGCGCAGGCACCCATGGCCAGCACATATTTCGGCTCTGGCATCTGGTTGTACAGGCGCACAATGGGCACCACCATCTTTTTCGTCACGGTGCCGGAGACAATCATCAAATCAGACTGGCGCGGGGTGGCACGCATCACTTCCATCCCAAACCGCGAAAAATCGAACCGGGACGATGCTGTGGCGATCATTTCAATCGCACAGCACGCCAGACCGAACAACATCGGCCACATCGAATTCCGGCGGCCCCAGTTATAAATCTTGCTGAGGCTGGTAATGGCGACATTGTTCTGCAATTCCGCCGGAATCGGGTACTGGGTCTTGTTCAGTTCTTGCAGGCTCACTTCCATTCGTTTGTACTCTCCTCGTACCACTCCCGCAAAATGTCCCTCAAAATCCCATCATTCACCATCAATGGGTCGTCCGCAAAATCGGGCAGCGCGATAATCATCCGGCACAGGTCTGCCAGCCCAAACGTTTCCACATCGGCATCAGGATAGGCTTCCATCAATGCCCGGACGATCTCATACGATGAGTCCCAGTCAAGCATACGCAAACGTTATCATAGCAGAATTTGTGAATTTTGGCACAGGGCTTTCACGACGACGTTTCGCCCAGCACGGCATCGGTATCGATCTGGGCCCGCTGCAAGCGGCCGCTAAAATCCACGTACACCGATTTCCATTCAGTGAAGGAAGTCAGCCCGGCCTGGCCGGCTTCGCGCATACCGTTGCCGGTGCCACGGGTGCCGCCAAACGGGAACTGAATTTCCGCGCCGGTGGTGCCATGATTGATATAGACGATGCCGGTGGTTATATCCCGGATGGCCCGGAAGGCGGCATTCACATTTTCGGTAAAGATGCTGCTGGACAGGCCGTAGGCAGTGCCATTATTGACGCGCACCGCTTCTTCCAGGCTGTCCACCGCCACCACCGCCAGCACCGGGCCGAAGATTTCTTCCTGCTCAATGCGGGAGCCGGCCTGCACATTGTCCAGCAGCGTCGGCTCAAAGAAGAAGCCCTTCGCCAGCGGGGAGCGCGTGCCGCCGGTGACGATCACCGCGCCTTCGGCCCGGGCCACGTCCATGTAGCCGGCCACTTTGTCCAGCGCCCGGCGATTCACCAGCGGGCCCATCGTCGTTTCGGGCAGCAGGCCATCCCCCACGCGAATGGCGCGGGCTTTGGCAACCAGGCGTTCCATGAGCGGGGCCTTCACCTGGCGATGCACGATGAGGCGGCTGGTGGCGGTGCAGCGCTGCCCGGTGGTGCCGTAGGCGCTCCAGGTGATGGCATCGGCGGCCAGGTCCAGGTTCGCATCATCCATGACGATGATGGCATTTTTACCGCCCATCTCCAGCGTTACTTTTTTGCCCAGGCGGGCGGCTTTCGTGTACACGTCCAGCCCGGTGGTGGTGGAACCGGTGAAGGAGATCACGCGCACATCAGGATGTTCCACCAGCGCCGCGCCGGTGGCCCCGGCCCCGCTGACCACATTCAGCACCCCCGGCGGCAGCCCGGCATCGGCGAACACCTGCGCGAAGGCCGCGGCCGAAGCCGGCACATCTTCGCCCGGCTTCCACACGATGGTATTGCCGGCGATGAGCGCGGGCAGAATTTTCCACGACGGCACCGCAATCGGGAAGTTCCACGGGGTAATCAGCCCCACCACCCCCACCGGGTCGCGCAGGGCCATGCCAAATTTGTTGGGCATTTCCACCGGGGCGGTGTAGCCCATCAGCCGGCGGCCTTCGCCGCCCATGTAGTAGGCCATATCAATGGCTTCCTGCACGTCGCCGCCGGTTTCCGCCACGATCTTACCCATTTCGCGGGTCATCAATTCCGCGATCTGCTGTTTGCGTTCTTTGAGGATTTCCGCCACGCGGAACAGGATTTCACCCCGGCGCGGAGCCGGTGTTAAGCGCCATTTGTCGTAAGCCGCTTTCGCCGCGGCCACCGCCGCCGCCACATCTTCGGCGGTGCTGAGGGGGGCCTGCGCCAGCACTTCTTCCGTCGCCGGGTTCAGGCTTTCAAACAGCACATCGCTGTGCGACAGCACCCACTGGCCGCCAATATAATTTTTGACGAGGCTGCTCATCATAAAAGCTCTTTTCTGAGGTGTTTTTGGCAGGGTGAGTATAGTTTGCGGCTATGGCTCTGTCAAGATTTTCACAAACCGGGGGTCGGGGTGCCGGCGCGGCCCGGGCCGCCGCGCGGCCGGCGGGACGGAGACCACATTCAGCCCGCCGGCGGGCCAATCGCTGCGCCGCGGGGGTTGCACAAAATAAGCGGGGGACTTTTTGGCCGCATGGTTGCATCGCGCCCAAAAAGCTGCTATAATGCCTCAGGTAAGCTTAACAACCACACATTGAAACGTCCAACTCTTATCCAGAGCGAGTGAGAGACCGGCTCGTTGAACTCGCAGCAACCCCCACTGGCAGTGGGAAGGTGCTAAGTCCGGCAGAAACAAAGAATCTGGTAGATGAGGGTAGACACCGGCCGCGCCTGCGGCCGGCCTGTGCGTGCCGACTTTCGCCGAAAGTCTTTTTTGCGCCGCCAACCGTCACCCGATTAACCAGAGTTGTTCATCGGGTTTTTTGATTCACCTGTCAGGCACACAATGACCATCACGGAGGGGATACCATCATGGTTATGAACGGCAGCAGCGACAACACGCCAAATTCTATTGATCGGGCGATTGAGGAAGCCACGCGATGTCGCCCGCAGGGCAGCAGCACGCGGGCGGTGCATGGTGGCACCCGGCGTAAAAAGGCCTTCAGCGCCCTCACCACGCCCATTGTGCAATCGGCCACCTTCACCTTCACCGATACGCAGGATTTGTGCGATTTTATGGATAAGAAGGTGTGGGGCGGCGAGCTGGATCGGGAAGAATACGGGCGCTATGGCAACCCGACGGTGTGGGCGGTGGAAGAACGCCTGGCGGCGCTGGATGGCGCAGAAGATGCGGCCCTGTATGCCTCCGGCATGGCGGCCGTTACCTCGCTGCTGCTGACGGTATTACGCGCCGGGCAGCACATCGTCATGACCAATGATTGCTATCGCCGTACCCGCGCCTTCTGCCAGACGTTTTTAACC
>JALOOI010000074.1 GCA_025454495.1 Anaerolineae bacterium
CGGCGGCGTAAGGATGGATTCGAGGGCGACGATGCCGCGCTGTGCCAGGCGTTCCAGCGGTTGTTTAAGGGCTTTGCTGCCGATGGCCTGTTCCAGATGTTTTTGCAGCCGCGGTGATTGGTCATGCAGCAGCGCCAGAATCGCCGCTTCGGTGCTGTCCTGGGGCGCGGCCGCGGCGGCCAGCAGCACCACCCGCCGGCTGCTGCGGCCGGTGAAGCCCGGCGGCAGCATCAGCCACAGGCAGTCCCCCGGCGGGGTGAGCGTGGTCGCGCTCAGCCACTGGCCCAGCGCAAGCTGCATCGTCGTCAGCACCGGCTGCGGATCCAGCAGTTCTAAGATGGGGCGCGTTTGAAAGGGGCTGCTCGCCGTAAAGCCCAGGATGATGCCCGGCTGCATGGCCGTGCCGAAGCCCACCCGTACCAGGTGGCCCGGCTGCAAACGCCCGTCCAGTTCCGGCGGCACGTGGTAATGAAACGTCTGTAAAACGGGGGCATGGATGGCCAGTTCGGCGTAGCGCATGGGGGCAGGCCTCCCGTCGATGCCTGGCGGGGCGGGGGTTAGCCCGGCTGCCACAAAAACGTGCGTACCGTGCTCAGCAGCCCGCGCAAATGCGTTTCATCATGGGCCGGCACCGTCAGCAGGGGCAGGCGCTCGCCGGAACGCAGCCGCAAAAATAGGCCCGCCTGGCGCACTTCGGCATTATGTTCCACGTCAAGCTGGGCGATGCTGTACAGCGACCCGTGGCGAATGCTGGGGCGCAGCCCGCCGGCCCGTTCCAGCACAAAGGTACCCGCCTGCTTATCGAAGGTGCAGCGGGTGCCGCGCTGTGCCCCTGCCCAGGCCAGCAGCCCCAGGGCCACCAGCACCCCGGCCACCCCCAGCCAGGCCAGCCAGCCGATCACCTGGAACAGGTTCATCAGCCCCAGGCGGGTGATGCCCTGAAGGAACAGCGCCACCAGCATCACCAGGCACACCAGGGCGAACAGCGCGAAAAAAGCGGCCAGCAGCGCCTGCTGCTGGCGTAAAATGAGGCGGGTGGGGCTGTGTTCCACGATCTTCATGCGGGCGGCTCCGGGGCTGGCGGGCTGTCGGTGGTGGGCGCGGGCGCAGGCCCGATCACCCGGTCAATGATGTAACGCGGCCGGCGGCGGGTTTCGTCCAGGTTGCGCCACAGGTATTCCCCCAGGATGCCCATGATGAGCATTTGCGCCCCGGAGACCACCAGCAGCACCACCATCATGGAGGTCCAGCCTTCCACCTCCACGCCGTACAGAATGCGGATGGCGACCACCACCAGCGCATACAGCAGCCCCACCAGGCTGAGCGTGATGCCCAGGATGGAAGCGGCCCGCACCGGAAAATACGAAAACGCCACGAAGGAATCCACGAAGTATTTCAGTTTTTTGGCCAGCGTCCACATGGAGGCCCCGTAGCGCTGTTCGCGCTGGCGGCGGTGGTAGTACAGCACCTGCGGATCAAAGCCGAGCCACAGGATTAAGCCCATCAGGTAGGCGTTATTCTCCTGAATGTTGTTCACCAGGTCGCACACCTGGCGATCAATCACGAAAAAGTCGAAGCCGCGCCGGGGCATGGTTTTGATGGCAAAACGGCGGAAGAGGGCATAAAAGGCATCGGCCATCAACGCGGTTAAACCGGGATCGTCGCGCTCCTGGCGGGCGGCCAGGATCACTTTGTGGCCCTGCCGCCACAGCGCCAGCATCTCGTGGATCAGCTCCGGGGGATCCTGCAAATCGGCGGCGATGACGGCGATGGCCGCGCCCTGCGCCTGGCTGAGGCCGGCCAGGATGGCCGGGTTGGAGCCAAAATTGCGCGAGAGCTTCACCACCCGCAGCCGGGGTTCGGCCCGGGCCAGCGCGGTCAGCACGGCCAGCGAATTATCCTGCGAGCCGTCGTCCACACACACGAACTCGAAATGGTCAGCCGGGTTGCGGGCGGCCAGCGCCTGGAACTGCTGCAACAAATCCGGCAGGCTGGCGGCATTGTGGTACACCGGTACAACAATCGACACGAGAGCCATGGGGTGTTATCTCATCCGGGTGCCGGGCAGTGTGCCACGACGAACACAGCACAGCGGCACACTGCCCCATTATAAAAGTGATGGGCGTGAAAAGACAATCGGCGGCCCGTCCCTGGCTACTGCGCCGGCTTGCGGCAAACGATCATCATCATATGGCCGCACACATGCACGCGGTGGGAACGCTGCAACCAGCGCTGCAAGCGCCAGCCGATGAAGCGCCAGCGCAGCAGGGAGCGCAGCGCGGGCAGTTCATCGCGCAGGCCCTTAAAGCCATCGTAGGGCGTGGTTTGCACAATCTCAAAGCCGTGTTCGCGCAGCAGGTGATGATACTCCTGGCGCGAAAAGGCATACTGGTAAAACGGCAGCCCGGCCGGCGGCCCGCCGTACAGGCCCAGGGCCGCTTTCAGGCGGCGCAGCGGGTGCAGATACGGCACCGAAATGCAGGCGATGCCGCCCGGTTCCAGCACGCGATAGGCCTCCTGGAGGAAGGGGGCGGGGCCGGCCTGCCGGTGTTCGGTGACACCGACGGAGATGTAGCCGCCGTAGTGGCCATCCGGCACATCCAGCGCGGTGACATCGCCCACGCGCACCGGCACGTCCGGCAGGTAGCTGTTCACCGCCCGCACCGTCTCGCGGCCCCATTCCACGCCCTCCACCGCCAGCCCGCGCACGCGCAGCGTGAGCACAAGCTGCGCCAGCCCGCAGCCCGCCTCCAGAATCAGCCGATCCCGCGGCAGGTAGCGCATCAGCGTGTCTTCAAACGGGCGATCCAGATAGCCTTTGTACGCGCCCCGGTACAAATCTGCCGGGTTCTGGTGCTGCCAGTGGGTATCCCAGTAGTCGGCATCGGCCGCCTGGCGGTAATAGACCAGGCGGCCGTGTTCATACAGGCGCTGCTGTGCCATGCTCATCACCAGTAGTGGGCTTTGTGCTGTCGATAAAAGTCCACTGTGCGGCGCAGCCCTGCCGCCAGCCCGGTGCGCGGCTGCCAGCCCACCAGCCGCCGAATCTTGCCAATATCGGAGTAAAAATCGCCCGGCTCCTGGGCTTTGCGCTCCGGCGAAAACGGCGCGAAGGCCCAGCGCCCGCTGCCGGCCACCTGGATCAGCGTTTCGGTCAGCTCCAGGAAATTCGTCGGCCGGTCAATGCCCACATTCAGCACTTCGCCATAGGCGGCTTCGGTGGCGGCGCACAGCAGGATCGCCTCCACACAGTCACCCACGTATAAAAAGTCCCGCAAAATTTGACCATCGCCAAAGACCTGGATGGTGCCATCATCAATGGCCTGGCGCACAAACCAGTTGACCACGCCATAACGCGGGTGCTGCATCTGCGCCCGTTCACCGTAGATATTGGTCAGGCGCAGCAGCACGGAGCGAATGCCGTGGATGCTGTGATACACCTGCATCAGTTTTTCGGCCGTCAGCAGCGAAATTTCGTAAATGCCGCGTGGGTGGGTGGGGGCTTCTTCATCCACCGGCAGGCGCGTGGCCGGGCCATACTGGCCGCGGGTGCCGGCTTTGATGACCACGGCGGCCGGGTTATGCTGCTTGCAGGCTTCCATCAACATGGCCGTGCCCTTGATGTTGATGTCAATATCCGGGAAGGGGTCGGTCTGGCTGAGGATATGATCCACCTGGCCGGCCAGATGAAAGATGTAATCCTGCCCTTTGACCAGGTAATTCAGCGCGTGAAAATCGCGTATATCGGCAAAGTTGATGGTCACGCGGGCATGGTCGCGGATGGGGGCGATGTTGAACAGGTTGCCGCCGTAGCCGGGCAGCATGGCATCCAGAATGGTGACGTGGGCCCCCAGCTCCACCAGGGCCAGCGCCAGGTTGCTGCCGATGAAGCCCATGCCGCCGGTGATGAGGGCGTGTTTGCCGGTGAAAGCGGCCGGGTTAAGCATGGGCGGCCGCCAGTTCGGCCAGCGCGGCCGTCACCCCGGCGATCACCTGCTGCGCCTCGGCCGTGGTCAGGCCGATGTACAGCGGCAGCGAGACAATCTCCTGCACAAGCTGCTCCGTCACCGGCAGCGGCCCGGCCGCATAGCCGGACTCGCGGTAGGGCTGGACCAGGTGTACCGGCGTGGGGTAATGGATTTTGGTGCCCACGCCCTGCTGCTGCAACAGGGGCAGCAGCCGGTCGCGCTGCGGGTGGCGGACAACGTAGAGGTGATAGACGTGTTCAGCTTCGGGCTGCACAAACGGCACCGTCACCCCGCGCAGCCCGGCGGAATACAGCCCGGCGATGTGCCGGCGCTGCGCGTTGTGCGCGTCCAGATGGCGCAATTTCACGCGCAGCAGGGCCGCCTGCAATTCATCCAGGCGGCTGTTGATGCCTTTTTCCGCATAGACGTAAGTGGCGCTCTGGCCGTAATTACGCAGGCTTTTCAGGCGGGCGGCCACCGCGGCATCCTGCACCAGCACCGCGCCGCCATCGCCGATGGCCCCCAGGTTTTTGGTGGGGTAAAAGCTGAAGGCTGCCGCGTGGCCGAAGGTGCCCGCCAGCCGCCCGGCGTAGCGTGCGCCGTGCGCCTGGGCACAGTCCTCCACCAGCAGCAGGGCGTGGCGCTCCACCAGGGCCAGCAGATCGTTCATGCGGGCCATTTGCCCGTAGAGATGCACCGGCACTATGGCGCGGGTGCGCGGGGTGATGGCCGCGGCGGCCGCCGCCACGTCGATGGTGCAGGTGAGGGGGTCAACATCCACCAGCACCGGGCGTGCGCCGCTGCGCTCGATGGCGTTCACGGTGGGCAGCGCGGTATGCGAAACGGTAATGACCTCATCGCCCGGGCCGATGTTGAACGCCCGCAGCGCCAGTTCGATGGCATCCGTGCCCTGGGCCACGCCCACGGCGTAACCGCCGCCGTGATAAGCGGCAAATTCCGCTTCAAAGGCTTCCACCTCCGGCCCCAGGATATACCAGCCGCTGTGCAGCACCCGCGTCATGGCGGCCAGCAGTTCGTCCTGAAGCTCATGATGCAGCGGTTTAAGGGTGTTGAAAGGGATCATTGTCTCACCATGGATGGCTGGCCGGTGTGTGCTGCCCACTATAACCGAGACGGGGCGGGGTTGTACAGGTTCATACCCCCGCCGCCTCATAAAACGCGGCGGCCAGGTCGCGGACGTTCTCGTAACGGTCGGCCGGCGCTTTTTCCGTCGCCCGCTGAATGACCTCATTAATCGCCGGCGGCAGGTCGGGCCGGATGCGGCCAATATCCGGCAGCGGGTCGCGCAGTTGCGCCACCAGCATCTCCAGCGTGCTGATGCCGCTGAAAGGATGTTTGCCGGCCAGCGTTTCGTACAGCACAATCCCCAGGGCGTAAATATCCGTCGCCGGGGTCATGGGCCCTTCCTGAATATGCTCCGGCGAAAAATACGACGGCGACCCCACCAGCATCCCCGCCTGCGTGAGCGCGGGAATTTCCATGCGCTTGGCTGCGCCAAAATCGGTTAAATACGCCTGGCCGTCTTCATCGAACAGGATGTTATCCGGCTTCAGATCGCGGTGGACGACTTTAATCAGGTGGGCGGCGGCCAGCGCATCGCACACGCGGTGCAGCACGCGGGCGGTACGCTCCAGCGACAGCGGCGCGGCCCGCGTCTGGTCGCGCAGGCTGCCCCCGGCGAACCAGCGCATCACCATCCACATGCCGCGCTCATCGCGCCAGTAATCATACAGCGACACCACACAGGGATGGCGCAGAAAAAAGGCAATCGTCGCTTCGGCCTGAAAGCGTTTGATGGCCGCGGCATCCTTCATCAGTTCCGGGTGAATGACCTTGATGGCCACGATGCGATCTTTGTCCCGATCATAGGCCCGGTAGACCGTGCCCTGCCCCCCCTGCCCGATCTTCTCGTGCAGTTCATAACCGTTCACAATCGTTCCCGCCAGTTCCGGCATAGGCATTTGCTGTCTGTATGCAGGGAATAGTCATCGCTGCTGATTATAGCGGATTCAGGCGGGCCGTGCCTGCCGGCGGCCATTCCCCTGGCGGCCGCCGCTGGCGTATAATAACCGGCATGAAACCACCTGCTGCGGTCTGGCTGTTCCTGCTGCTGTGGCTGGCCGGCTGTACGGCCGCCAGCGATGAGCCGCTGCGCATCGCCACCGAACACAGCCGCGCCGGGACGCAAATGGTGGCGTTACGCACGACGGCCACGGTCAGTTATGCCCGGCTCATTACCACGATGGATTTTTCGCAGACGCAGGTGGCCTTTGCCGCCACGCAAAGCCAGTTTTTAAAAGCCACCCTGGCCGCCACCGGCTTCGCCATGGCCGATCTGGAAGCGTTTCAGCAGGCCGTCAGCGAAGGGCGCATTGTGCTGCCCACCGCCACCCCCGTGCCGCAGAGCACCGCCGCCGCCGGCCGCCAGATGACGCAGAGCGCCCTCAGCGGGGCGGCCACCGCCCCCGCCCCGGCCGACCCGGCCGCCCCGCGGCTGGAGAATGTGGTGCTGGCCACCGGCGTACAAAATGACTGCGCCACCGGCATCACCACGCAGTTCACCACCACCACGCCAGAAATTTACGTCGTCGGCCGCGGCTTTAACCTGCCGGCCGGCACGCAGGTCGCCGCCCGCTGGCGCATCGCCGGCCAGGACGTGAGCTTTGATTTTGTGACGGCCGGGCCCACCAGTGGCGAATGCCTGTGGTTTTACATCGACCAGACGGATTTTGCCTTTACGGCCGGCACCTGGGATGTCACCCTCAGCCTGAACGGTACCCCGGCCACCCCGCCGATCAGCTTCAGCATCACGGCCGGAGGTTAATCACGCCATAACGTTGCGGCCAAAAATTCGTCATATCATAAACAGTGGGCCCGCCCGCCTGTGACGAAGCGCCGGCGGGCGGGTTATCACTGCCAGAAACACACTGCCCGGAGAGCGACACTATGGCCATTATCACAATGTGGGATAACCGCGAAAAACAGGCCGTCCGCATGGAATTTGAAACCGAGTGGACGTGGAAAGACCTGGAAGCCGCCATCGACGCGACCGATAAACTGATCGCCAGCGTGCCGCATCAGGTGGATGTCATCATTGATATTGAGGGCGCGAACCTGCCGAAAGATTTTATGAGCGCGGCCAAAAACCTGCTGGCCAACCCGCAGCCGCGCAGCAATGAGGGTAATCGCGTGGTGGTGGGGGCCGGCAGCATGGTCAAAACTGGCTACCAGACCATCAAAATGACCTTTGGCGAAAAACTGGTGGGGCGCGAAGTGCTGTTCGCCGCCAACCTGCCGCAGGCGCGGGCCATGCTGCGCGACCTGCGCCCGGCAAACCCGGAGCGCTGAAGGTTCCTTTAGCGCCCGCCCCATTTCTCCTGGTAGACGGCCCATTCGCTGTCGGTCAGGTCGCGGTCGCTGAACAGCGCCACCCCCTGAAAGATGGCGGCGGCCGTCTCCTCCAGCGCGGCCACCCCGCGCTGCACCCCGTCCAGCGCGGCCGGCAGCGTTTCCACGCTGGCATCGTGCGCGGGGAGCTGGTCGCCGAACACCGGCACGCTGATGATGAGCGTGCTGGTGGTTTCGATGGCATCCATGGCGGCGGTGAAGGCCTGCACCTGGTACGTCACCCAGTTGATGTAATCGACCGGATCGCTCAGGTAGCTGTTGTAGGCCGTCACCACCAGGGTATCCGCCTGGAGGGCGATACGCTGCTTGTAGGGCAGGCTCCACACGGTGCCGGGGGCGATCTGCGGCGGCAAATTCAGCCCGGCATCGGTGGGGGTTAAATCCGGCGGCACCGCCACCAGCAGCGGGGTCTCCAGCCCGATGTTACGCCGCACGGCCTGAAGCAGCAGCGGGTAATCCGGGTTGCCGTCGAACACGGGTTTCACATCCAGCAGCACGCCGCGAAAGCCCATCACCTGCACCGCCCGCTGGCTGAGGTCGGCCACCACCCGCTGCACCTGCGGGTTATCCAGCCGGTACCCCTGCGAATCGGTGGTTTGCACTTCGATCCAGGCATAAATTTCCAGCGCGGGGTAGGCCTGTTGCAGGCGTTGCACAAAGGCCATCAGGCGCGGCTCCACATCGTTAAAGCGGCTGCCCGGCTCGGACGGGCTGCCGGCCAGGGTGGCATCTTCCAGCAGCGAGGTGACGAAGGCATACACCGCGCCAATATCATGGTCGCGCAGGTAGCGCACCAGGCGCTCCACTTCGGCATCGCTGCGCTCCTCATACGTCCAGCGGGTGCCCAGCCAGTAAGCATTGGGGTGCGTTTCGGCTTCCGGCGGGTTGATGGCCCCGGAGATGAACAGCACCGCCACCACGATGAGCAGGGCCCCCGCGCCGGCCAGCAGCCAGCGCAGGCCGGGCAGGTGCAGGCGCGGCAGTTCGCGCCGGGGGGCATCGGCCGGGCGAATCTGGCGGGCGCTGCCGGTGCGGCGTGGCAGCGTTTCGCGCTGCTGGCGGCGGCGCTGATTGCGTTCACGGGCGCTGCCACGTGGCGGCGTATCGCTCACAGGCATCCTCCTGGTTACAACAGGCGTTCCAGCAGCGGCGGCACCACGATCATGAAGGTGACCAGCGCCGCCAGGCAAATGGCGATGAAGGTGGCCGCCGCGGCGACATCCTTGCTCACCTTGGCCATGGGGTGATATTCCGGCGAGGCCACATCCACCGCGGCTTCGATGGCCGTATTGACGGCTTCCGTCACCCACACCAGGCCGATGGCCAGGATCATTTCCACCAGCAGCGGCAGCGAAACCTGCAACCACAGCGCCAGCCCGATGCAGATGAGGGTGACGACGGACATCATTTGAATGCTGCGCTGGCGGCGGAACAAATACAGCAGCCCGGCGATGGCGTACAGCGTCGCTTCGAAGCGACTCCCGGCGTGGCGGGCGCTGTAGGCACGCGGGTCAATCTGCATGGTGCTGAAGATGATTGGCTCAGCGGGTGAGGCCGGGCCGGGTTGTGCCTGATCGGTCATGATGGCTCACTGACTGCGACTGCCCGTGTTGATGTCTGTGTACGCGGCCGGGCGGGCCGGGTTGCACCGGTCGCGGGCGACGCATAAGTTCATTATACGGCCAATACACCCCGGCAGCGTGCCCGGCCGCCGCAGATGACGCAAATTTTACATTCCACCGCCTTCACAGCCCCAGGCGGCGCAGCAGCGGCGGCAGCAGCAGCAGCACCGCCACGATCACCGCCGCCACCACCCCCAGCAGCACGGCGGCGCTGGCCACGTCCTTCCCCACCTGGGCCATGGGGTGGTATTCCGGCGCGGCCACATCAATGGCCGCCTCAATGCCGGCATTCAGGAACTCCGTCAGCCAGATGATGGTGATGACGACGACGATGAGCGCCAGTTCCACCGGCGGCAGTTGCAGCCACAGCGCCAGCCCCAGGGCCAGCAGGGAGGCCGCGGACATCAGCCGGGTGTTCTTCTGGCGCACCAGCATATACAGCCAGCCGCGCAGCGCATAGCTAAGGCTGAGGGCCCGGTTTTTGCTCACGCGGGCGGCGTAATCTTCCGGGTTGATGCGGGCGGTGGCGGTCAGGTGGTCATACATCCGTTTCATCATGCGGGGTGGTCTCCAGCGCCGGGACGATGCGCTCATCAATGCCCAGGGCGGCCAGCGCTTCGGCCTGCACGGCCCACATCTCGGCCCGGCCGGGCGGGGTGTCATGGTCATAACCGAGCAGGTGCAGCGTGCCATGCACCACCAGCAGCGCCAGGCTGTCTGGCAGGGGGTGCCCGGCACGTTCCGCCTGGGCCCGGGCGTAAGGATAGGCGATCAGCAGATCGCCCAGGCAGGTGGTGTCATCGTCCACGCCGGCGGGCGGCAGTTCGGCCGGAAAGGACAGCACATCGGTCGGTGCATCCACCTGGCGAAACTGGCGATTCAGCGCCTGCACGGCGGCATCGGTGGTGATGACGATGTTCAGGCTGCTCTCCGGCGGCAGGTCATGCAGGGCCAGGGCCGCGCGGGCCGCCTGCGCCAGCCGGTCAGCGGCCAGCGGGAAGGCATGATCGTTCTGTATCTCAATCGTGAACATGGGGCTTTCCTGGGTTCTGCGGCGCGTTTTCGGGCGGCGGGGTGGCCTTGCCATTGCGCGGCGGCAGCGTGGGTTGCAGGCCCGTCAGCCGTTTTTCGTCCGGGCGGGGCAGGCGCGGCACATCCGTCACCGGCTCATCGTCGCTGGCGGCGGCCGCGGGCCGCCGGATGATGGTGATGCCGCTTTCCGTGACCGCCGGGCGCAGTTCCGGCCGCGGCGCGGTGGAGGCCAGTTCCGGGATGCGCTCCATGCCCGGTGTCACCACGATGGCCGGCCGGTGGTCGGTGGCGCGGGGCGGCAGCACGGTTTCCACGCTGGTGGCGGGCGGGTCTTTGCGCCCCACCGCCTCCTGATAATTCAGGCGCGGGTGGAAGGTTCCCTGGAGCACATCCACAAAGGTGGTCTGGATGGCCCGCAGGTCATTCAACGTCAGCCCGCTTTTATCAAGCTGGCCGTCTTTCATCTTCTGGTCAATGATGCTGCTGACGATGCTGGCAATATCCAGCTTGCTCTGCAATTTGGCGGCCCGCACGGCGGCTTCGCAGCTATCGGCCAGCATCAAAATGGCCGTTTCTTTGCTGCGCGGGCGCGGCCCGGGGTAGGTGAAATCCTTCACGTCCACGGCGCTGGCATCGCCTTCCACCAGGTTCAGCGCCCGCTGATAAAAGACATACACCCGCGTCGTCCCGTGGTGCTCGCGGATAAAATCGCGGATGCGCTGCGGCAGCCGGTACTGGCGGGCCAGCTCGTCGCCTTCGGACACATGGCTGAGGATAATATCCGCGCTGCGGTAGGGATCGTTCAGCGTGTCGTGCGGGTTGCCCACATCCTGCTGATTTTCGGTGAAGTACAGCGGATTGAGCATTTTGCCGATGTCGTGGTACAGCGCGGCGACGTGCGTCAGCCCGGCATCGGCCCCGATGGCGCTGGCGGCCTGTTCGGCCAGGTTGGCCACCTGGAGCGAATGCTGGTACGTCCCCGGCGCTTCGCGCAGCAGGCGTTGCAGCAGCGGCTTATTCGGCTGGCTCAGGTCCAGCAGTTTGAGGGCCGTCGTCAGGTTGAACAGCGTCGTAATCAAATACATGGCGGCGATGGCCGACGCGGGGACGATGAGCATCCCGCTGAGCAGCGACAGCAGCAGGCGGGCCGGGGTCTCCGGGTCGCCGGCGTTGAGGGGCGCGGAGAGGGTAAAAATGCTGACGACGGTGAGGTTAATGAGGCCGATGAGCAGGCCCGCCACGAAGAACGAATTGAGGCGTTCCGCCCGGCGCAGCGCCAGCGCCCCGATGATGCTGCCGGCCCCGATGAGGGTGGCCGTCTCCAGCGAATTGTTCATCATCAGCCCGGCCAGCAGCGCCAGCCCCAGCGACGACATGATGGTTAGATGCGGGCTGACGATGACGACGAAGACCAGGGCCATGGCGGCGGTGGGGAACAGATACAAACTGGTGCCGCTGCCAAAAAAACGGATGGCCGCCAGCATCACCAGGAAGATGATGGCCAGCAGCGCCAGCAGGCGCGTTTCACTCTCGATCAGCCCTGGCTCAAAACGGGCGATGAACAGCCCCATGATGACCATCACCAGCAGGCTGGCCAGCCCGGCCCGGCCGATCTCCTGGAGGCGCACATCATCCGGGCGCAGCAGCCCCAGGGCCTGCAGGGCTTCATAATCTGCCGGGGTAATTTGCCGGCCGGCATCAATGACATTTTCGCCGCGCACAAAACGGCGGCTGACCGGGGCCACGGCCTCGGCGGCGGCGGCGCGGGCGGCGGCGGTGGCTTCGGGATTTTCAAAGGTGTTGGGGCGCAGCAGGTCTTCGATGATGGCCACGATGACATCGCGCTCCTGCGGGTTGAAGCGCACGCTCACCTGGGTGGGCAGTTGATAGCGAAAGGACTGCATATCCGCCGGGCGGATGGCCTCGCGCATGACGCGCGGCAGCACATTGATGATCTCATCCTGCACCGCCGTCCAGGTGTCTTCATCCATTTGCAGGATGCTGAGGGCGACATTTTCATCCAGGGCCAGCGCGGTAATCTGGTTCAGATCGTGGATTTTTTGCTCCGGCGTGCCATAAATATCGCGGCGCACATTCTGGATGAACAGGATAATTTGCTGCGCCAGCCCGGTTTGCTGCCGGGCCACGTTGGGGTCGGGCGGGTCGTACACGGGGGGCACGGCAGCGCTGGCGGCGGCGCGGGCTTCTTCCGTCAAAAGCTGGCTGATGAAGCTGGCATCCGGCGCGGTGATGGCCCGCGGGGCCACATCGCCCACGGCCAGGCTGGCGATGGAATTGAAACCGGGGAAAATATTATCAAAGGCGATGATGAGCGTGGCCAGCAGCACGAAGCCGGCCGCGGCCAGCCCCACCAGAAGCCGCCGCAGCACGGCCTCGGTGTTTTCCTGCGGCAGCGCGAAATAGGTCGCCAGTTGCTCGGCCAGCCAGGCAGTCATCGCGTTATTTGTCCAGAAGCTCTTTCACCAGTTCGCTGACCAGTTTGCCATCGGCACGGCCTTTCACCTGGGGTTGCAGCACGCCCATCACCTTGCCCATTTCCTTCGCGCCGGCGGCCCCCGTCTGCGCGATGGCCGCCTGGATGAGGGCGATAATTTCGTCACGGCTGAGCTGTTTGGGCAAAAATTCTTCGATCACCCCCAGCTCATAGGCTTCCTGGGCCTGCTGGTCAGCGCGGCCGGCTTTCGCCAGTTCGGTGATGCTCTCGCGGCGTTTTTTGGCCTCTTTTTGCAGGATATCCAGCGCTTCCTGGTCGGTCACATCGCGGCGGGTATCAATTTCGGCCTGCTTCAGGGCGCTGGTCAGCAGGCGCAGGCTGTCGCGCCGGTCATTATCTTTGCTCTTCATCGCCTCTTTGAGGGCGTTATTCAGCGTTTCTTTAAGCGTCATGTCGCTGCATCCTCCGGGGGTGCGGTTCAACCGGCCGGCGCGGCTGCCGGGTGGCGGTGGGCCGCGCTCACCTTTATTCTATCACAGGAGTCGCCTGCACAGCCCCCTGGTTGTAGGCCCCCAGCAGCGCCGGGGTAATGTGGTTCGTCAGGATGCGCGGATGCACGGCCTGCACGCGCAAATAATGATGGGTGTAGCCCCCCTGGAGAAAGCCGTGTTCGCTGGCCCCGCTGATGTGTTCCCACAGCACCGGCAGCGCCCGGCCGGCATAGCGGGCGGCGAAGCGTTCTTCCTGGGCGGCGGCGTGGGCCAGCAGGCGCTGGCTGCGGGCCTGGCGCGTGGCTTCCGGGAGGTGGCCGCGCATCTTCGCGGCGGGCGTGCCGGGGCGGCTGCTATAACGGAAAACGTGCAGCCCGGCAAAATCCATCTCGTGGATAAAGGCTTCGCTGCGGGCGAATTCTTCGTCCGTTTCGCCGGGGAAGCCCACGATCACATCGCTGGTGAGGCGTACATCCGGGATGGCGGCGCGGGCGGCCTGCACCAGTGCGCGAAAAGCGTGCTGGCGGGTGTGGCGGCGCATTCGGCGCAGCGTGTCATCGCAGCCGCTTTGCAGCGGCAGATGCAGGTGCGGGCACAGCCGCGGGTTCTGCCACAGATCGAAGAAAGCGGGCGCTAAATCCCACGGCTCCAGCGACGACAGGCGCAGGCGCGGGATGGCCGTTTCGGCCAGCAGGCGCTGCACCAGCCGCCGCAGACCGTCGGGGTCGCCCAGGTCATGGCCATAGCTGCCCAGATGCACCCCGGTGAGCACGGCTTCCTGGTAGCCCGCCTGGTGCAGGCTGTTGATCTCCTGCACGACGGCGTTCGCCGGGCGGCTGCGGCCTGCACCGCGGGCGATGGTGGTCACGCAGAAGGTGCAGGCATTATCGCAGCCGTCCTGCACTTTGATGAACGCGCGGGTACGGGCCCCGGCCCCGGGGTAGGGCTGCCGTTCATGCGGCTCCAGGTCGAATTCGGCCACCGGCTGCCCGGTGATCTGCGCTACCAGGCTGTCTTTTTCCAGGTTGCCCACCACGCGCACCACCCCCGGCAGCGCGGCGATCTCCTGCGGGGCAAGCTGCGCGTGGCAGCCGGTAACGCTGATGTGCGCCCGGTCATTCTGGCGATGCAGTTCGCGGATCAATTTACGCCCGCTGCGGACGGCATCCGCCGTCACGGCGCAGGTGTTCACGATCACTTCATCGGCCTGGGCCGCGTCGTTGACAAGGGTGTGCCCCTGCTGCTCAAGCTGCCGGGCCATGCGGTCAATCTCGCTCTGGTTCAGCCGGCAGCCCAGCATCCGCAAATGAATCTTCATACCATCCCGTACCCCGGCCGGTTCTCTCATCGTCCGTGTTTGCCGCGCTATTATAATCGTGCCGGGGAGGGCTGGCTATGGCAGGGGCCGGGGCGCAGCACCGCCGGCCGGGCGTTATACGCCGGAATGTGACCGGGCGATTTGCACGCGAATATGGGTCATGGCATCGCCCATGCGGGCAAAGAGGGGGATGTTCATCCCGCCGAAGGCCGGATTTTTGAGCGTGTCCTGCCCCACTTTCACCCACTGGTTATCGCCGAGCATCACCCCTTTGATGCGCGGATCACGCGGGGAGCCGGGGCCGCCCACCACCACCGCTTTCAGGATGGTCAGCACGGCCAGGGCGCTGGTGGTGGCCTGGCGAAAATCGCTCACGCGGTACACCAGGGCATCGTCATCGCGCAGCAGGGCATCGCTCCTGCGGAACATCTCCACGATGACATCGCCATTCACCTCGCCGGTGAAGGTGGCAATTAAAATCGGTTCATTCTCCAGACGATAGACCGTCACCGGCATGGCTACACCCCTCTAAAACTCTTTTTGGATAATCTTACCCTATTTTATCTTCCCACACAGCCCATGAATCGCCGATGAAGCGCTGCTGAGAGCCGGTTCCCTCTACAGACCAGGCGCGGGCACTGACTGCCGCTGACCCGACAGGCTGCTCTGTTTTTACCCTGAGTGCATGGCTAAAATCTATCGTAAACTTCTTTGACCCATTGTGGTACAGGCGGCATGGAGATAAAAATGACCTCACTGACACCGGATTATGCCCACTACTTCTGGCAGGGCGAAAAAACCCGACTGCGCCCGTGGCGCGTGGAAGATGCCGGTTTACGCTTCATTGCCTCTCTGGATAGCCCTACGGTGGCACTTCATGAGGATGGTATTGCATTGCCTACGTCTGTAGACCTTCAGCAACAATGGTTGGAGAAGGTAAGCGGCCTCAAGGAGGATAAGATCATCCGGCTGGCTATGGAAAATCTGGCGGGTGTCACCGTCGGCTGGGTGACATTACACAGCCAGGATCAGAAAAATGGAACGTTTGGCTTTGGGGTCGCCGTGTATCGTGATTACCGCGGACAGGGCTATGCCGTGGATGCTGTGCGTGTGCTGCTCAAATATGGTTTCCGGGAACAGCGTTACCAGAAATGCAATTCGATGTGTTTCCACACCAACACCGCCTCTATCCGAATGCATCAGAAACTGGGGTTTATGGAAGAAGGACGAATCAGACGCACCTGTTTCCATAATGGCGAATATCTGGATGATGTGTTATTCGGCATGACCTGTGAGGAATTCGATGATCTCATGAAACCATAAAATCTGTGCCGGGTTCGGTGGGAGTCAGGGTGATTGACCCCCGGAGCCAGCATTGAACGGTCAATGTCTCAACCGTCCGGCGCTGGCTGAGACAAAAGGCTGTTATTTGGCGGCCCCGCGCCCATGAATCACCGATGAATCGCTGCTGAGAGCCGTTTCCCTCTACAGACCGGGCGCGGTTTGTGCTTCAATGGGGGCGAATGGTGGCATACACAGGCAGGCACAGATATGGACAGCATCACCCTGACCCCCATCGGCGTGGTTCGTAACACCGCCGCCGACACCGCCGATGAAGCCTGGGGCAAAGTCATTTCCGAAATTCACCTGGAGGACGCGCTCGCGCCGGGGTTGCAGGGCCTGGCGGACTGGTCGCACATTGTGGTCATTTACTACATGCACACGGCCGAATTTGACGCGGCGCAGCACCTGGTACGCCGCCCGCGTGACCGGGAGGATATGCCGGTGAGTGGCATTTTCGCGCAGCGGGCGCGGCATCGCCCCAATCGCATCGGCATTACGGCGGTGCCGGTGCTGGCGGTGGCCGGCCCGGTGGTGCGGGTGCGCGGGCTGGATGCCATCGACGGTACCCCGGTGCTGGACATTAAGCCCTATGCGCCGGTGTACGATGGTGTGAGCGACCCGGCCGTGCCGGCCTGGTTCATCCGGCTGATGCAGGGCTATTTTTAAGGGCACGGGCTAATCCGGCCGGGTATCTTCGCCGGCGCTGTGCTGTGCCAGCCACTGCGACAGCACCAGCGCCACCAGCGCCAGCGCCACCAGGATCAACCCCGACCAGATGGCCGCGTTGATGTCGCGCTCGATGACGTTGTAAATGAGCAGCGGCATGGTTTGCGTTTGCCCCTGCAAACTGCCGGCGAACAGGATCGTCGCGCCGAATTCGCCCAGGGCGCGGGCCCAGGCCAGCACCAGCCCGGCGGCCAGTGCCCGCGCGGCCAGCGGCAGCGTGACATACCAGAACAGACTGAAGCCGCCCGCGCCATCCACCCGCGCCGCGTCTTCCACTTCGCGCGGCACGCTGTGCAGCCCCACCTGGGCCGCCCGGATGTAAAAGGGGGCGGCGACGAACGTTTGCGCCAGGATGACGGCGGTCATGGTGAAAGGGATGCTGATGCCCAGGTCGCTCAGCAGCGGGCCCAGCAGCCCGCGCCGCCCGAAGGTGAGCAGCAGCGCCAGCCCGGCCACCGCCGGCGGCAGCACAATGGGCAGTTCCACCAGCACATTCACCAGCCCGCGCCCGGCAAACCGCCGCCGCGCCAGCACATAGGCCAGCGGCGTGCCGAACAGCACCGTCAGGATCATGCTGGCCAGCGTGGTGACGGCGCTCAGTTGAATGGCGGCCGGGATGGCGCTGGCCGGCACGCCTTCCCAGGCGCGGCTGCCGAGGGCCCGCAGCAGCAGCGCCACCAGCGGCAGCGTGAGGAACACCAGCGCCACCGTCGCCGGCAGGCTGATGGGCAGCCCGGCCAGATGGTGGCGTAAGGTGTGGCGCAGGCCGCCGCCCGGCGGCAGGGCAGGTTTTTTCAACAGCGTAGCCCGCTTAACGGCTCACGGCCGGCGCAGCGCGCAGGCTGAGGCTGACCACCCCGGCCACATAACGCCCGTCCCGCGCATCGCCGGGCACCACCAGCCGCAGCCCGGCCGGGATGTCCGCGCCATTTGCGGCATAGGCCAGCAGCGCCGGCGCATGGCCATACTCCGGGTTGATCTCGGCCCAGGCCAGCACGGCCTGGTAGCCATCTGCGCCGGTGATGACCACGTACAGGCTGAAAGCCGCGCCAGGCACATCGGCATCAATGGCCGGCTGCGCCGCGCTGATGACCTGCCACAGCGGCACCCCGGTGAAGGTGGCCGCAATGGTGGCCTCACCGCTTAAAAAGCTCACCTCCAGCGTTTGCGCGGCGAAATTCTGCCGCAGGTCGGCCACCGTCAGCGTCAGCGGGTTCAACACCTGGCCGTCCACGCGCAGACTGCCGGCCGCCGGCAGGGTGATGGTGTCCGGCACGGCCGGCAGGCGGGCGGTGATGAAATTCCAGCTTACCAGAGTCGCCTGCCCCGCGTCCGACAGCACATAATCGATGAATGCCTGCGCCAGCTCAGGCTGTGCCGGGTTATCGGTGATGGCGATGGGGTAGGTGGCGATGGTGTTCAGATCATCGGGAATGTCCAGGGTGCCCACCTGTGCCCGCAGATCGGGCGTAACATCGGAGCGATACACAATGCCGGCATCGGCTTCGCCCAGGGCGACTGGCTTCGCCCAGGGCGACTCTGGCCGCCACCTGGCGCACATTTTGCTCCTCAGAGACGACGTTGGCCAGCACGGCATCCCGGTATGCCGGCCCGTAGTCGGCCGCGGCAGCCAGGCGTGCCAGCATGGTATCGGTATAATCGCGCACCGGCACCGCCGGCGCGGCCAGCACCAGCTTCAGGCCGGGGTTGGCCAGGTCGCGCAGGCTGGCGAGGCAAAGGTGCGCGGCACACTGCCGATGCGCCCGGCCGCCCGCGCCACCTGCATCTGGCGCGTGTTGGCGCTGGCGAAAACATCCGCCGGTGCGCCTTCGGCCAGTTGCGCGGCCAGGTCGGCTGAGCCGGCAAAATTGAACTGCACGGTTACGCCGGGGTTCTGCGCGGCAAAATCCGCGGCGATAGCTTCAAAAGCCTCACCCAGCGAGGCCGCCGCGAATACCGTGAGCGTCCGCGCTTCCTGGGCCCGAACAGCACCCACCGCCAGCAGCAGCACAATGAGCCAGGCACGGCGCAGCAACATTCTGGTTACTCCACAGGACACCGAATCACAAAACCTCCAATACAACATTGAAACTAATCAAAAACAAA
>JALOOI010000272.1 GCA_025454495.1 Anaerolineae bacterium
GATGGCTTTTTCTCACCCCCGTATTCTCCCCGGCAGGAGAAGCACGCTGCGCCGTGCCGCGCCGGCCCGCAGCCCCGCCGGGCGCACATCAGAATTTTTAAACGAACACAATTTCTAAATTCGTACTCAAAAACAGCCAACTACCAGCCAATTTCTAACTGACAGCCGCAAACGGTTGTTCTATGATAAGAGGTGCATCATCAACCGTTGATTTTTTGTAATGTCGTGAGAATATGACTGAATTGTCTGCAACGACTCATCGCGCGTTTGAGTATATCCGCGAGCACATTCGCCAGCACGGGTTTGGCCCCACCATGCGGGAACTGGCGGATCACTGCTATCTGTCGCATTCAGGCATTGTCCGGCACATTGACCGGCTGGAGGGCATGGGGTGGATTCAGCGCACGCCGGGCAAGGCCCGGTCGATTGTGCTGGGGCCGCACGCGCCGGCGGGCGACGCGGGCGGCTGAGGCTTCAGGCGCTGGCCAGGCGCGGATGCACCGGGTGCGTATCGGCCGCCGAGCGCGGTTTTTCCGGCTCCGGGCGGGCTTCTTCGGGCGGGGTGGCGACCTTTGCTTCCGGCGGGGCCGGCTCCACAATGGGCAGGCGGAACATAAAATCGGAGCCGTGGCCGGGTTCGCTCTCCACCCAGATTTTGCCCCCGTGCGCTTCCACCGCCAGGCGGCAGAAGGCCAGCCCCAGGCCCACGCCTTTGGGTGCGCCCTGGTGCCGCACGCGGCTGAACTTATCGAACACGCGCCCCAGCATCTCTTTGGGGATGCCCGGCCCCGAATCGCTGACTTTGAACAGCAGCCCATCGCCATCGCGGTGTGCCGTCACGCGGATGCTGCCGGCGGTGGGGGTGTATTTGACGGCGTTCTCCATCAGGTTGATGATGACGCGCATGATCATATCGCTGTCCAGCGCCACCGTGGGCACATCTTTGCCCGCCTCAAACAGAATTTGCTGGCCGGCTTCGGTGGCGATGGGCTGCACCAGTTGCACTGCATCCGCCAGCAGCACGCGCACTTCCACCGGCTGCCGGTTGAGCAGGGCTTTGCCTTCTTCCAGCCGTTGAATATCCAGCAGGCTGTCCACCATGCGCTGAAGCTGGCGCGTGCTGCGTAAACCGATGTGCAGCAGGCGCGGCACGATGGGGTTTTCATGGTTTTGCAGCACCGTATTCAGCTTATAAATGCTGCCGACGATGTTGGTCAGCGGTGCCCGCAGATCGTGGTAGACCATGGCGGACAGGTCTTTACGCAACTGCTCCAGTTCGGTCTGGGCCGTCACATCCTGGAAGACCCATTCAATGACCATGCGGCCATCCAGGCGCACCCGGCGCACGCGCACCAGCGAGGGAATGCTTTTGCCGTCCACATCGTGCAGGGTGGTGCGGATGGACGTTTCCTGGGTGCCCTCCGGCAGCAGGGTTTCCGCCGTCAGGGCGGGGGCCCCCGCCCCGGCGGTATAAATATCGCTCAGCAGCACGCGCACCAGCGCCGACCGGGGGTAGCCCAGGAAATCGCAGGCTTTCTGGTTCACATCCTGGATCACGCCGTGCACATCGGTGAGGATGATGGGCACCACGCCGCCGTCGAACAGCGCATGGTAGCGCGTATCGCCGGTGCGGGCGGCCTGCAATTCCAGCGCCGCCGCCAGCGCCGATGAAGCCACGCTGTGCATTTCTTCCAGCAGTTCCACCCGCTGCCGGTTAAAATAATCCACCTCCGGGTGGGCCAGCAGCAGCACGCCGAATTTGTGGTTGCCCTTGCTCAGCGGCAGGCAGATGACCGAGCCGGTGGCCGGCAAAAAGGACACCGGCGGCAGGGTGGCCCGGCGCGGGTCGGTGACGATATTCCGAATCACAATCGGCCGGTCGCTGTGGTAGGCATAGCCCACGGGGCCGCGTTTCACCAGCGTATCCCACACCGGCTCATCCAGCGCCACTTTATGGTCGGCACCCAGCAGGTAAATGCGGTCAATGCGGGTGTGATCGACGAAAGTCAGCAAACAGCCATGCTGAATACGCAGCGCCTCGCCGGTGAGGGTGAGCACGGTTTTAAACACCCCGGACACATCCGGCTGTTGTTCCTGAAGGGCCCGCGTAAAGTGATAGAGGAATTTATAATTCGCGTCGTGCAGCATAAGCAGGTGCCTGTAAAAAGCTGACGGAATACAAACGTATTGTACACGTTTCCATTTTTCCGCGCAGGGCTTTTAACAGGTTTTTTTAGGGCTTACGCATCCAATTCGCTACGGGCGGCTGTTTCGCCCGCACCCCCTCGTTACTCTGGCAGGGGCACGATGTTATCATTTTCCTACGAATGGCACCCCGGCGCAGGGGATTGTCTCCCCTCGCCCAGGGCGCAGCCCGTCGGGGAGAGGGGCGGGGGTGAGGGCGCGGCCAGGTCATCAGAGTTCGTGCGCTGCCCCTCCAGTGTGCTGCGTTTACTCTCCAGGTTTTTTAGGCGCAGCCGCCGGAGTTTCAGGCGCGGTGGGCCGAACGGCCCAGCAGCGACCAGACGTAGCCTTTGCCAGGGGCGAACAGGAACACCAGGCCAAAGACCAGCGTCATCAGCAGGACGATGGCCGGGCTGGCAGCGATGTTCAAATACCAGGCGAGATACATGCCGGCCGCGCCGCACAGCGCCCCGATGCCCGCCGCCACCAGCATCAACCGGTGCAGGCGTTTCGTCAGCAGGCGGGCGGCCGCGGCCGGTGTCACCAGCGTGGCCGTCACCAGGGCGATGCCGGCCGCCTGCGTGCCGATGACGATGGCGATGGCCAGCAGCACCAGCAGCAAAATCCGCAGCGCTTCGCCGGGCAGCCGCAGCGTTTGCGCCAGCAGCGGGTCAAACGAGACGATGAGCAGTTCTTTGTACAGCAGCCCCACGATCAGCAGCATCGCCAGGCCCAGGCCCGCCATCAGCAGCAAATCCGTTTCGCTGACGGCCAGAATATTGCCGATCAACAAATGTTGCAGGTCAGTGGCAAAACTGCGGCTGGCAGAAATGATGGCGATCCCCAGGGCCAGCATCCCGGCGAAGACGATGCCGATGGCGGTATCTTCCTGCATCCGGCGGCCGCGGGTTAAAAAGCCGATGATGAGCGCGGACACGGTGCCGGCCACCAGGCCGCCGGCCAGCAGCGCCGCGCCCGTCGCGCCCAGCAGGAAAGCGATGGCCACGCCGGGCAAAATGCTGTGCGCCAGCGCATCGCCCATGAAGGCCAGCCCGCGCGTGACCACATAGGCCCCCATCACCCCGCTGACGAGGCCCAGCAGCAGCGCCGCCAGGATGGCCCGCTGCATAAAGCCGTATTGCAGCGGTTCCAGCAGGATGTTCAGCAGCAGATCCAGGGTGAGCATGGGCGACAATCATTCAGCCATGATGGCGGGGTTATTGAAACGGTGTCTCAATTATATGCAGCGGCCGGCAAAACAAAAGATGCGATTGCCCGCCCGCCCCACTTCATGTTATGGTGATGCAGGCGCTGTCGCGGGTAAGAGAGGGGCTTTATGCTGCGCTGCGGAATTGATATGATAGAAATTGAGCGCATTGAACAGGGCATTGCCCGCCTGGGGGAGCGATTTTTGAATCGCTTTTTTACCGCGGGGGAACGGGCCGATTGCGAAGACCGGGCGCACCGGCTGGCGGCCCGGCTGGCCGGCAAGGAAGCGGTGGCCAAAGCCCTGGGCACCGGCATCGGCGATGTGCGCTGGAAAGATATTGAAATTCGGGTGGATAACCCGCGCCACCGCCCCACGCTGCACCTGCACGGGGCCGCCGTCCAGGTCGCTGCTGACCTGGGCTTAACGCAGTGGGATATTAGCCTGACGCACACCCGCGCTTATGCGTCGGCAGTGGTGGTCGCCAGCAGCGGCGATGAAGCCGGCCCCGCCACGGGGCGACCGGCCGGGCACACTTAAACGCTGGTTCACATTTCAGGATCAGGATGCATGTACTATCAGCTTGTTCGTACTTACCAGGGACACGCGCACTCAGTGACCGGCATTTTAACGCTGCCTTCCGGCCGGAAGGCCGTCAGTGCGGCGCAGGATGGCAGCCTGAAAGTGTGGGATTTAACCGGCGATACCCCGCTGGTGACGATGACCGGGCATGAAGGCGCAGCGCTGACGCTGGCGGCTTTCCCCGGCGGCAATTTCATCGCCTCCGGCGCAGAAGATTACACCGTGCGCTTCTGGAATGTGGAGACGGGCGAAACGATCCGCACGCTGACCGGGCACACCGGCGCGGTGACGGCGCTGGCCGTCACCCCGGACGGCCGGCGCATTGTCTCCGGTTCCACCGACCGCACCATCCGCATCTGGGAAGCCATGACCGGCCGGCTGCTGCACACCTGCAACGGCCATTTAACCGGGGTGGATGCGCTGGCCATCAGCCCGGATGCGCAGTATGTGCTGGCCGGCGAAACCGGGCGCGATGACCTGCGCTGTGCCCTGCGGCTGTGGGATATTGAAACGGGTACGGCGGTGGCCGATTTTCAGGAGCCGCATTTTGGCGTGCGGCAGATCGCCTTCCTGGGCGATGGCGCACAGGTCATCAGTGGTTCCACCGAGGGCGATGTGAAAATCTGGGATCGGGCCAGCGGGCGCAGCATTCGCACGCTGGAGACGCACCTGGGGTCCATGGTGATGGCGCTGATGCCGGGCGAGCGCATGGTGCTGGTGGGCACGCAGCGGCCCCTGCTGGCGCTGTGGAACCTGGAATCGGGCGAGCTGCTGCAACAGTTTGATGAACCCTCTGACCAGGTGATGAGCGTGGCGGTGACGGCCGATGCGCGTTACATCGTGGCGGGCTGCCACAACGGCTCGCTGAACGTGTACGCGCGGGCGGGGTAAGTCCCCCGGTTAGCCTGTGTTGCGCCCGCGCCGGCTGTGGTAAGATGCATCATGAGATCGCCTGCGGGCGGTGTCATTATCATCGTAGCCAGCCCCGGCCGCGGTGCCGGGTGTTCAGGGAGCTGCTGCTGTGCCTTCGCGCTGCCGGTATACCCGGCTGGAAACCGGCGTACATGAATTTGTGATGACGGAAGCCTCCCGCGCGGCCGTGCTGACGCAGATGGCGGCCGGCCTGCCCCCGCGCACCGTCGAGCCGATTCTGTTCGACAGCCGGGTGGGGGTGCAGCCGCTGAAATATTTGTTTGAGCAACTGCGCGGGTGGATTCGCCAGTATCCCGCCACCACCGCCAGCGGCAAGATTGCCTTCATTCTGCCGTCCACCGTGCTGTTAAACACCATCGAAGTGCTGATGCGGATTTTTCCCCGGCTGCGGGTGCGCTTTTTTAGCCCGCGGGAACGGGAGGCCGCGCTGGCCTGGCTGCTGGAATAAGGTCTCAGGTGTCGGCAGCAGCCGGCGCGGGCGCTTGCAGCAGCGCCCAGGCGGCCCGGTAACGGGCCAGGCGCTCCGCATCCGCCGCGGTGACGGTGGTCATGCGGCGCACGTCCATATTGTCTTCTAAATCCGCCAGTTTAACGCGGCGGGCCACCGGGTGCGCCCCGGCCCGCCGCACATAATCCATGTAGTCCTCCTCCGGGCGGCGGGTGAGCGCGTCCACCGCCTGCACCACCACCTCCGGGTAGCCCGCCTGGCGCAGGTCGGCCAGCGTCACCGGGGTATCTTCGACCACATCATGCAGCACGGCCGCCATGCGGGCCACGTCATCGGTCATCTTCAGCAGCAGCCGCAGCGGGTGCAGGATGTAGGGCATGGCGTAACGGTCGGTCTGGCCCCGGTGCGCGTGCAGCGCCAGGGCGATGGCATCTTCCAGCGTGGGCATGGGCATCAGCTTCTCTTTCGGCCGGGGCGCTTACAGCGCGTGCAGCGCCGGCAGCACCTCATCCAGCAGCATGGCCAGCACTTCGGCATCGGGCAGGCCGGGCACTTCCACCATGAAATAATCGCAGCCAAGCTGCACAAACGGGCGCATCTGGTCGATGACCTGGGC
>JALOOI010000075.1 GCA_025454495.1 Anaerolineae bacterium
GCCGCCGACGGCCGAACCCACGATGACGGATGCCTTCGTCAGCGAAACGCCCACCGTCACCGCCACGCCCACCGCCCAGGATCAACTGGTGTCTGATACAGGCGGGATCGCCGTGGCCCAGGGCGCGACGGAGATTCCCTTTGATGATGCCGGCGGTCAGGAAGATGTTTTTGCGCTGACGGCGACGCAGATTGTGGCCGAAGTGACGCAAACCGCGGATGCTTCCATCACGCTGACGGCCCAGGCGCTGTTCGGGGCGCTGTCGCCCACGCCGTTCCCCAGCCCCACCTTCGCCGATGTGCCCGGCCTGGCCACCGCCACACCCGGCGTAGCCGCGCCGCCCGGCACCGTGTGCATTCATGAGGTGGTACAGGGCGAAACACTGTTCCGCCTGTCCCTGCGCTATGGCGTGTCGGTCAATCAACTGGCGGCGGCCAGCGGCATTACCAACATTCAATTGATCCTGGTGGGGCAAAAAGTGAATATTCCCGGCTGCGGTACCACCGGGGTCTTCCCGCCGCCCACCAGCGTGCCCACCGTCGCGGCCGCGCAGTTTGGCACCGGCGGGGCCGTCACCGGCGATGGCACCACCGCCGCCGCCCAGGCCGGCGGCACCGGCTTCCAGCGCGTGCATGTGGTGGAGCAGTACGAAACGCTGTTCCAGATCTCGCTGACCTACGGGGTTTCGGTGGCCAGCATCGCCAATGCCAATGGCATCACCGACATCAACAATATTCTGATGGGCACCGAATTGATTATTCCGGGGCAGTAAGCCCCGCTGTGGCCGGCAGGATGGCGGAGGGCGCGGCGACTGGCTGCGCCCTTCGTCGTTAGGGCCGGGCAGCACGAAGGGCCGCGCATGAATGAAATCATCGAAAACACCGAAGCCATTTATGACGGGCGCATCGTCAAACTGGCGCTGCATACCGTGCGCCTGCCGGATGGCCAGCTTGCCCGCCGCGAAGTGATTACGCATCCTGGCGCGGTGGCGGTGGTGGCGCTGGATGACCAGGGGTGTGTGCTGCTGGTGCGCCAGTTCCGCAGCGCGGCCCGCCAGACGATGCTGGAAATTCCCGCCGGCACGCTGTACCCCGGCGAAGACCCCCTCACCTGCGCCATCCGTGAACTGCGCGAAGAAACCGGCTATCGCCCGCAGCGCATCGAACCTATGGGCGGCATCCACGCCGCGCCCGGCTACACCACCGAATACATCCACCTGTTTTATGCCACCGACCTGGAAGCCGCGCCCCTGCGCCCGGATGCCGATGAATTCCTGGAAGTGACGCGCCTGCCGCTGGCCGCCGCCCTGGCGCTCATCGACGATGGGGGCATTACCGATAGCAAAACCAGCGTGGGGCTGCTGCGGGTAGCGCGGCGGCAATCACACACTTCAATCTGACCGGCCCGCGTGCTATAATACCCTTTCGCCTGTCCGAAAAGGTAATGCTCAATGCTGCGCCGCGACTGCGGACGCATTCTTTAGAAAGGTCATAACCCGTGCTTGAATTGATGCAGGCAGTCCAGATGCAAGACCGCGGTCATCCGAAGGTCGAAGTCGGGGATACTGTCAAAGTCCATGTCCTCATTGTCGAAGGCGACAAAGAACGTATTCAGGTTTTCCAGGGGGTGGTGATTCGCGCCCGCAAGGGTGGCAACGAAGCCAGCATCACCGTGCGCCGTATCGCCAGCCACAATGTGGGGGTGGAACGTACCTTCCTGCTGCACAGCCCGCGCATCGACAAAATCGAAATTGTGCGCCGTGCCAAAGTGCGCCGCGCCCAGCTTTACTACCTGCGTACCGCCCGCGGCAAAGCGGCCCGCCTGAAGGAACGGCGCGGTTAGGGCCCTGCCTGTGAACAAACCACTCATCGGCATTACGGCCTACAGTTACCACCGCCCCGACAGCGGCTGGCTTTACGATGTTTGTTATCGGGGCAATGCCCGCGCCATTGAACGGGCCGGCGGCCTGCCGGTGCTGATCCCGACCGGGCTGCCAGAAGCTGACCTGCGCGGCATTTATGACCGCGTGGATGCGGTGCTGCTGCCCGGCGGGGGCGATGTGAACCCGCAGCGCTACCACGCCGCCACACAGCACCCCACCGTCGGCGGGATTGATGACAGCCGCGATACCACCGAAATGCTGATGACGCGCTGGGCGGTGGACGAAGATCGCCCGGTGCTGGGCATTTGCCGCGGTATTCAGGTGATGAATGTGGCCCTGGGCGGCACGCTCATCCAGGATATTCCCTCCACCGTGGCCGCGCCCCTGGTGCATGATATTGCCCGCGATAAGCCGCGCAGCACCCGGATGCACGACGTGACCATTGAACCGGGCACGCGCCTGGCGCAGATCGTGGGGACGGCGGCGCTGCCGGTCAACAGCCTGCATCATCAGGCCATTGCCACGCCGGCCGCCCCGGTAAAAATTACCGCCTGTGCGCCGGATGGCGTGCCCGAAGCGCTGGAAGTGCCGGAGCGCTCTTTTGTGCTGGCCGTGCAGTGGCACCCCGAAGACATGATCGACGATGAACCGCGGATGCAGCGCCTGTTCGAGGCGTTCGTGAGCGCTGCCCGCGACCGAATGCGCCGTTAGCGCTCAGGAAGGGCCTGCCCCCGGCGGCGGGTAGCTGTGCTGCCGGGTGGGTTCGTCCACCCATTCCCCCACTGCCTCGTTACGGCGCGTTTCGGCGGCGCTGCGGATGGCCGCCTGTTCGCTGCTTTCAAAGGGCAGCACCCGGCGCGACCCGGAGGGCGGGTTCACCGGCAGCCGCACGTAAAACGTGGTACCGGGCAGCATCTGCATATCGTGCCCCGGGCTTTCCACCCGAATGGTGCCGCCGTGCCCTTCAATGATGCCTCTGGCAATCGTCAGCCCCAGGCCCGGCCCCGCCCCCATAAATTTCACCATGCCGGTGGAATGCAGTTGCGTATCAAAACCGCGGTAAAATTTCTCAAAAATCAGGTCATGGTCGGCCGGGGAAATGCCCACGCCGGTATCCTTAAAGCTGAACAGGATCGTGTCCGGTGTCTCGGGCGTGGTGGCCGGCTCCAGCCGGGCGCTGATGTCGATGCGCCCGCCGTCCGGCGTAAATTTGATGGCGTTCAGGATCAAATTACGAAAGGCCTGCACCATCCGCTGCAAATCCGCCATGATGTGGGGCAGTCCGGTAAAGCCGCTGCGCTCCACGGTAAGCTGGCGCTGCTCGATGGCCTCTTTCAGCGGATCCAGCGCCAGCCGCAGGATGGTTTCGGGGGCGGCCCGCACAAAGCGCAAATCCAGCGCGTTCACATCAATCTGGCTCACATCCAGCATGTTCGAAATGAGGTCTTCCATGCGCTCGGTGGCTTTCCGCAGGCTGGTCACAAGCTGCGTGGTTTGCCCCGGTTTCAGCAGACCCTGCTCATTCATGCTGTCGATAATGTCGGTGTAGCCGCGAATCTGCGCCAGCGGGGTGCGCAGCTCATGGCTGGCGATGGTGATAAAATCGGTCTTGACGGAATCCAGCTTCTCCAGCTCGGTTTTGGCGTTTTGCAGCCGTTTGTTCAGCGCCCGCATACTGTTGTTCAAATGCTGCAAATCGTCGATGAGGCGGGCGCTGCGGAAGGTGGTGCCCACCTGATGCCCGATGACCATCAGCATCTCCATATCGGCGCGGGTGTAGGGTGTATCATCCAGTTTGGGGCCGCAGGCCAGCACGCCGATCACGGCATTTTCGGAGATCACCGGGACGTAAGCGCTCATGGCCAGGCCGCGAAAAAAGGCCAGTTCCTGGGGGGCTGCCTGGCGATAAACCGGCGCATACTCCAGGTCGAAGCGGGTGAAGGGCGCTTTACGGACGGCCAGCGTGTGGAAAATGGGGCTGCGCCGGTCCAGGGTGCCGCTGAGCGGGGCCTGGCCGGCCGCGCCGCCCGCCTCCATGACGATCAATTCCACCGCCCCGGCGGCCCGGGCCGCATGGTTCACCAGCAGCAGCGCCGAGCGCCGAATGTGCAGGGTGTGGTTTAACGTGGCCACGGTGATGCTGACGACTTCTTCCAGCGAACCGGCGCGGGCGATGCTCTGGCTGTAACCGGCGATGGCGCTGGAGAGGGCCGGCGGCCTGCGCCGATCCAGCAGGCGGAACAGCCATTCCACGCTCTGGCGCAGCGGCAGCAGCAGCACCGCCACCCCCAGCGCGACCAGCAGCGCCACCAGCGTCCCGGCGGCATCCAGCGTGATGCGGGCGCTGCGGAAGCCGTACAGCACGGCAAAGATCAGCCCCCAGGCGGTGATGGTGATGCTCACCACCTGCACCCCGCGCAGGACAGCCGCCCGCACATCCAGCACGCGATAATAAATGGCCCCGTACACCGCCCCTGCCGCCACCATGAACAGCAGCAGCAGCCCGGCCACGCTCAGCGCCCCGCTGCCGCTGATGACCAGCGCCGCGCTGACAGTATAGACGGCCGTCAGCACGGTACGAAAGGCGATGCGGTTGGCCAGTTCCGGCATGGGCGCATGATAATAATCGTAAAAGAGCGCCAGCAGCAGCAGCAGGCTGCCCAGGCTGATGCCCGCCGTGCCGAACAGGGCCGCCGCCCCGGCGCGGCCGGTCAGCAGCCACCGTGACCAGCCGGTGGCCTCTGGCTCCAGCAGCAGCAGCGCGACCGTACCCGCCCACCACAGCAGCAGCAGCCCCACCAGGGCCCGCGCCGCCCGCTGCTGCGGCCCGCTGTACTGCCGGTCGGCCAGGGTGAGGCCGCCATAGACCCCGCTGAGGAGCAGTATTCCCGCCAGCAGCAGCGCGTCCAGGCTCAGCGGCAGCGGCACGGCCAGCGCCGGCAGGGCCGGCAGCAGGCTCACCCCGCCGGCCAGCACGATCAGCGCCAGCAGCCAGCCGCGCTGCGTCCCGGCGATTCCCCGGCGCAGCCGCAGCAGCACAAACAGCAGCAAACACAGGTTCGCTGTGCCCAGGATCACCCCGGCGGCGATTGAAAGAGATGCGTCCATGCCCGGCCCTACTTCAGAATGTAGTGGGTGCCTTTTTTCGACCCCACTTTGATGAGAATACCCTGTTCCACCAGGTCCACCAGGTCCAGCCGCAGCGTTTCGGCCGAAACGCCCGCGCACAGATTGCGATATTCGCGGTTGGTGATGGAGCCTTCCTGGCGGATATATTCCAGCGCCCGTGACTGGCGATGATTGGTATTGCGAATCCAGTCCGGCGGGCGCGGCTTTTCGCGCTCGTTGTGCAGCGTCACCGCGAAGCTGTACGGGCGGGCATCGAAGCTCGGCGGGCGGTGCCCGGCCTGCTCCATCACTTCGATCATGCGGTCAATGCCCAGTCCCAGTTCTTCGATGTAGCCCCACTGGAACAGCCCGTTCACAATGCGCGGATTGCGGCTGAAATGTTCCTCTTTGATATTTTCGATGGTGATGAAGCCGGGCAGCCCGCCGGGCGAGATCACCTCCAGCCGGTCAGAATACATCCGCAGTTCAATGCGCCGGCCGCGTAAACGGTAATCGCGGTGGCAGATGGAATTCACAATCGCCTCGCGGACGGCGAACTGCGGGTATTCCGGCTTTTCTTCGCGTTCCAGCCCCTTCACCACGGCGCTCACGGCCATTTCGCCCCACACCAGGTTCCACGCCGCCTCGATCAGGCGGGGCAGGGGGCCGGTGAGTTCTTCGCGGCGGATGTAGCCGGCCAGCCCGCTTTCACCGCGCGGCGTGGTGCCGATGAAGCGGGCGAAGACGACGCTGCTCTGGGGCAGCCACTTCTGCGGATATTCGCTGAACAGCAGAATGCCCGCCATCGTCGGCTTGCCTTCCGGGGTCAGTGCGCCGATCTCGGTCAGCAGTTCATCCACCTTGCCGTTGTAGGGGCGCTTGGTGCGCTCGGCGCGTTTGGTCAGGTATTCGTCGATCATACGGCGGTTAAAATCGTCACGGGTCGCGCCCGGCACCACCTCGGATTCAAAGTCGCCGGAGCCTTTGGCGCTGGCCAGGCGCAAAATTTCCTGTCCCCCCAGGGGGCGGTTGCGGGCCCCGCTGCGGATCAGCACGCGGCCATCGTTGAGGGCGTGCAGTTCAATGCTGCGCGGCACGCGCACGGCATACACCGGGTAGCTTTTTTCCGGGGGGGGCGGCGGCACGGGGGCCGGCTTCACCATTTCCGGGGCGGGCAGGTCAAACGCGGCGGCATCGAACAGGGATTTTTGCTGCGGCGCGGCTGCGGCTGCGGCTGCGTCGGCGGCGGTATCGGCCGTGTCGGCGGCGGCAGCCGCGGCGGCGGTGTCTGCGTCATCCGTGGTGTCTGCGTCGTCGTCCCCGTCCCCATCCCCCTCACCGGCGATTTCTTCGCCCGCGGCGTTGAACTGTAATTCTTCCCACTTATCCACCACCACCGCCGGATTGTACAAATCCTCGGCCTGGCGCAGCAGCGCCTGCACCTCTGGCGGCTCCAGCCCGGCCGCGGCCGGTTTGCCCTCGGCCGTCAGCCCCAGCAGGATCGTCCCGCCTTCAGTATTGGCGAAGGCGACCAGCGTCTCCGCAAGCTGCTGTGGATCGGCCTTTTCCAGAAAAGCCAGGCGCGGTCCCTGCCCTGATTTAATTTGATCCGGGATGAGCATCATACGGCGATTGTCGTTTCTCAACAGGTGATGCTGCTGATTTTAACATGACCCGCCAAAAAGGGCACTTGTTGGGGCCGCCAGTTCCGCCGGGACTATTTGGCCAGAAATAGAATTGATCTGCACGGCGAAGGGTGTACACTGGTAACAGGAGGACAGGGTATGACTCAGTTTAAGACGCTGCTCAACCTGGCCGGCGACCATCTGTACACGCTGCCGCTGCTGGTGCTGTACCTGACCGACGGCTGTAACAGCCGCTGCGCCACCTGCGACATCTGGCGGAACCCGCGCCGCAATATGCCCCCGGCCCTGGTCGATGCTCTGGTGGAGTCGGCCCGCCGCCTGCATACCGCCTGGGTGCTGCTCAGCGGTGGCGAGGCCATGCAGCACCCGGAATGGCCGGCCATCGCCCGCCGTTTTCGCGCCAGCGGTACGCATGTGATGCTGCTGACCAACGGGCTGCTGCTGCGGAAACAGGCGCAGCAGGTGATCGACAGTGTGGATGAAGTGATCGTGAGCCTGGATGCCGGCGATGCCCCCACCTATGCCGCCATTCGCGGGGTGGATGCGTTTGATTTGATCCTGGAAGGCATCGCGGCGGTGCGGGCCGGCGGGCTGCCGGTGACGACGCGCACCACCATCCAGAGCGCCAATTTTCGCCAGATGCCGGCCATCATTGACCAGGCGCAGGCGGCCGGCGCGACGCTGGTCAGCTTTCTGGCCGTGGATGTCAGCAATCCGTTTGCCTTTGGCAGCCGCTTTACGCCGGCACTGCCGCCGGACACGATCCCGCTGCTGCCGGCGCAGCCGGCCGCCGGGGCCCTCTCGCCGGCCGAGGTGGATGAACTGGCGCTGCTGCTGGACGCACTGGAGCGCGATTATGCCGCGGCCTTTGCCGCCGGGCGCATCGCCGAATCGCCGCAAAAACTGCGCCGCATTCTGCTGCATTATTTCCGGGCGCTGCACGGGCAGGGGGACTGGCCGCGCCCGCCCTGCAACGCGCCCCATTTTAGTACCGTGGTGGAGGTGGATGGCACGCTGCGGCCCTGTTATTTCCTGCCCGCCTATGACCGGCTGAAGCCCGGCGCGGCCGACCTGCCGCAGGCCCTCAACGGCGCAGAAGCCCGCCGGTTACGCCACGCCTATCGCACCGGCCAGCGCCCGGAATGTGCCCGCTGCGTGTGCCCGCTGTACAAAGGGGCGCGGCAACTGCTGAGCCTGTCCTGATGAGCGTCTGGCTGTATGGCGGGCTGGTGCTGCTGGTGCTGCTGTGCCTGCTGCGGGCGGTGTTGATCGTGGCGGGCCTGTACAAAGACCCGGTGCTGCACAGCTTTGAAACTTATGCCAGCGATGGCCTCTACAGCCCGCTGCTGACGCTGCTGCTGTGGCTGAGCCTCACCCTGCTGGTGTTTCTGGCCGCGTTCATGGAGGCGGCCAGCTTCATCCTGCTGCTGGCCGCGGGCAGCGTGCCGGTGATCTGGGTGTACCAGCGGCTGGAGGATTACGTGGGGCGCTACCGGTCGCTGCTGACGCGCTACCCCGGCTGGTATCATCACCTGCTGCGGACGACTTCCCGCGAGGAACAGCGCCGCCTGGCCTATTTATGGCTGCGCCTGCCGCTGCGCACCCGAATGCTTTACAATACCCACGATGCCCTGTTTCACCGCTGGATCGACCTGGTGCTGCTGTCCATCGTTTGAGGGCCGCCGGGGGGCATAACCCGTAGCAGTCAGTAACTATCGAGATGTGATGAAAATTTATCTCAGCTTATTACGGCGTAACCCCGGTTATGTGCGGCTGTGGCTGGCCCAGTCCGTCAGCCTGCTGGGTGACTGGTTTAATACCATTGCGCTCTCAGCGCTGGTGACTTCCCTCACCGACGGCAGCGGCCCCGCCATCAGTGCGCTGCTGCTGGCGCGTTTTTTGCCGCCGCTGCTGGCGGCCCCTTTCGTTGGTGTGGTGGCCGACCGCTTCGACCGCCGGCGTATTCTCATCCTCAGCGATGTGCTGCGGGTGGGGACGGTGCTGCTGTTCCTGCTGGTGGATACGCCGGAGGAATTGTGGCTGCTGTACCTGCTGACGGTGTTTCAGTTCAGCCTGAGCGCCCTGTTTGAGCCGGCCCGTTCTGCGCTGCTGCCGTCGCTGGTCAGCCGCGAAGACCTGGTGACGGCCAATGTCCTGGGGAGCATCACCTGGTCGGTGATGCTGGCGGCCGGTGCGGCCCTGGGCGGGCTGGTGGCCGGCCTCTTCGGCGTGCCCACCGCCCTGTTGATCGATGCGCTCACCTTCCTGCTCTCGGCGCTGCTGATTATATCTATCCGGGTGCCGCCGCACCGGCCGGAGATCATCGCCCCGGAGAAGCGCCCCACCGATGAAGGCAGTTTCCGCGAAGGCTGGCAGTATGTGCGGGCCCACCCGGCCACGGCCGCCACGCTGCTGGTGAAAGCCGGCGGCAACATCGGCAGCGTGGACGCGCTGATGATTATTTACGCCACGCAAATTTTTATCCTGGGGGAGAATGGCTCCGGGTCGCTGGGCCTGCTGTACGCCTTTTTTGGCGTGGGGGCGGTGCTGGGCCCGCTGCTGGCCGGCCGCTTTCACGATGGCAGCATCCGGCCCATGCGCCGCTGGATCGTGGCGGCCTATGCGCTCATCACCGTGGGCTGGCTGCTGTTTGGCGTGGCGGGAATGCTGGTGGTGGCCGGCGGGGCCCTGCTGGTGAAGGCGATGGGCAGTTCCATCTACTGGACGTACAGCTCCGCCATTTTGCAAAAAACCGTGCCTGACCGCTATCTGGGGCGCATTTTCGCCTTTGACCTGGCCGGGTTCCAGGCGGCGACAGTGGTGAGCGTGCTCATCACCGGCTGGCTGACGGCCGAGGCCACGGTGGAGCAGGTGCGCTGGATCGTGGTGGGGACGGGCCTGCTGAGCCTGGCCCCGCTGCTGCTGTGGGCCCTGGCCCTGCGCTGGCTGAACGAAACCGCCGCGCCGGTGGCCGCCCCGCCGGCGCTGCCGGAGGCGGCCGATTAAAAGGATAGAGTTAGTCTTGTTGCCCATCGCGGTGAAATGACCGATCCCGTAACAACCTTAAACAAAGACACGGGCGTTTTTCTGCATTACGCAATATAATAAGGGCTGAAACCGGCTGATGATGGTGGCCGGACGGGTATGGACGCTGTTGAGACCGGCGATGGTGATGTGGCGTAAGCAAAGGCGTATACGAGCCTGGCAGATGCTGCTGGTGGCAGGATTGCTGCTGGCTGTCTGGCTGCGCCTGGTGACTCCGGTGCAGGCCCTCACCTTCACGGTCAATTCGGCGCTGGATGGGCCGGATGTGACCCCCGGCGATGGCGTGTGTGATGCCGGCGGCGGGGTGTGTACGCTGCGGGCCGCCCTCCAGGAGCATAATGCTTCGGCGGTGCCCAACACCATCAATTTTACGGCGGCCGCCGCCGTGATTAACGTGGGCGCGGCCCTGCCCCCCGTCACCAGTGGCAGCCTGACGCTGAACGGGGCGCTGCCCGGCCCCGTGCCCGACCAGGTGACGCTGACGACGGCCGCTTTAGGCTTCAGCGGCCTCACGATCACCTCCGGCAGCAACCTCATCACCAATCTCACCATTGGCGGCTTTCAGAACAACGGTCTTGAGATCACCGGGGCCACCGCCATCAACAATGTGGTGCGCGGGGTACGCACTGGCACGCAGTTTGACGGCACCAACTGGCTGCCGCTGGCCAATGGTGGCAGCGGCATCGTCATCGCCGCCGGCGCGCGGAATAACATCATCGGCGGCACGGCCCTCACGGATCGCAACATCATCGCCGGCAACGGTGGCAGCGGCATCGTCATCACCGGCACGGGCAGCAATAACAATCGCCTGGCGGGCAATTACATCGGCGTGGATGGTACCGGCGTAACCGTGCTGGCCAACGGTGGCGACGGCGTGCAGATCACGGCCGGGGCGCAGTTGAATGTCATCGGCGCGGCCACGGCCGGCGGCGGCAACCTCATCATCGGCAACGCCGGCAGCGGCGTGGTGGTGAATGCTGCACCCAACAATGCCATCGGGTCAGCCGCCGGTCAGTTGAACGTCATCAGCGGCAATGGCGGGCAGGGCGTTCTGGTGTTAACCGCTGCCGGTAACAGCATCGTTAACAATCGCATTGGCACGAATGCCGCCGGCACGGCCGCGCTGCCCAATACCGGCGACGGTATTCAGGTGATCGCTTCGGCCGGGGTACGCATCGGCGGGGCGGGGGCCAATCGTAACCTCATTTCGGGCAATGGTGGCAGCGGTATCGACCTCACCGGGCCGGGCACCGGCGGGGCCATTATCAACAATAACCTCATCGGCGTGAATGCCGCGGCCACCGCCGCCCTGGGCAATGGTGCCAGCGGCGTGATCCTCCAGAGTGCGGCGCAAAACGCCACCCTCAGCGGCAATACCATCGCCGGCAATGGCGCGGCCGGGGTCACGCTCACCGGGGCTGGCACCACCGGCCATCAACTGCTGAACAATCGCATCGGGCTGACGGGCATCGGCAATGCGCTGTCCGGGGTGCAGCTCCTCAGCGGGGCCAACAGCAACCGCCTGCAATCCAACCAGATCATCGCCAGCGGCGTGCACGGGGTTCTGGTCAATGATGCCAGCAGCAATTTGCTAACGACGAATCTCATCCAGCAAAATGGGCTGGATGGCGTGCAGGTGGCGGGGGCCGCCTCGCTGAACAACCGCATTGATAATAACGACATCATCGCCAATACCGACAGCGGCATTGAAATCGCCGGGGCCACCACGACGCTCATCATCAACAATGATATTCAGTCCAACCTGGTCGATGGCATTGAGTCGGCGGGCAGCGGGCCCAATATCACGCAGAATCGCATTTTTGCCAATGGCGCACTGGGGATTGACCTGGGGCCGGGCGGGGTGACGGCCAACGGCACGCCGGGCATTACGCCCTACCCGGTGCTGACGCTGGCCGAGACCACCGGCGCAACGACGCGGGTGGTGGGCACCTTCACCGGCGCACCCAACCAGACGTACCGGCTGGAAGTGTTCGCCAGTGCCGTGTGCGATACCTCCAATTTTGGCGAGGGGCAAACGTTCCTGGGGGCGGTGAACATTACCACCGGTGCCGCCGGCACCGCGGCCCTCAATTTTACCGTGGCGGCCAGCGCGGCGGGGCAGTTCGTCACCACGACGGCGACCACAGTGACGGCCCTGCCGCGCAGCACGTCAGAATTTGGTCAGTGTCGTATTGTGGTGCAGGCCCCGCCCACGCCCATCCCCACGGCCACGCTGCCGGTGATCGACCCGACCACGCCCCCGGAGACGATTAGCCCGAATACCCCCGTGGCCACCCTGACGGCCACACCGCTGCAAACGCTCACGCGCACGCCAGTACCGACCAGCACCGCCATTCCCACGCGCACGCCCATCCCCACGCGCACGCCCATTCCTACGCGCACGCTCATCCCCACGCGCACACCCGCGCCGACGAATACTGCCCTGCCCACGCGCACGCCCATCCCCACGCGCACGCCCATCCCCACGCGCACGCCCGCGCCGACGAATACCGCCCTGCCCACGCGCACGCCCACCCTGCTGCCCACGGCCACCGCGCTGCCCACCGAAACGCGCACGCCCGCGCCCACCGGCACCCCCGGTCGGCGGCCCGCGCTGCCCGGAGTGATTTATGTGGCCGGGCAGTCGGCGCTGGCCAACTGCCGCGAAGATCGCGGGCAAATTAGCTGCTCCGGCGAACAAACGCCGCTGCGGCCCGGCGCGACCGCGCTGCCGCCGGTGCTGAACCCCAATTTGCCCTATGTGCTCAAATCTGGCGAGCCGTCGTTCATCGCCCCCGGCACCCCCTTAACCTATACGGTGCGCGTCATCAACCCCACCGGCAGCACGCTCAATAACATTACGCTGCGCGATACCGTGCCGGACGAGGTGCAAATTTTAACGGCCACAGCGGATCGCGGGCGGGCGACGATCAACGGGCAAACGATCACGGTGAGCGCGGGCAGCCTGGCAGCCGGCGAGCGCCTGATTCTGACGATCAGCGGGGTGCTGCGGGACTGGACGGACGATCAGGACGTGACCAATCAGGCGTGCGTCACCAGTTCGCGCAACAGCGCCCCGGTGTGCGCCACCATGAGCTACCTGAAAGTGACCGGGCTGCCGGGCACCGGGGCCTCGCCGTGGATGCGCCTGAATGTGGCGCTGCCGTGGCTGGTGGCGCTGGCGGTCTCGCTGCTGCTGCTGTGGCGGGCCTACCGGGCCCTGGCAGCCCGGGGTTAGCTGCCCGGCACCGCCAGGCGCAGGCTAAAAGGCACTTCCAGCGTACACACCACCGCCGCAAAGTCGATGCTGGCGGTGCCGGTGATGCTGTCCGGCGCGTTCACATTCATCGTCTCCTGGTACAAATTGCCGGCCGCATCCAGCCGGCTGCTGCTGTACACCCCGCTGCTCACCTGCGTGTAGGTGCTGGCGTTCCATTGCAGGCTGCTGCCATCGTCCGCGGCCGTCAGCTCGCTCAGGATGCCGGTGCTGTCAAAGGTGATGGTATCGCCGGTGGGGCAGGTGAGGCTGGCCACCCCCCACACAAAGCGCCACACCCCCGGCAGCGGCACCCCGGGGCGCACATTCAGCGGTGCGGGCACCGTGACCGGGTTGGGCAGCAGGCTGGTGGGCAGGGCATTCACCTGGTCCGGGTCCAGCGGCTGAATCTCTCCCGGCACATCGGCGGGCTGTAAATTTTCGTCCAGCGGCACGTCTACCCGCGTCCCAGCGACGATGGTACGGCTTTCGCCATTGGCCTCCACGCGGGCGGTGCCATCCAGCGCCGTCACGCTCATGGTGCCATCCGGCTGCGCCTGGATGAAGGCGGTCGCGTTCAACTGGATCGTCACTTCATCAATGCTGATGGTGACGGAGGCGACACCTTCCGGCGTTTGCACCAGCATCCCGCTGTTGGGGGCAGCATCGCACGGGGCATCGTTCACGCCACTCTGGAAGACGAAGGCCTGCATGGGCCCCTGGGGCTGCGCCTGTTCCGGTTCCACGATGTCCAGCGTCGCCAGATCGCCTTCAATCTCCAGAAAGCGGGCGGCCACCCAGCCCGCCAGCGACAAATCCGCCAGCGTCACCAGCAGCCAGGTATTATCCGCCAGCCGGCCGCGCAGGATGACCGCTTCGCCGGGGGCCAGGCTGCCCAGGCGGCTGCCCGTCTCCGGCGTGCTGCGAACATTGACCGTTGCGCGGGCGGTGGCATTCAACAGCGGCACATCCTGCTGGAGGGCCGTATCACCAAACAGCAAAAAGGTGACATCCTGCGTCACATCGTCGTCGGTCGCGGCGGCGGTGGCGGCCGGCGGCGGCCCCTGTGGCACATCATTCTTGAGCTGTGCCTGAATGAGCGCCACGCCCCACACATCCCGCGTGATGTCCATCGGGCTGAGGGTGAGGCTGCGGACTTTGACAATATCGACCGTATCGCCCGGATTGCCAAACTGAATATCGGCGGCATTCACCCCGGTTTGCGGCACAATGTTGAGGAAGATATTGCCGTAGCAGGCTTCGTTATCCTGCACGCCGGTGCAGTCCTGCCGGGTGCGATCCAGCGCCTGCGCCACGATGGCCGGACATTCGTCCGCTTCCGGCGTGGCTTCGGGTGTGCTTTCCGGCGCAGCCGTGGCTTCAACGGCAGCGGTGGCTTCGGCCGTGCTTTCTGCGGCGGGGGTGCTTTCGGGCGTGGCTTCCTGGGCCAGCAGCACTGTGGCGAGCAGCAGGCTGAACAGCAGCAGCGACCAGCGCAGGGCGGATGCTTTCATGGTGTGATATTTCCTTCTGCCGGGTCACAGTGCGGCATATACGGCATATCGGGCAGGTAACTCGACCATTCATCCACGGACAGGCTGCGCCCGGCGACCTGGCAGGCCCGCGCCAACCAGGACGGCAGCCCGACCTGCCACAGCAGCAGGCGGCCGGCTATATCCCCGGAATACAGGCGCTGCCCGTCCGGGGCGAAGGCCAGCGCACTGACCTGATTCTGGTGGGTGATTAAGGGGTTGGCCAGCATTCGCCCGACACTGCTGTCCCACAGGATGACCGCATTATCCAGCCCGCCAGAAGCGAGCAGGCGGCCATCCGGGCTGAAGGCCAGCGCCGTCACCCGGTCACGGTGGCCGGTGAGGGCCGGCGGCAGGGGCTGCTGCGTGGCGATATCCCACAGGGTAATGCGGCTGTCGCGTCCGCCGGTGGCCAGCCGGGCACTGTCCGGGCTGAAGGCCAGCGCATTGATGCCGCCGGGGTGGGCGGTCAGGGCCGCGCCGACCGGCTGCTGTGTGGCTGCGTCCCAGAGCTGCCAGGTGCCATCCCGGCTGGCGCTGGCCAGGTGGCGGCCATCCGGGCTAAAGGCTAAAGCCAGCACCCGGTCAGCGTGGCGGGCCGGCAGCGCTTCCAGGCGGGTGTAATCCGCCTCGCCCCGCTGCCAGAACAGCACCCGGCCGCCGGCCGTGCCGGCCGCCAGCCATGCGCCATCCGGCGACAGCGCCAGCGCGGACAGGGTATCGCCCGCCGGGATCGTTTCTGTGGCCAGCAGCGTATCGGTGGCGGTGTCGTACAGGCGGAGGCTGGCGGTATCGGCCACCCACAGGCGCTGACCGTCGGCGGAGAGGGCCGCCCCGCTGATGGACGCAGCCGTCATCGCGGCGGTGGTGAGCTGCCGCTGGCTGCCATCGTCCGACCACACCCGCAGATCATTCGCGCCGGCCGTGTCGCCACTGATGCTGAGCATACTGCCCGGCTGTGGCAGCAGATGCAGCACCAGGGCACCCTGCGCCTGAAGCTCCTGCCACAGTGAGCGCTGCCGGCCGGTGTACCAGGCGCTGACACTGTTTTCCGTGCCGCCGGAGAATAAGCGACCCGTCTGGCCAAAGACCAGCGACCAGACCTCGCTGCTGTCCGTCGTGTTGAAGATGGCCGTATTCGACCCGCGGGTGACATCCCACAGGCGAATTTGACCGCCGGTGTCGCCGGTGGCCAGCAGGGTGCTGTCGGCGTTGAAGGCCAGCCCGCGCACGCTGTTCAAATGCCCGTTCAGGCGCGTAAGCTGTGTCTCGCTGAGGCCGAATTGCCACAGCCACACGCGCCCATCTTCGTCCGCGCTGGCCAGGTAGCGGTCATCCGGGGAATAGACCAGGCGCAGCACGCGATTTTGATGCGCCGCCGCATCCGACACGATGCTGCTGCCGGTGAACACGGTGCCATCCGCCAGGATGCGCCACACCCGCACCTGTTGATCGGCCCCGCCGGTGGCCAGCGAGCGGCCGTTGTGGCTGAAGGCGATGGTGAACACGCCGCCATCATGCCGCAGCAGCGATGTGACCGGGCCGGAAGTGCTGCTGGCGGTGGTGCCGGGCAAAAGCTGCCCGGTGGCGGTATCCCACAGGAACACATTGCCATCCAGCCCGCCGGTGGCCAGCAGTTTACCATCCGGGCTGTAGGCCACGCTCCACACTTCGTCGGTATGCTGCGCCAGTTCGCCGGCCAGGCTGCCATCGGCCACATTCCAGATCAGCACGCGGTCATCGCGCCCGCCGGTGACGATCTGCCGGCCATCCGGGCTGTAGGCCAGCGCATTCACCCAGTCGGTATGGGTGGTGGTCAGGCTCTGGCGAAGCTGCCCATCGCTAACGCGCCACAGGGTTAACTGATTGCTGCGCCCCACGGCCGCCAGCGTTTGGCCGTCCGGGCTGAGCGCCAGCGCCCGCACCCATTCCGGCTGGCCGTGCAAGCGCCCGGCGAGCCGCTCAAACTGCTGGAGCAGCGTGAGCAAATTGCTGCGCGTTTCAAAGGTGCTGGCGATCGCGTCCGATTCGATGCTCAACAGCAGCGCCAGGTCAGGCTGGCTGTCGTTCAGGCGGGCATTGGCGGAAAGTTCACGGGCGCGGGAGACGATGGCTTCGCTGTTGGCGCGGTCAGTTTCCTGATTGGCGCGGGTGCTCTCCAGCAGGGCGAACAGCGCCAGCCCGGTCATGGCCAGGGCCACCGCCATAATGGTGATGATTTGCGCCTGGCGCACGCGCTGCTGCCGCCGGGCCCGGGCGATGCTGGCCTCCAGAAAGTCGGCTTCCAGCGTGTTGAGGATGACGCGCTGGCCCTCCAGCAGCGGCTGAAACTGCACCAGGCGCTCTTTATCCGCCAGGTAACTGCTGGCCCGCTTCGCCTGGTGCCATTCTTCGGCGGCGGCGTTCAGGCGGCGCTGCGTCCGCAGGTCGCTGCGGCTTTCCTCCAGCCAGCGGGTAAAATCGTCCCAGTGGCGGATGAGCGCTTCGTGGGCAATTTCGACGGTCGGGCCCAGATTCGGGTCCAGCCCCAGCGTCAGCAGGCGGTATTTGCTGAAGCGCTCCAGAATGCCGGTGAGCGTTTTACGATCCACCCGCTGCATGGAGTGCAGTTCCAGCAGCGGAATGCGGCGGCGGGTGGCTTCTGCGCCATCTTCCACCGTCACCAGCCGCAGGAAGATTTGCCGGGCCAGCTCCCGGCGGTCTTTGCTGAGCGCGGTGATGAGTTCGCCGGCGCGGTTGGTCAGCGACCCCTGAATGCCGCCGGCTTTGCGGTAGGCTTCCAGCGTCAGCGTATCATGAACGCGCAGGGTGTACAGTTCGCTGAGCGTGTACTGCATCAGCGGCAGCGCGCCCGGCTGGTGCAGCACATCGCTCACCAGGGCATCCACCAGCGCCGGTTCCACCTGCAAGCCGGCCCGTTCTGCCGGCCCGGTGATGGTAGACATCAATTCATCGCGGTTCATGGGCAGCACGGTTTCCGTGCGCTTTTTCATGATTTCGCCCAGGTCGCCGTAAAATAACGGGCGATCATAAAAGTCGGCCCGCAGCGTGATGATGATGCGTAAATGGCTGTCCGGCGCGGTAACGGCCCGGATGAGCATCTGGATGAACAGCAGGCGCTGCTGCTCATCCTCCACGCGGGTAAACACTTCTTCAAACTGGTCGATGACGATGAGGGTTTCATTTTTTTCCGGCAGCATGGCGCTGAGGGCCCGCCGCAGGCCATCTTCCCCGGCCTGCAACGTATCCAGCAGGTTATCCTGCTGTTGCAGGGCAATCCCCAGCAGGGCCGTTTGCAGCGCCATGATGGGCTG
>JALOOI010000273.1 GCA_025454495.1 Anaerolineae bacterium
TTGATTGCATGTATGCCGCGAGCACCACAGGAGCCCATCATCAGGGCAGCCGCCGAAATCGCAGATCACGAACACGTTCAGAACTGACCGCCACGGCGACAATCTGCCCCTCAGCGTCGCGCTCAAACGCATAGTAGAACGTGTTCGGCGCAATCCAGATGTCCGGCGCAATCGGTTCGAGCGGGATCGGCTGCCGCGCATCACCGACCACGACTTCCAGACTTTGCGCGTTGCGCCGAATGTGATGCTCGACCTGTAATGCGTCATGCCGGTAGCCCCCGGCATATTCATCCCGATTGGCGGGTGACCAGTCGGGCAGAAAGCGCAGCACTGCCGGGGCAAACCCTTCCAGCGTCACATGAGCTTCGTCACCTGCAAAGCGCAGAGTCAGGGTGACGGGGCCGATCACGCTGACAAAATAGCCCTCGCTCTGTTCCTGCAGGCCAAAGCGCGCCCAGCTATAATGTACCATCCATAAGCGTCCACCTTCCCACTGCAACTGCCAGGTGATGCGCCCCGCGAGATCGAGATAACGCCCCAGCCGGGCAGTTATCGCAGCCGGCGGCGCATCCTGCGGCACCGGGACTGTCGGAAGTGGAGCCAGGCGATCCTGAAGCAGCCTATCCAGGACACGCCGGCAGCGCTCGGCCGGATAGGCATCTCGCCGGTTTGCAAGGCACACAATGGTCAGCGCGGCCTCTGGAAAACGCATGAATTCCGCTTTGTAACCCATCCAGGCTCCAGCATGACGGATGCCGCTTAGCCCACGGTAGCTGTGCAGTTGCAGCCCCAGGGCATATTCGATGGGGGTGCCATCGTTCAAGCGCCCTGGCTCGACCATCAGGCGTATCAGATCCTGACCGCCGCCAAGACGATTCTGGCTGAAGTTCGCATCCCAGCGTGCCAAATCAGCCAGGGTGGTGAGCAGCTTGCCATCGCCAACCAGCGTCATCAGCGATTGTGCAATGGCAAACTGGCCGTTGATGGGCGCATAGCCAATAGCGCGATGCAGAATCGGTCGTGAAAAGTCATCACCAAACCGTGTCTGTGTCATACCCAGTGGCTGAAAAATACGCTCATGAGCAAACTGTGCCAGCGACTGCCCTGTGAGACGCTGAACCAGCGCCGCCGCCAGCACATAGCCGGTATTGCTGTACAGAAAGCGCTCACCGGGGCGGCCATTGAGATACGGATGCGCGCGCAGCAGGCGGAAAACCCGCGCGGGTGGGTAATCGTTTTCGAGCGGCAGACCCGCCAGGTCCATCAGTTCAAGATAGTCGGGGAGGCCGCTGGTGTGATGGAGCATCTGGCGAATGGTGATCACATCGCCATAAGCGGGCAGCTCTGGCAAGTGGTCGTGGATGCTGTCTGCCAGCGAGAGGCGTTTGTCTTCCGCCAGCAGCGCCATGCAGAACGCCGTGAACTGCTTGCTCACGCTGGCAACATCGAACACCGAGTCAGTCGTCAGGGGGGCCGGGCGTTCCAGGTCTGCCATCCCAAAGGCGGCGCTGTAGCGCAATTCGCCGTGTTCAATAATCCCCAGCACGCCGCCAGGAGCGTCCTCGCGCTGCCAGTCCGCAAAAAGGTCATGAATGGCTCTGGTGTCGATTTGCATGATGTTAATGCTCCAGCAGGTTAACGATTACGCGGGTCGAGCAGGACACGCAGGCGTTCGCCGACCAGATTAACGCTGAGGACGGCGAGAAAGATAAATAGACCGGGAAAGACGGACATCCACCAGGCGCTGCGAATGTGGGGCCGCCCGGCGTTGAGCATGGCACCCCACTCCGGCGAAGGCGGTTGCGCACCCAGCCCGATATAGCTTAAGCCCGCCGTCGCCAGGATGATGCTGCCCAGCCCCAGCGTGGCATAGGTGAGGGCAAAGGGAAGGACATTGGGCAGCACATGATGCAGCAGGATGTGGCCATGACCTGCGCCGAGCGATTGTGCCGACACGATGTAATCCTGATGCCGGACGCTGAGCGTGATGCCGCGCAGGAGGCGGGTGTAAATCGGGATGGTGGCGATGGCCCCCGCGATGAGGATCACTTCCAGCCCGCGCCCCAGCACAGCGATGATGGCGATGAGCAGCAGCACGGTGGGAAAAGCCAGAAAAACCTCCACCACGCGCTGAATGAGATCATCTATCCAGCCGCCAAAATAGCCGGAGATGATGCCGAAGCAGAGACCGCCCATCACACCGAGCAATGTGGCCGCCAGCGACACGCGCAGGGTTTCCGCGCCGCCATGCAGGATGCGGCTGAAGATGTCTCGCCCCAGGTCGTCGGTGCCAAACCAGTGTACACTGCCCGGTGGTTGCAGGATGCGGTCATAGCGCAGTTCGAGCGCATCAAATGGGCTGATGACCGGGGCCAGCACGGCCGCCGCGATCAACAGCACCAGAATCACTGCACCCACCGCGCTGAAGGGGTCCTGTAGCAGGCGACCCGGAAACCGCCATGGCTGTTGTGCCGGCCGGAAAGTCATCATCATGCATAACGTAAACGCGGGTCGGCCCACGTATACGCCAGATCAACCAGCAGATTGACGATCACATAAATCACGGCGGCGAACAAAACCATGCCCTGAATCTGGGGCAGGTCGCGGGCGGAAATCGCATTGATGGCATAACGCCCCAGGCCCGAACGCGCAAAGACGGATTCGATGAACAATGATCCTCCCATCAGACTGCCAAACAACAGACCTAACTGGGTCAGGAGCGGGATGAGCGCATTCCGCAGCGCGTGCCGCCAGAGGATGGCAGGCCGTGCCAGACCTTTGGCGCTGGCGGTGCGGATGTAGTCTGCCAGCAGGACTTCGCGCATCGATGAACAGGTGAGCCGCGCGAGGACAGCCGCTTCACCGATGCCCAGGCACAGCGCGGCCAGCACCAGGCTGCTGAGGGTATCCCCGCCCGTGACCGATACCCACCGCAGGTTGACACCGAACACGATGAGGGCGATGACCGCCAGCCAGAAACTGGGAAGCGACATGCCGACGATGGTGATACTCATCAGCACAGGGCCGGGCCAGCGCCGCCGCGACGCAGCGGCCCACACTCCGAACGGAATGCCCGTCAGCGTCGCCACAAGCAGCGCGCCAGCCGCCAGTTCGAGCGTGCCGGGAAGGCGTTCCATAATTTCATCCAGCACCGGGCGCTTGCTGCGGATGGACGTGCCGAGATCGCCCGCCATCACGCGGCTGAGGTAACGGCCATACTGGGTCAGCAGCGGGTCATCCAGCCCAAGCTGCGCCCGCACTTCGGCGACTCGTTCCGGTGTTGCGGAGTTGCCAAGCATCAGGATCACCGGATCACCGGGGGTGAGCTTGACGATGGCAAACGTGAGCAGCGTGACCCCCAGCAGCACAGGGATGGTCAGGATGATGCGGCGCAGGAGAAATTGCATGGTCAGCGCCCTGAATACTGTGGTGGACGTTTTTCAAGGAACGATTGAACGCCTTCGCGGTAGTCCGCGCTGCGGAGACATTCCATCATGCCTTCGACTTCGAGCTGCATCACCGCTTCCAGCGGTAAATCATACGTCTGGTTGCCCACCTGCTTCACCAGCCGCAGGGCGATCGGCGCACAGGCGGCGATGCGGTCTGCCAGCGCCAGCGCCTCATCCAGCAGGGACTCCGGGGGAAAGAGGCGCGTGAGCAAGCCCGCCGCGTGCGCGTCCCCGGCGCTGATTTTGTCGCCGCTCAGCATCCAGTCCAGCGCGCGACCAAAGCCGACGAGACGTGGCAGCAGGTACATGACACCGTTGGTTTCAAAGAGCGCCCGCCTGACTTCCGCAAACATGAAGTAGGCTGAAGGTACGGCGACGCGAATATCACTGGCGATGGCAATTTCTGCGCCCACACCAACCGCCAGACCGTTGAGCGCCGCAATGATCGGTTTGGGAAGGTCACGCATCTGGCGCGTAAGGTCCTGCATCTCTGCCAGCCGGGCGCGTGCGTCCGCCTCGTCTATCGGCCGGGCAGTGAGTTCGGACTGCTGTTCCAGGTCGATACCTGCCGAAAAGGCCCGCCCGTTACCCGTGATGACGACCACTCGAACGGAGTCGTCATCGCGGATATGAGCGAACAGGTCGAGCAGGTAGCGGAACATTTCACGGCGAACAGCATTGAGAACCGCCGGACGATTCAGCGTGATTAACGCAACAGCGCCGCGTTTTTCGTAGAGAATGTGCGCATCGTCCATCGGGTTTTCTCCGTGATGGTTAGATCAAGGGTCAGGGTGTGATCGTCACATCGTTCAGCCAGATATTTGAGCCATCGCGCCCGATCAGCACGCCCTGAAGGCGCGGGCTGAAAGGCGTGTTGAGCGCGGGTGTATACAGCGGCACGGTGTAAGCCTGCTCGATGATGTAAAGCTGCGCTTCGGTCACGGCCGCCTGCCGGGTTTCAGGATCGGGCGCGGTGCGCGTGCGCACCAGGATATCATCCAGCACCGGGTCGTTGACCTGGCTGACGTTCAGTGCGCCCAGGCTGCTGGAGTGGTAAAAAATGAACATAATGTCCGCCTCATTATACGAATAGAAGCCGATGGCAAGCTGGTACTGCCCGGTGACGACTGCGCCGAACAGCGTTCCCAGGTCGCCCTGCTGGAGTTCGATCTGCACGCCCAACTGCCGGTATTGCTCCTGAAGTACCTGGGCCAGCGTCGCGTAATTGGGGGTTAGCACCATGGTCAGGGTGAAGGGCTGCCCATCTTTTTCGAGGATACCATCACCATCGCTGTCAGTGTAACCCGCTTCCGCCAGCAGCGCCTGCGCGCCTGCCAGGTCATACGCCGGCGCGGCAGTTTCAACCACCGGGTCATACCCGGCGACGCTGATGGAGATCGGGCCGTACTGGGGGATGGCGCTGCCGCCCGCCACCACCTGAATGATGCTGTCACGCTCGACCGCCATATTGAACGCCTGACGGACGCGGATGTCATCAAACGGTGGGGCCGCGACATTCATCAGCACGTAGGGATCCATGCCGCCGGGGTAAGTTTCGACCATGGTATAGCCCAGGTCCTGGAGCAGCGGCACATCGCGCGGGTTGATGGCTTC
>JALOOI010000274.1 GCA_025454495.1 Anaerolineae bacterium
TGCCTCTAATCCATTGTTTGGTTAACGACAGGCTCTCCCTATATGTTTCGCCACATCCTCCGCCGCCTGCTTCAGGCCATCCCCACCATTTTCGGCATCACCCTGCTCTCTTATGCCATTATGAGCCTGGCCCCGGGCAGCGCCCTGGGTGTCCCGGATGACCCGAACATGCGCCCGGAACAGCGGGCCATCATGCGCGAGCGCCTGGGGCTGAATGACCCGTGGTACATCCAGTATGTCATCTGGCTTACCGGCAACGACTGGATGCATCCCATCGGCTTCAAAGACCTGGATATGGACGATAACGGCACCCTGGATGCCAGCCTGGTGCGTTATGGCATCCTGCGGGGCGATTTTGGACGCTCATTAAAATACAAAATTCCCGCCATTGACCTGTACCTCAGCCGTTTGCCGGCCACCGCCGAACTGGGGGTCGCCACGCTGCTGGTGTCCATGGCCATCGGTATTCCGGTGGGCATTATGGCGGCCATCTGGCGCGGGGGCGCGTTTGATAATGGCAGCCGCGTTTTTGCCGTCGTCGGCAATGCTGTGCCCACCTTCTGGCTGGGGCTGCTGCTGCTCATGTTCTTCGGCACTGCGCTGGATTTGCAGTGGGCCCGCGGGCAGCAGTGCGATAAAACTGTGTACAGCCGCCAGCCCTGCCCGCCCATCCAGATGCGCCTGGAATATTTGATTATGCCCACGCTGATGCTCGGCTTTGGCGGCGTGGCCGGCTATTCGCGCTACATGCGTACCTCCATGCTGGATACCATCCACAGCGATTATGTGCGCACCGCCCGCGCCAAAGGGCTGCCGCGCCGCGCGGTGTGGGTGCGCCATGCTGCCCGCAACGCCATGATTCCGCTGGCCACCTTCCTGGGGCCCTCCATCGTGGGCGTGGTCGCCGGGGCCCCCATCACCGAGCAAATTTTTAGCTGGCCCGGGGTGGGGCGCTTAACGCTGGAGGCCGTCAGCGGGCGCGATTTTCCCATTGTGATGGTCTCGGTGCTGGTGGCAGCGCTGCTCACCGTCGTCGCCTATATTATTTCCGATATTGCCTACGCTATCGTTGACCCGCGCATCCGCTTTTAGGGAGATCAGATTATGGCCACCAGCATTGCCCGCCTGAAGCAGGACGCGCAGGAAGAAGCCGACCACGTTCAAAGCCGCACCCATTTCCAGCGGGCGCTGTACCGCCTGCGCCGCGATTATCTGACGTTGTTTGCCCTGGGCATCTTTGGCACCCTGGTGCTGCTGACGATCTTCGCCGATCCCATCAGCAATGTCCTGCTGGGGGTTAGCCCGTTTGCCGAGCAACTGGATAATGTGTTTGCGCCGCCCTCCAGCGAGCATTTACTGGGCACCGACCATAAAGGGCGCGATGTGGTCTCGCGGCTGCTGTATGGCGGACGCATCTCGCTCAGCATCGCGTTCTTCTCGGCCATTATCTCGCTCAGCATCGGCGTTAGCCTGGGGCTGGCCACCGGCTACTACGGCGGTCGCTTCGATGACTTTATGAACTGGGTCATCACCACGCTCAATTCCATTCCCGATCTGTACCTGCTGCTGATTATTTCGGCGGTGGTGGCCGCCCGTGCCGCCGATATGCCGCCGGAAGTCGCCTCGGCGCTGCGCGGGCCCGCCACCCTCACCTTTGTGCTGGGCATCCTGGGCTGGACGGGCATCATGCGGCTGGTGCGCGGCGAAACGCTGGCCCTGCGGGAACGCGAATTCGTGGTGGCGGCGCGCGCCATGGGGGCCTCCAATGCCCGTATCATGTTCCAGCACATTCTGCCCAACCTCATCTCGATTGTGATTATCACCCTGGCCATCAGCATCGGCGGGCTAATCCTCACCGAATCCGGCCTTAGCTTCCTGGGCTTTGGCATTAACCCGCCCACGCCAAGCTGGGGCAATATGCTCACCGGGGCGCAGGATTTCTTTAAACAGGCCCCCTTGCTGGCCATCCTGCCGGGGTTGATGATTATGACCACCGTGCTGTGCCTGTACGTCATCGGCGACGGCCTGCGCGATGCCTTCGACCCCACCACCAAAGACTAACCCGGTCGCCGGGGGCGGCGCTGTGCGCCCCCGGTTTTGATTCCTGCCTCTTAACCAGAAACATACCAGACTAAAATTTGGCCGAGGATGCAAAACCCGGTCAGCGCGTATACAATTAAAGAAGCAAGAGCCTGTATGTGTGGGTGAGAGGATAGACCATGCCGGAACTTTACAGCCGCATGGATAGCGTCAACTGGCTGACACCGGCCATCGTTGATATTCTGGATCAGGGAGCCAACCCGCCCGGCGGCACCGGCAGCGGGTCCATCCGTGAGCATATGCTGACCATTCAGCGTGAACTTTCCGACCTGGAAACGCCAGCCCGCATCGTCAATGTGCGCTCCTCGCCCTCGTATCATCTCTTCGTGGCCCGCCCGGAGATGGTGGGGCGCATGGGCAATCGCCGCCAGGTGACAGCCGAAGACATTGAAAAAAGTGTGGAGAAAATCGCCGAAGCCCACCCGGATTGGACGCTCGGTTTTATGCCGGCGCTCAAGGGGGAAGATCAGGCCGTCGGCATCCTCATGCGTACCATCGACCATCGCCCGCAGAGCCTGCGCCGCCTGCTGGTGCGCGATACCTTCCGCAAGCATCCCGCCACCACCGCTTTCACCTGTGGCATTACCCTGGAGCAGCAGGTCATCATCCGTGACCTGGCGGAGATCGGCCATTTGCTGGTGGCCGGCAAAGAAAGCGCCCGGCAGCATATCGTGCAGGGCATTTTACTGTCGCTGTCCCTGCTGAATACACCCGGCGAGCTGCGCCTGGCGCTGGCCGGCGAAACCGCCAAAACCCACAAAGTATTCGCCGGCATCCCCCATGCGCTGGGCCGGCTGCTCTCCGATGCGGTGGCGGGGCAGCGCCTGTTGCAGGGGCTGGTGAAAGAAGTACAGCGCCGCCAGCAGGCCCTCCAGGAAGATCACCAGCGCACGCTGGCCGAATACAATGCCCGCCAGCGCGAACGCCAGCGCCCGGAACTGCCGCGCATCCTCATGGTGCTGGATTCGCTCTCCGATGCGGCCTGGCAGGCGCACGAAGTGGAACTGATGCCGCTGGTGATTAAGCTGCTTCAGGAAGGCAGCAAGGTCGGCGTGCATCTGCTCATCACCATTGATGAATTTAACACGCCGGACTATTTACGCAGCCTGCACGGGTTAATCCTGACGCGGCTGGTGCTGCGCCAGACCGCCCGCGAAATCTTCAAAGAAGTGCCGGTGCATCGCTCGCAGTTGCGCTTTATTGATGCCTTCCTGGTGGAAGGCCGGCTGGATCATCGCAAAGACATTCGCACCGTGCCCATCGAAATTTGCGCCATCAGCGCAGTCGAGATCAAACGGGCCATCGAATACTGGCGCGGCAACGCCCGCCAGCGCCAGACGGAAGCCACCACCGGCAGCGTCCTCAGCAGCAGCGTCATCAGCGGCCGCACGGGTGTAACCGGCATTTTGCGCTCGCAGGATGCAGAATTGATCCTGCCGCGCCCGCCGGTGCCGGATAAGCCCGCCCAGCGCACGCTGGAACGCGCCGCCCAGGCCCTGCGCAGCGAGGCCCCGCCGGCCGCCCCCGCGCCCGCCCGCCGCGCCACGGTCGATGAAACGCTGCGGGCCGTGGCACCGGATGCCCGCAGCCTGGAGATCCACAAGCCGAACGAGTCCCCGGCCGCGCTGGAGGCTTCGGCCACGCTGGAGGCGATCCTGCCCCCCACCATCGAAGCGCCCGCCCCGCCGCCGCTGAACCCGGCCCCAACCCCAACCCTAACCCTGGCCCCGGCGGACGCGCTGAATGGCAGCCATGCCCCGGCAGAGGAAACCATCACCGCGGATTATTTGAATGCCGATTTGCAGACGCGGGCCATTGCGCTGGCGGCCTACCTGGGCTGGCTGAGCGTGGGCGCGCTGGAGGATATTCTGGGGCTGCCGGCGGCCACCGCCACGCTGCTGGTGATAGAGTTAAAGCGCGTGGGCATCCTGGAAAACGCCGAAACGAACACCCCGCGCTTTGTGCGGCTGGCACAGCGCCAGGAAGACCCCGGCCACTGATGCCGCTCTGACGCACCGGCAGCACCCTGCCCCGCTGCCGGTGCGTTTTTAAAAGCTAATTGCCCAGCCCCGGCGCACTGCACGAATTGTAATTCGCCCCCACGATCACCCGGTAATCCGCCTGGCGATTCGGGTCGGGCTGCACGGTGATATGGGCCGGGGTGATGTTGAGCAAATCGGCAATATCATCCGCCAGGCTGTCTTTGTCCAGCGCGGCATTATCCAGCAGCAGCGTGTCGGTGTAGGCGGCATTATCGGCCGCGCCGGCGGCATAGGCATTAAAGCCTTCGTCGCGCAGCCGCCCGGCCGCCACTTTGTCCCAGTCCGGGTTGGGCGAGCCGTTATACACCGCGATGGGCGGCAGCGCCCGGTTAAGCTGGCTGCCGGTGGGCGGCGTGTAAAAATCGGTCAAAAGCTGCCGGATCGGTTCATACACCGGGAGCTGTACCGATTGGCCGGCAAAGGGGCCGGTGGGCGGCTGCCACGGGGTGGTATGGTAGGTGCGGATGAGCGTAAAGGTCTCAATCGCTTCCGGGTTGAGGTTGAGCGCGATGGGCAAAATACCGAGCATCAGCTCAAACGGCACATTGGTTTCCACCACGCCGGTGAACTGCGTCCACAATTCCGGTAGCTGCGCCAGTTGCCCGGTCTGGAGCGCTTTACGGAACACCGCGCGGATCACGCGCTGCTGGCGATCATTACGGTCGAAATCATCGGTGGCGCGGCGCGTGCGGGCATACCACAGGGCATCAAAACCATTGAAGCTGTAGAAACCCACCGGCAGCGTCCGCAGTTTGTAGTTCTCCTCAATCGGCCGCGTCAGATCAAGCTGATCCAGCGGCGCGATGGGATAGTAATCTTCGTACTGGCAGTCCACCGCCAGTTCAATGCCACCCAGGGCATCCACAATCGCCTCAAAGCCGGTGAAATTGATGCGGGCGTAGTAGTG
>JALOOI010000275.1 GCA_025454495.1 Anaerolineae bacterium
TCGTAGCGGTGGTTGTTGGCCGGCAGCGGGGCATCGTCAATGTGCAGGATGGTCATGGCCTGCGGGTGGTATTCCGGCTGTGCCGGGGCCACTCCGGCCAGCACCGGCACGGGCACCGCCACGATCAGGCGTTCCCCGGCGGCCAGTTCGCCGGCCGGAACATACCCGTCTTCGGTCAACAGCAGATGATTCGGCGTGCAATCAAAAGTATGGCTGTGCCCGTCGGCATACGAAGCCACCACAAAGCGCAGGAAATGATCGGTCGCGCCATTGTTAAACCAGTTCACCACCCGGCGCGGCTCGAACTGCTGTGTGGTCACGTTATAAGACAGCACCTCCACCGGCAATTTTTGCTCGACGATGGTGCTGATGGGCAGGCTGCTGCCATCGGCCAGAGTCACCGGCACATCAGCGCTCATACAACCGAACATAACCCCCACTTTTTCGCGGAGCTGGTTGGTGAAAATAACCGCCACATTGGATTGTTTGATGGCCGCCACCAGTTTCCGCAGCGCCTGGCTCATCAGCCGGGCCTGCAACCCCACGTGCGAATCGCCCATTTCGCCTTCAATTTCCGCCCGCGGCACCAGCGCCGCCACGCTGTCCAGCACGATGACATCCATCGCCCCGGAACGCACCAGCGATTCGACGATCTCCAGCGCCTGCTCGGCCGTATCCGGCTGCGACACGTACAGCGTGTCCAGTTCCACCCCGATGCGCCCGGCATACAGCGGGTCGAGCGCGTGTTCCATATCCACAAAGGCGCAAATGCCGCCGCGCCGCTGGGCTTCGCGGATGATGTGCAGGCACAGGGTGGTTTTGCCGCTGGATTCTGCGCCATAAATTTCGGTGATGCGCCCGCGGGGAATGCCGCCCACGCCCAGGGCAATATCCACCCCCAGCGAGCCAGTGGGGATGACATCCACCTGCAAATGGGCGGCCTCGCCCAGGCTCATGATGGTGCCTTCGCCAAAGCGGCGCGTTAAATCTTCCAGGGCGGCCGCCAGCGCTTTCTGGCGACCTTCATCGGTCTTGTCGGATTTGTCGAACAGCGGCGCTGCTTCGGCTTTCTTTTTTCTGGCCATGGTGCCTGTGCCCTTCTGTAGAATCGCCGTGCGATGATGGTCATACGGAAGCGTAAGGATAGCACAAACGTTCTTGATTTGCAATCATGGACTGTTAAAAACCTGTCGCAATCCGGCCGCGTTCAGGGGGCCGGGGTGGCGGGGGCCGCTGCGTCGTCCGCCGGGGCGGGGGGCTGGCTCAGTTGAATTTCCATGTAGCGCCGGCCGAAGAAAGCCAGGCCCAGGGCCAGTTGCCGCCCGCGATCATACAGCGCACTCACTTCGGACGGGCGCATATCGAAGGTTTCGCCCCAGCTTTTCAGGTAGCCCGCTTCTTCCGCGGTGAGGTCAGCATCCAGTTCCGCGATGGCGGCCAGATGCATCATCATGCGCTGCTGCTCCTGGGGGCGCTGGTGCAGCGCCTGGCGCAGGCGGGCGGCGGCCCCTTCAAAGGAGTCGATGGTTTTATCCTCCACCTGCTGCCAGAAAACGCGATTGGCTTCATCCAGTTCGGCGGCATTCAGGCCCCAGTCCACCAGGAACAGCAAAATGGCCGCGTGGGCTACGGGGTTCATGCCGCCTCTGGCCCGCAGGTTCATCAGGCCCAGCAGGTTAATATAATCAACAGCGAAACGGATTTTGCCGCTGAGCGCAGCGGCGGGCACAGCATCGGCCACGGGCCTTCCTCCGGGTGTATGCGCCACGGTAGGCGCTAATCAAGATCGGCGGGCACATCAAAACCCAGGGGGCGGGCCGTGCGGCGGCTGCCGGGCAGCGTGGCCGGGCTGATGTCGGCGGTTTCCAGCGTCAGCAGATCCAGCGCCCCGTCTTTATCGGCCAGGCGGGTGGCCTGGTTGCGCGTGATGGTCTGGAACAGGCTGGCGACGTAGCGGGCGTTGCCAAAGGTGGGGTCATGCTCATCGACTCTGGCGGCCAGCAGGCGGCGCAATTTTTTCCGCGCCCCGGCGCTCAGCGTGTAGCGCTGGTGGCGGCACAGGCGTTCAAAAATTTCCAGCAGTTCCGCCGGCGTATAATCGGCAAAATCCAGATGATTGGCGAAGACATTTTTCATGCCATCGTGCGATTGCACCAGCGCGGCCATGCCATCCGGGGTGCCGCCCAGGACCAGGGCAAAATCCGCCTGCGGGTGCTGCACGTATTCCAGCAAAAGCTGAAGAATTTCGCCGCCGGCATCCCACACGGCATAATCGTCTTTGTAGAGCACCTGGGCATCATCAATGAACAGCACGCCGCCGGCCGCGCGGGCGATGGCGGTGCGCGTTTTTTCGGCGGTGGTCGGGCTGTGATTGGCCCCCACCAGGCCCAGGCGATCCGTTTCCACCAGGTGGCCGCGCGGCAGCACCCCCAGGGCGCGTAAAAGCTGGCCGTACAGGCGGGCGACGGTGGTCTTGCCGGCCCCGGGCCGGCCGTAAAAAATGGCGTGGCGCGGCACCGGCTGCACCGGCAGCCCCTGCTCCGCCCGCAGCGCCTGCACGCGGGCAAACTGCCGCAGACGCTCAAATTCGGTCTTCACCGCGGCCAGCCCCACCAGGTCATGCAGCGCGGCGAAAATGTCGGCCAGGGCGGGCACGGCGGCCGGCGCGGGGGCCGGGGGCGCAGCGGGGGGCACAGAGTCGGCGGCCGGCGGCGGGGCGGGCGACGGCACCGGGTAGCTGGCGAAAAAATCACCTGCTGGCGCGGCCGGCGGCGGGGTGTCCTGACCGTAAGCGGTAAACATATCGGACATGGCGGCGATCCTGACGCTGATGCTTCGCAAAAAGAGCCGCCGGGGGGCCGGCGGCGCGGGGGCCGGGCCTAACCGGCGATCCAGGCATCGGTGCTGCGGGCCCAGCCGGGCAGCAGTTCAGCGGCGCTGAAGAAGTTATTCACTTCCAGCACGCCATTGTCCACACTGTCGGAGCCGTGCACCAGGTTGTAATCGACGGTGAGGGCATAATCACCGCGAATGGTGCCGGCAGCGGCTTCGTGCGGGCGCGTGGCACCGATGGTCGCGCGGGCGGCGGCGATGGCATTCGGGCCTTCCAGCGCCATGACCACCACCGGCGACGAGATGATGTAATTCACCAGTTTGGCGAAGAAGGGGCGTTCCCGGTGGATGTCATAATGTTTCTCCGCCAGTTCGCGGGAGACGTGCATCAGTTTCATGCCGATGATGCGCAGGCCGCGCTGTTCAAACCGTTTGATGATGTCTCCCGTCAGCCCGCGCTGGACGGCATCCGGCTTGACGATAATCAGAGTACGTTCCATGTAGCTTATCCTCTCAGGCAAAAAAATGCGGCGCAGGTTCCGGCGGGTTATGATACGCGGATTCGGTGGAAAAAAAACCGGCAGATCAGGGCGCTGCCGGTTTTTTTTAACGGGTCTTAATCACGCCGCGCTTACAGCAGATTCAGCGCTTTGCGGTAGGTATCCAGCGCCTGCTGCAATTTGCCGGTACGCATGAGGCTGTCCCCCAGCACGCGATAAATGGCCGGGTTCTTTTTGTGGTCTTTCTGTTCCACCAGGCGGCTGAGATCGTCCACCACGTCCTGAAGCTGGCTGTTGGCGCGGACGACGGCCTCATAATCGCGCAGGGCGCTGTCCAGATCGCTGGCATCGCGGTAGCGCCGGGCGGATTGCAGCGCCGCGCCGACATCAATGGCGGCGGCGGGGGCCACCGGCACCGGGGAACGCGGCGGCGCGGGCGGGCCGGCCACGGCCGGCAGCGGTGCGGGCGGCGCAGCCACCGGCTCGCCTTCCTGCATCGTTTCACGCAGCCAGTCCGGGATGTCGGTTTCGGTCTCCACCGCATCCACGTTCAGCCAGTCCGGGAAGGCATCATCGCTGCTGCCGGTTTCGCTCTCCAGCCAGCCGGGGACATCCGGCGTGACGATGGCATCATCAATGCCGCTGACCAGCCAGTCCGGCATGGCTTCGGCGCTGTCGGTTTCATCGGTGGTGGTCAGCCAGTCCGGGGCGCTGTCTTCGGTGAAGGCCGTCACGGCCGGCAGGGCGATCTCTTCGCCCGTCAGCCAGTCCGGTACCGGCTCAATGGTGCCTTCCTGGAGTTCGGTTTCCACCGGGAACTGTGCCACCTGCAGGCGCGACCCCGCCCCGGCCGCCGGCGCGGCGAAGGGCGCGGCCGCAGCGATCACCGGGGCGGCTTCCACATCCGGGATTTGCCCGGTCTTGCGGGCATACCACAGGGCGAGCTGTTCCTGATTTTCCGCTTCCTGCGTGAGGGCCACCACCCAGGGATCACCGGCATCCATGACGAAATCGGCCGGGACGGCCGCGGCGGGCGCGGGTGCGGCTTCGGCGGCGAAAATATCCTGGCGAATGTCGCCCGTCTCCGGCGTGGCATCCTGCAACCAGTCGGGGATGTCGGCCGGTTCGGCCGGGGCGGCTTCGGTGGCGATCTCCATGCCCATCCCGGCCAGCAGCCAGTCGGGCATGTCGCTCTCCTCCGCGACGGGGGCGGCTGCGGCCGGCGCAGTTTCCTGCAACCAGTCCGGCATCTCTGCCACGGCGGCCGCCACCGGGGCGGCTGCGGCGGGCGCGGACTCCTGCAACCAGTCCGGCATGTCCGCTGCGCTGGCCGCGGCGGCCGGCGGTGCCTCCAGCCCGGCCAGCACATCGGCCATTTGCGCTTCCACGTCGGCCACCGGCAGCGGGGCGGCCGGGGGGCTTTGCACCATCATCTCCTGCAACCAGTCCGGCGTTTCGGGCTGGATGGCCGCGGCGGCGGCGGGCGTTTCGGCATCGGCTTCGTCGCCAAATTCGGCATCGCGGTAGGCATATTCTTCCGCCTTCTTGAACATGGCATCGAACATGCTTTCAATTTCGACCGGCGACACATCTTTGGCCTGGTTCAGGCGGCGCATCACCTCATCAGGATCGACACTGGCCGCCGGCGCGGCCGCGGCCGGGG
>JALOOI010000276.1 GCA_025454495.1 Anaerolineae bacterium
CTGGCAGCGGCTTTCGCCCCCTTCATCGCGCAGCGCGACATCATCTTCATCGACCAGCGCGGCACCGGCCAATCGCGCCCGGCGCTCACCTGCCCGGAAGTGGCCGAGGTGCGGCGCTGGTACCTGGGGCAGCCCGCCGGCGCAGATGCGGACGGGGCCCGCCTGCGGGCCGCACTGGCGCAGTGCCATGATCGGCTGGCGGCGGCCGGCATCGCCACGGCTGCCTACACCAGCGCGGAGAGCGCCGCCGACCTGGCCGCGCTGCGACAGGCCCTGGGCCTGCCCCGGTGGAATATCGTGGGGGTGTCTTACGGCGCACGGCTGGCGCTGCTCACCCTGAACACCGATCCGGCCGGCATTCGCAGCCTCGTTCTGGATTCGGTGTACCCGCCGCAGGTGAATTTGTTCAGCAGCGCCGTGCCCAATTTTCAGCGGGCGCTGGATGCGCTGTTCGCCGCCTGCGCCGCCGATGCCGCCTGCGCCACCGACTATCCGCACCTGGAAACGACGTTCTGGCAGCTTTATGACCGGCTGAACGCGCAGCCGGCCATCATTCCGCTGCGGCTGGCGGGCCGGCCCGTTGAGCTGTGGCTGACCGGGGATCGCCTGGCGAACCAGGTGTTCGGCTGGCTGTATGACCGGGCGGAGATTGAAGCCATCCCCTACCGGCTGGCGCGGCTGGCGGAGAGCGGCGGGACGGAGGCGGCGACGGTGCGGGCCGGGCTGCGCCAGGAACTGGCCGCGGACGACATCGCCACCGGGCTGTATTATGCGGTGCAGTGCAGCGAAGATGTGCCCCGGCTGGAGCCGGCCGCCCTGGCCCGGCTGGCCCACGCCTTCCCGCGCTGGCGGGACTATCTGGCGCAGCAGCCGCAGTTGAACGGCCGCCTGGTGGCGGTGTGCCAGGCGTGGCGCACGCAGCCGCCCGCCCCCGGCACCGGCCGCGCGGTCGCCGGTACGGCCCCGGTGCTGCTGCTGAACGGCGCATTCGACCCCATCACCCCGCCGGAGTGGGCCACGCTGGCCGCGGCCACCCTGCCGGCCGCCTTTCGCTACACCCTGGCCGATGCCGGCCATGGCGTGCTGCGTTCCAGCCCGTGCGCGCAGTCGCTCATGCAGCAGTTTCTGGACGATCCGGCCCGCCCGCCGCCATCGGCGTGTGTGAGTGCCGCGCCACCGCTGACGTTCTGGCGCAGCCAGCGGCTGCCGGCGGCCGCGCCCGGCTTCTGAGGGCCGGCTTAATCGTTATTCTCCACGCACCACAGCTTCACGGCATTATCGCCACCGCCGCTGATGAGCATGGTGCCGCGGCTGTTAAAGGCCAGCGCCAGCACCGGCTTATCGTGCCCGGTGAAAGTCCGCAGCAGTTCGCCGCTGGCCACATGCCACAGCATAATTTTGTGGTCGCGCCCGCCGGTGGCCAGCAGCGAGCCATCCGGGCTGAAGGCCACGCAGTCCGCGCCGTTGAGGTGGCACTGCAAAATATGCACATTGCGGGCTTCGTAAATGTCCCACAGGCGCACGGTCATATCTTTGCCGGCCGAAGCGCACAGCGTACCGCCAGGACTCACGCGCACATCGCGCACCCAGTCATCATGCGTGCCGATGATGGTGCCGGCCGTCTCCGCTTTTAAATCCCACAGGCGCAGCGTGCCATCGCGGCTGCCACTGAGGATGACATGGCCATCCAGCCCGAAGTCCAGCGCGGTCACTTCGTCGGTGTGGCCCGCCAGCGTGGCATGATGAATGCCAATTTCGGTATTCCACACCCGCAGCGTGCGGTCAGCGCCGGCCGTCACCAGCAGCGAGCCGCCGGGGCTGAGCGCCACCGCATCGACCGAATCGGTGTGGCCGTGCAGGTCGGCCCGCAGCGTGAGCCGGCCGCTGCCGTCCACGTCCCACAGCCGGGCCCGCGTATCGGCGCTGCCGGTGGCCAGCAGCCGCCCGCTGTGGCTGAAGGCCAGCGCCTTCACCGGGCTGGTGGGGCTTTCGATCACCTGGTCGGGGCTGCCCCCCAGGCCATCGCGGTAGCAGGCCAGCCCGCCGCCCCCGGCCAGCACCAGCAAACGGCTGTCCGGCGACCAGGCCAGCCCGGCAATCCAGCCGAATTTGACCGCCGCCACTTCGCGCAGGCGGTCGAGATTAAGCAGTGTAATCGGTTCAAACGCCATACCTTATCCTGAAATTCGTGGTTATGTTCCTGCCGGCAACTATACCGCCAGAAGCGGATTAATGCTATCTTCATCAACGCTCATTCAGGATTGAACCGCCTGAAGTATGCTGGAGAATGATTTTTTCACAGTGACGGGATACAGAGTATGTGGCGCTGGATACTGGCAGGCGCGGTGATGCTGGCCGTGGTGCTGTTTGGCTTTTCGCTGGTGGATATTGCCGGCGGCGACCAGGTGCAGGCGGGCGCGGTGATCGAAATTCCGCAGACCGACCTGACCGGCTTTGCGCGGGCCGTGGAACCCTTCGCCTGGGATTTCCCGGCGAGCTTTGGTGAACACCCGGCTTTCCAGACCGAGTGGTGGTATTACACCGGCAATCTGTTCACGGCGGAAGGGCGGCGTTTTGGCTTTCAGTTCACCATCTTCCGGCGGGCGCTGAAGCCCCCCGCCAGCGCGGACGCAGCCGCGGCCACGGGCGCGGACAGCGCCAGTGAATGGCGCTCCGACCAGGTGTACCTGGCGCATTTCACCGTCAGCGATATTGCCGGCGGGCAGTTTTTCCATGCGGAGCGTTACAGCCGGGGCGGGGCCGGGCTGGCCGGGGCGCAGGGGCAGCCGCGCTACCACGTGTGGCTGGAAGACTGGCAGATTCTGGCGCAGGATGACGCGGCCCGCCTCACCACCATTCAGGCGGTGGCGGATGATTTTGGCGTGGATTTAACGCTGGAACAGGTGAAACCGCCGGCGCTTCAGGGGCAGGGCGGGTTATCCCCCAAAAGCGCCGAACCGGGCAACGCCAGCTACTACTACAGCCTGTCGCGGCTGGTCACGCAGGGCACCATCACCGTGGGCGATACGGTGTACCCGGTCACGGGCCTGTCGTGGAAAGACCACGAATTTAGCACCAGCGCCCTGGGCACCGGGGCCAAAGGGTGGGACTGGTTCGGGCTGATTTTTGATGATGGCAGCGAATTGATGATCGGGCAAATTCGCCTGGCGGACGGCGGCAAAGAGCCGGCCTTTGGCGGCCTGTACATCCGGCCGGATGGCACCACGCGCTACCTGCCCTCCAGCAGCTTCACCATCACCGCCACCGACACCTGGGCCAGCCCGCATACCGGGGCGGTGTATCCGTCCGGGTGGGAGGTGGTCATCGCCGCGGACGACTTACAGCGCCGCTTCACCATCACCCCGGTGATGCTGGATCAGGAATTGCATGGCACCAACATCGCCTACTGGGAAGGCGCGGTGGATGTGACCGGCGATTTTACCGGCGTGGGCTATGCCGAACTGACCGGGTATGTGGCCACGATGGAAGGCCGCTTTTAGCGCCCTGAATCCTGGTGGCCTGAACCCGGTTGATGCTGCCGCCGTGCCCATTCCGTGCGTTTGGGCACGCGCAGCACGGACGGCCGCGGGCGCTGTTCGCAGTCGGCCAGCTTTTGCCGCAGCGCGTCACCATCAATGCCGCCGTAAGAGGCGATCATGACCAGTTGCGTGCGCGGTGTTTCGTCGCCCCAGGGGTCGGCCAGCGTCAGGCTGGCGCGTTTGCCCACCAGTTGCAGCACGGCGGCTGTATCGGGCATTTCCTGCAAATAGATCACCCCTTTGGCGCGGTAGATGGTGGTCGGCAGCTCCTCGAACAGGGCCCGCAGCGCCGCCAGCGACAGCGCCTTTTCGCTCGTCCAGCTCCAGGTGCTGAAGACCAGGCTGTGGTCATGATCGTGGTCATGATCGTGACTGTGGTCATGGTCGTGGTCATGGTCGTGACTGTGGTCATGGTCATGGTCGTGGTCATGATCGTGACTGTGGTCATGATCGTGGTTGTGTGCTTCGTCGATGCCGTGGACGTGCACATCTCTGGCGGAGCGCTGTGCCAGGCGTTCTGGCGCATACAGGCCCACGCCCAGCACCAGCGGCAGCGGCACCCGGCCGAAAGTCGTCTCCAGCAGGCGCACATCCGGGATCATGCGGCGTACCACCGTGCGAATTTCTGCCAGGTGTTCTGCGCTCACCAGGTCTACCTTGTTCACGACGACAATATCCGCCACCGCGATCTGATCCAGCGAGAGATCGGCCTGTTCATCCTGCAACGTCAGCAGTTGATCGGCATCCACCACCACCAGAATGCTGTCCAGGCGCACCACCGGCTGCAATTCTGGCAGGAAAAACGTATTGGCCACCGCCATCGGGTCGGACACGCCGCTGGTTTCCACGATGATATACTGCGGGGGTTCGGGCCGGCGCAGCAGCCGCAGCGTCTCCGCCAGCAGGTCGCCGCGGATGGTGCAGCAGATGCAGCCATTGGCCAGGTTCACGGTTTCGCCCTCCACCCCCACCACCAGCCGCGCATCAATGTTGATCGCGCCGAAGTCATTCACCAGCACCGCGATTTTTAAACCGTGCTGGCCGTGTAAAATATGGTTGAGCAGCGTGGTTTTGCCCGCGCCCAGAAAGCCGCTGATGATCGTCAGCGGAACGGGAAACTGGCCGGTATGCGGCATAGAGGTCGCTTTCCTGGTGCCTGACTGAATGCAGGCTGTTTATTTAAATGATACCTGGTATCATTTAAAATGGCAAGACATGGAAGGAGTGCCTGTGCATTTAATCGTCATGATCGGGGCACAGCACGCGGCCCGCGCGGCGCTGGCGGCGTACCTGGCCGGGCTGGCGCAGGCCCGCGGGCACAGTGTTACCCTGCTGGATAACTGCGATACCCCGCTGCACCTGGCCGGCGTGCCACGGGTGCGGCTGGCGGGGGGCTGCGTGTGCTGCGGGCTGGCGGAGGCGCTCATCCCGGCGGTGTGGCGGCTG
>JALOOI010000277.1 GCA_025454495.1 Anaerolineae bacterium
GCGCTAAGAACGCTGCTGCCGGCTGCTGCCGGATTCTTCTTCATCCTGGTACGAGAGCAAATCATCCAGCGACATGCGCGGCAGGCGGCTTTCGGCCATCACGGCCCGCAGTTCGGTATTGATCTCGCCATCTTCGCCGATGTGGCGCTGAATTTCTGCGCCGGTGGCTTCGGCAAATTCAAAGCGGTGCGTGGCCAGCAGCACGCCATCCGCACTCACCCGCAGTTGCCATTTGCCATCCATCTCGCGGCTATCGTGGATGGGCAGGCGGGCCGCCGGGGTGACGAAATTACGGCCGCGTTCCAGGTTGTGCACATCCTCATGCACGAATACCGCGTTACCGCCCGCGTCCAGCAGTTCAAAGCGCACGCGCCCGCGGGCCTTGCCCGGCAGCCGCAACTGCACAAACGGTTGCAGATAATCCACATCGTCCGGCACCGACCAGGTGCGAAAGACAGCGGGCTGTTCGCTGTCCTTGAAGGCCATCACGCCAATATCCACCGCCAGCACCTGCACCGTATCCGGGTCCAGCCCGGCGCGGGTGACAGCTTCCAGCGCGTGGCGGTAGACGGGTTCGCGCTGGGTGCTTTGCTGCGGCGGCAGCGGGCGGCTTTCGGCTTCTTCCCAGTCGTCATACTCATCATCGGCCGCGCTGCCTTCATAGCCGGTGGCATAGGTCTGGTTGAGCTGATTATTATCGAACTGGCGCACCAGGAACAGCAGCCCCAGTAAAATGAACACCAGCAGGACGGCATTCTCAAACAGCGCCACGGCCCCCAGGGCCAGCAAAATAAAGGCCAGGATGATGGTATTGCGATTGCTGCTCCAGTCCATGCGTCTTACTTACCTCCGTCTGCGGGTGGATGTGCCGATGCGCCGGGATGCGCCGTCGCTGCTGCTGTCGGCGGCCGGGTTGCGGGCCGGCGGGCGCGATTGTTGTTGCAGCAAATCCTGCAAACTGGGCGACACATCCTGCTGCACTTCGTCAATAATATCAAACACCGTCTCCGGTTCGCTGTCTTCGTACTGGCTGCTCAGGCGGCGGGTGCGATCACTCAGCCCCGGAGCCAGGGTAAAATTGTGGATGGCGGCCAGGTTGCCATCGATGAAGACGCGCAAATCCCAGTCCCCCGTGCCGCCGATGCCGCGGTTGCCGGCCAGCGGCAAATGATGATCGGCCATCAGGCTCATCTCGCCATCGCGCAAATAAGCCTTCATCTCGTGGACGTAGACCTGTTCGCCGTAGTGATTCAAAATTTCAAAGCGCACCAGGGCATTCCGGTCGGCTTCTTCCGGCTCTACATTGAGGGTGATGAAGGGGCGGGCCCCGTCATCGTCTTTGGAGACGGTGCGGGCGCGGCGCATGGCCATGCCCTCCGAACTGGATTGCAGGGCGATGAGGCCCACATCCAGCATGGTTAAGCCGCTGACCAGGTAGCCATTGTGGCCTTTGGCGCGTTCAGTGGCTTCGCGGGCCTGGGCGCTGACGCGCTGGCGCACGGGGGCCCGGCGCAGCGCCTGGATGAGCGACTCGCGCTCCCGGCCCAGTTGCACCATCGAAGCCAGCACCGCCACCCCAAAGACCCCCAGCAGCGCCAGTTGCACCGGCAGGGTGATGTTGCCCGCCAGCAGTGCAAACGCAATCACCAGCCCCAGCACAGTCAGCCAGACGGTATTTTTACGTCGTAACCGAATCATAGGTTATCCTGTCGTTTCAACAGCCCGCGCCAGGGAAAAGGCTATGCAATTGAATTCGCACGGGCAGTTTATTCCATCACCATTATATACGATGTTGCCAGGATGGGGTTGTATCTTCATGGACTGCCAGGACTGATGGCGGCCGGAAAGCGGCGCGGGCACGGGTGGCACGTCAGGCGGAGGGCTGGCAGGAGCGCAGCACACGCCCCGCGCCGGTCAGCGTCAGGCGGGGCAGCGCCGCCGGGATGAGGGCGCTTTGCCCGTGCGCCAGGTCGATGCTGACCTCGCCGGCGGTCAGCGCCAGGTGGCCGCCGATGCACGTCAGCGCCTGAAAGCGCCCGTCCGTGGGCAGCGTCAGGGGGGCGGTGCCGTCCAGCGTGTGCTGTGTGGTCACAAAATAGGGGCATTCCACCAGCACGCCATCCTGCGGGTGATGCACAATCGGCGGTACCGCCTCCAGCCGGGACACGGCCACGCCTTTGTCGATGTGCAGCGGCCGCGGCTGACCATCCAGCCCCGGGCGATTCCAGTCATACAGCCGGTAGGTAACATCGGACGACTGCTGAATTTCGTAGATGAGCAGCCCCGGCCCCAGGGCGTGAATGGTATTGGCGCGGACGAACATCACATCCCCGGCCTGCACCGGGGCATACACCAGCAGGTCTTCCAGCCGCCCCTGCTGGATGGCCGCCGTCATGGTGGCGCGGTCGGTGCCGGGCTGCACGCCGATCACCAGCTTTGCACCCGGTTCCGCCGCCAGGATAATCCACGCTTCGGTTTTGCCGCGCGGGTCGCCCTCCAGGTGCAGCGCCTGGGCATCGTCCGGGTGCACCTGCACCGATAGCCAGTCGGCGGCATCCAGAAATTTCACCAGCAGCGGCATTCCCTGCGCCGGGTCATTGCCTGCGCCGATGAGGTCGGTGCCGTACTGCTGCACCAGATCACCGATGCTGCGCCCGGCCAGCGGCCCGTTGGCCACGCGGGCGGTATCGTGCAGTTCCCAGGCTTCGCCGCAGGGCTGCGTACCGGGCAGCGTTTTATGCAGCCAGCCGGCCAGCTTTGTGCCACCCCACACCCGCGGATGCAGCACCGGCTCCAGCCGCAGCGGATACAGACTCGCGCTCATGATCGTCCCCTTTATGCTTACGCCTGTTCGGTTATAAATTGTTCACAGGATGTATGAAATTGTCAAAAATAGCACGGCCGCCGCGGCGGTTAAGTGAGCCAAATTTAATTCAATTTGTACTCAGGATGGGCCCAAAAGTGGTTCTGGTGCGCTTTTTCTTAACATATTCTGAGTGTATAAAAACAATAAAAGCTGTAATGTAGCGTTTTGGGCCGCAAAAGCTGTGGCATAATGTAGCCCGTAAGGGTTTATCAGCAGGAGTTATGGCCTTTGAAGTCGCTCAAATACCCGATCTTATTGTTGTGTGTGCTCATCATGACCGGCGCGGCGCTGGTGCTGACGGCCTCCGGGCAGACGATTGAAATCAAAGGGACGCGCATTGCCATCAATGGCAAACCGACCTTTCTTTCCGGCTTTTATCACGGGTCATGGGCCGGCACCGATGCGCGGCTGATGGGCGATCTGGAGCAGATCGCGGCGGCGGGCTACAACCTGCTGCACCCGGCCATCGGCACCGATGATGAGGCGTTCATCCGGCGGGCGGAACAGCTCGGCGTACAGTTAATCATCGAAGCCAATGATTATTCCGGCAAGCTGTACGCCCTGCAGGCCTGGGGCAACCGCCCCGGCATCCTGGGCTGGACGATTGCCGACGATTGCAACGGCAACCCCGGCGTGCCCACCACCACCATCAATGCCAACCGGGCGCTGATTGACCAGTATGCCGTGCGCCACCTGACCTATATAAACTGCGGGGCGCTCGGCGGCGCTTCCAACCTCAGCCCGTACATGGGCCTCAGCGAGTTCATCGGGCTGCAAACCTATGCCATCCCTTCTGACCCGGTGCTGGCGGTGGATCAGCAGCTCATCATGGCGGATGGCGTGCGCGGCACGCGCAACATTCCGCTGATCGCCAACATTCAATCGTTTGCTTTCTCCGGCCAGCGGGCCCCCACGCCGGATGAAATCCGCAATATGACGTATCAGGCGTTCATGAATGATGTGGACGGCATCCTGTATTACACCTTCCTGGATTTTAGCTGGGACATCGAAAACACCACCCGTGCGCCGGGCATCTGGGCGGAAATGCAGCGCCTGGGGCAGGAGACGAAAGCCTTTTCGCCCATCATCATCGACGGCCAACTGACGCGCCTGCCGGCCCCCTCGCCCATGGTGCGCGTGGCCCGCTGGAATTACCTGGGCAAACAGTATTACGTCATCATCAATGGCGATGCCCGGTCGGTGAGCAATGTGGTGATCCCGGTGGGCAGCGGCATCCAGAGCGCCGTGCCCATGTTCGCCAATCGCCCGGCGGGTTTCTCGCTTCAGGGGACGAACCTGGTGGGCACGATGGCGGCGCATACGGTGCACGTCTATGTGCTGACCCCCACCACCGGCGTGGTGACGGCCACCCCCACCGCCACGCGCACCCCGTCGCCCACGCCCAACGGGCCCACCCCCACCCAGGACTGGGGCTTCCAGGTGACGGGCTTTACCCTGGTCAACACCAGCACGGGGCGGCCCATCCGCACGCTGCTGAACAATGATGTGATTGATATTGCCACGGTGGGCACCAATTTCACCATCCGCGCGGAAACCTTCCCGCAGACCATCGGCAGCGTCCAGTTCCAGGTGAACGGGGTGAACAGCACGCTGGATCGGGAATTCCCGTATACGATGGGCGGGGACAGCGGCGGCACCAATGCCAGTTACTACTCGTGGTCTTATGGCAGCCTGGGGGCCCGCACGCTGCGGGCCATCCCCTACTCCTGGTCCAACCAGGCCGGCACGGAAGGCCGCACGCTGACCATTAACTTCACCATCACCAACAGCCGCACGGCCACCGCCACGCGCACGCCGACGCGCATTCCGCCCACGGCGACCCGCATTCCGCCCACGGCCACGCGCATTCCGCCCACGGCCACCCGCATTCCGCCCACGGCCACGCGCATTCCGCCCACGGCGACCAGGACGGGAACAACGCAAAGCCAGCCGGCCGTCAGCAGCCTGACGCTCATCAACGCGCAGAACGGCGCGGCCGTGCTGACGATCACCAATGGCATGACCATCAACCTGCCCGCGCTGGGGCTGACGCAG
>JALOOI010000278.1 GCA_025454495.1 Anaerolineae bacterium
CCGGCACCAGCGCCAGCGCCAGCAGTCCCATCACCACACTCAGCAGCACCAGATGGCGTAAAGTCTTCATGATTTTCCTCCCTGACATCGGGAACGCGGACTGCGTTCCTCATCTGTCCACAGCATAGCCATGAAATACTTTGTAAGTTTTAGCAGTGTGTAAAGTCCCTGTAAAGTCACCCTGACAGGCTGTTTGGTCGGGCGGGGTACGGATGAGGGCAAAAGAATTTAACGCCGAGGCGCAGAGGCACGGAGAAAAGAGGCCAGATGTGCCGGCCTGTGGTAGGGGCACGATGCATCGTGCCCCTGCATAACCCCCAAAATCGACCGCGGGCGAAAGATTCAACGCAGAGGCGCAGAGGCACGGAGAAAAAAGTCACCCTTCGCCCCGCGGGAGAAGGGGCCGGGGATGAGGGCGGCCGGGGGCCCGCGTTCCCCGCTCATTTACCGGCCCCTTATAGCATCCGGCGGCATCCTGTGCTATTGTAAACATAACCGATGATGGAGTGTTAAGGAGCAGCGGGTATGTATGAGCAGCGTTCCAGTGCAAAGCAAACGTGGCGGCGGATGCTGGCGGCCATGATCGTCCTGGCGGGGGTGTTGATCGCCTTCGGCCAGCGCAGCGGCTCCGCGCCGGCCGCGCAGCCGGTGCCCCCGGATGAAGCGGGCGTGGTTCGCCTGGACCCGGAATTTGCCTATGGCCCCGTCGTCGGCCGCGCGGTGATCGCCGGCTACAACCTGGGCGAGTTTTTCACCCGTGAAGTTGAATATACCCTGGTCGATGGCATCCCCATGATTGAAGGCGATATTGCCATCAACCTGGAGCGCCCGCTGACCGCCGGCAGCGGCCTGCCCAACACCAAATTCTACTGGAAGAATGCCCTGGTGCCCTATGAAATTGACCCCGCCCTGCCCAACCAGGCGCGGGTGACGGAGGCCATTGCCCACTGGGAAGCGAAGACCAGCATTCGGTTTGTGCTGCGTACCCCCGACAATGCCAAACAATACCCCAATTATGTCTACTTCCAGCCCTCCAATGGCTGCTGGTCGTATGTGGGGATGCAGGGCGGCCGGCAGGCCCTGGGCCTGGCCGACGGGTGCAGCCTGGGCAATACCATTCATGAGATCGGCCATGTGGTGGGGCTGTGGCACGAACAGAGCCGCGCCGACCGCGACGATTTCGTGACCATCCGCTACGAAAATATCGTGCCGCAGATGGTGTTTAACTTTAACAAGCACACCACCGATGGCGTGGATATTGGCGCTTACGATTACGATTCGATCATGCATTACCCGCGCAAGGCCTTCTCCAAAAATGGCGAAGATACCATCGTGCCGCACGGCGACCAGGTGATCGGTCAGCGCAGCACGCTTAGCCCCGGCGATATTGCGGCGGTGGAATATATGTACGGCCGCCTCCAGCGCGAAGCCGAAACCGCCGTAGCCGCCGAAGCCGGCTATTCGCCCCTGCGCCCGGGCGGGTGTGGCGACCGCTAAGCAGCACCCCGTGCCCATCGCAGCGCCCGCCGATCCCTGACCTGATCGCCGGGCGCTGTACACACTTCTGTTCACCCGGTTGGAAAAAAAGGAGACCTGTATGCAGCCTGTCACCGAAACGACTCCCCTGGTGCAGGGGGACATTGTGCTGCCGCCGGAAACGCCGGCGCTGGTGGGGGCCACGGTGCGCGTTTTTCTGGAGGATGTGAGCCGCCTGGACGCGCCGGCCCCGTTGATCGCCGAGCATGTGGAACACAATGTCACTTACAGCGGCGCGGCGCTGCCGTTTAAGCTGTATGGCGAACTGCCGCATCTGGAACATCATTACAGCGTGCGCGTGCACATCAGCCTGCATGACGGCACCGACATTTTGCCGGGGGATTTTCTCTCCACCGACAGCTACCCGGTGCTGACGCACGGCCACGGCCGCCAGCTCAGCGTGAAGGTGATCCGCCTTTAACGTGCCCCGTCCCGGCCGCCGGGGGTCAACCCTCCTGCCGGCGGCCGGGCCTCTCAGCCGGGTTTTTTGGGATAATAGTGCCGGTCTTGCAGCGCTTCGGGCAGGTAGCCGGCCACGCCATCGCGCTGTGTGCCATAGCCCAGGTCTTTCAGCAGCCGGGTGGGCGCATTGCGGATGTGCAGCGGAATGGCCAGGTTGCCATGTTTCTGGACATCGGCCAGCGCGGCAAAATAGGCATCGTAGCTGCTGCGGTCTTTGGGGGCCGATGCCAGGTATACCACCCCGTGCGCCAGATTGATCTGCGCTTCCGGCAGCCCCACCGTCTCCACCGCCCGGAACACCTCATTCGCCACCACCAGCGCCGTCGGCAGGGCCATGCCAATATCTTCACTGGCGAAGATGACCATGCGCCGGGCGATGAAACGCGCATCTTCACCGGCATCGATCATGCGGGCCAGGTAATACAGCGCAGCATCCACCTGGCCGGCCCGCATACTCTTGATGAAGGCGCTGATGGTGTCGTAGTGTTCTTCGCCGGTTTTGTCGTAGCGCAGGTGTTTGCTCTGGAGCGATTCGTGCAGGTGGGCCAGCGTCACCGTCTCCGGCCGGTACAGGCGCACGGCATTGTCCAGCAAATTGAGCGCGGCGCGGGCATCGCCGCTGGCATATTCCGCCAGAAACAGCGCCGCGTCTGCGTCGATGGCCACGGCCAGCCGCTGCGCCCCGCGCCGGACGATGGTCTGTAAATCGTCCACCGTCAGCGCTTTGAGCACGAACACCTGCAACCGCGACAGCAGCGCCGGGATCACCTCAAACGACGGGTTTTCGGTGGTCGCGCCGATTAAGACCAGGGTGCCGTTTTCCACAAAGGGCAGCAAATAATCCTGCTGCGCTTTGTTAAAGCGGTGGATTTCGTCCAGGAACAGGATGGCGCTGCCGGGGCGGGCCGGCGCGGCCGCGTCGGTGAACAGGGAACGCTGGCCGCCGCCCGGCACGGCCTCCACGATCTCGCGCAGGTCATTTTTGCCGGCGGATACAGCCGAGAGCGCATGAAAGGCGCGGCCGGTGCCCGCCGCGATCAGCCGGGCCAGCGTCGTTTTGCCCACGCCAGGCGGCCCCCACAGAATCATACCGGGGACGATATTTTGCTCGATGGCGCGGTACAGCGGTTTGCCGCTGCCCACCAGGTGCTGCTGCCCGACGAAATCCGCCAGGGATTGCGGGCGCAGCAGGTCGGCCAGGGGTTGAGTCATGGCGGGTTACTCCTGCGCCAGCCAGCGGAAGCCATAGCCGTCCAGCGGCAGGGCCCCGTGCAGGCCGCCCGCCCCGGTCAGCACATCGCGGTAGCGGCCCGCCGGCAGGGTGAAGGTGGTCGCGCCCTCCGCCAGGTGATGCACCGCCAGCAGGCGCTGCGGGCCGTGGCTGCGCCAGCAGGCAAGGACGGCCGGGGCGCTGTCCACAAACTCGACCGTGTTCGTGTGCAGGGCCGGCTGCTGCCGGCGGGCGTGGAGCAGCGCCCGCACCTGGTGCAGCAGGGAGTGCGGGTCGGCCTGCTGCGCGGCGACGTTGACGGCCGTATAGCCATAGACGGCATCATCAAGCACCCGCAGGCGCTGCGCGGCCAGCACGGCCGCCGGCGCGGACGAAAAGCCGCCGTTGGGGGTGCTGTCCCACTGCATCGGCGTGCGTACCGGGTAGCGGTCATCCAGCGTCATATCTTCGCCCATGCCGATCTCGTCGCCGTAGTACATGACGGGCGTGCCGGGCAGGGTGTACAGCAGCGAATGCAGCAGCAGGATTTTACGGCGATCATTGCCCATGAGGGGGGCCAGGCGGCGGCGCAGGCCCTGCTCTGCGTTCAAAATTTGCGCCGGGTCGCTGCTGTAGGCCGCGATGAGGGTGCGGCGTTCCTGCGGGGTGACGGTTTGCAGCGTTAGCTCATCGTGGTTACGCAGGAACAGCGCCCAGCGCCGATCCGGGGGCAGGGCGGGCATTTGCGCCAGAATGTTGATGATGCTGCGACGGTCGCCCTCCGCCAGCGCCAGGTACAGCCGCGGCATCAGCGGGAAGTGAAAACACATGTTAAAGGTCTCAAAGTAGGGCGGCAGATCGGCCGGGGCGGGGTTGGCTTCGGCCAGCAGCGCGGCGTGGGGGTATTCCGCGTCAATGAGGGCCCGCAGGCGGCGCAGGTAAGCATGGGTTTCCGGCAGGTTTTCGCCGGTGGTGCCCTCACGCTCGAACAGGTAGGGCACCGCATCCACCCGGAAGCCATCCACCCCGGCGGCCAGCCAGAAGCGCAGCACCTCCAGCATGGCGGCCTGCACCGGCGGATGATCGTAATTTAAATCCGGCTGGCTGCTGAAGAAGCGGTGCCAGTAATACTGGCCGCTGCCGGCATCATAGGCCCAGTTGGACGTTTCGCGCGGGTAAAAGATCACCGGAATATCGGCATAGCCGCGGTCATCATCGCGCCAGACGTAGTAATCGCGCCGCGGCGCAGCCGTTGACCGGCGGGCTTCCTGGAACCAGTGATGCTCATCGGAGGTATGGTTCATCACCAGGTCGGTGATGACGCGAATGCCGCGTTCGTGCAGCGCGTCAATGACCGCCCGCAGCTCGTCCAGCGTGCCGTAATCCGGGTGGGTGGCGGTGTAATCGGCCACATCGTAGCCATCATCCCGCAGCGGCGAAGGGTAGAAAGGCATCAGCCACACGGCATCCACCCCCAGCCAGGCGAGATAATCCACCTTTTGCCGCAGCCCGGCAAAATCGCCGATCCCGTCGCCGCTGGCATCGGCAAAGGAACGCACCCGAATTTGATAAATGACTGCCTGCTCATACCAGGACATCGCGCCGGCCTCCCTGCTGCTCATGAATCCGGGGCCCATTGTAACGCATTCTGCGCCGCCGGGCGGGGCGGGTGCCGCCCTCATCCCCCGGCCCCTTCTGCCGGGGGGCGAAGGGGAGCAGGGCCGGCCGGTGTTTTTCCCGTCCCTCGCCTGGGGGAGAGGGATACAGGGTGAGGGCACCTGCAGGGCGGCGTTTTGTCCGTCCCTCGCCTGGGGGAGAGGGAAACAGGGTGAGGGCTGATTTTTCGCCCTCATCCCCCGGCCCCTTCTCCCAGGGGACGAAGGGGAGCAGGGCGGGGCGGCATGATTAATCCCCCAGGCA
>JALOOI010000279.1 GCA_025454495.1 Anaerolineae bacterium
GGAAGGGCCGGTTGGAGATAGTCAGCATCAGTACCACCAAGAAGGAGCGGTATGCTGTTGACATGGTGCGCTACGTGTAACCTGTCTTAGAGCGGCCCCTTGTTATGGGACACTTGACCCCCGCCCCTCCCCATCCCATGTCTGGTTGGAACCAAAGCTGCCTCCGCCCACGACTTCATCCTCAGCTTCCCGGAGGGCTACGCCACCAAAGTCGGCGAGCGCGGCACCACCCTGTCCGGCGGGCAAAAGCAGCGCATCGCCATCGCCCGCGCCCTGCTGCTCAAGCCGCGCATCCTCATCATGGACGACTCCACCAGCGCGGTGGATTTTGAAACGGAGCGCAAAATTCAGGCGGCGCTGGATGAACTGATGCACGGGCGCACCAGCTTCGTCATCGCACAGCGCATCAGCACCGCCCGCAATGCCGATCTGATTATCGTGCTGGATAAAGGGCAGATTGTGGCCCGCGGCACCCATGCCGAATTGATCGAAACCAGCCCGATCTATGCCGAAATTTTCGCTTCGCAACTGGTGGACGACAGCAAAAAGACCGGCACGCAGGAAGTCGTGCCGGTGCGGGGGTAAACAGCCATGATGATCGACGGCGCACGACGCATTTTTGACCGTGAAACTTTGAAGCCCAAAAACACGCTGGCCACGCTGCGGCGCTTTGGCAGCTACTTCGCGCAGCACCCGCTGGCGCTGGCGCTGGTGTCCATCTTCATCATTGGCGCGGCGTGGACCAGCGTCATCGCGCCCGACCTGGTGGGGCAGGCGGTGGATTGCTACATCGCGCCCTCGCCGCTGCGGCCGGATGCCTGCTGGTATACCACCGTGGATCCGGCGTGGTTCGGCGCGAATGCCGGCGAGGCCGCCGTGGTGGCCACCCGGCTGGCCGGGGTGACGCAGGTGGTGGTGCTGCTGGTGCTGGTGTACCTGTTCAATGCCGTGTGCAGCGGACTGGCCTTCTATGCCATGCGCTACGCCGGCAGCCTGAGCATTCGCGCCATTCAGCGCGACCTGTTCCGCCAAATTCACCGCCTGTCGCTGAACTTCTTCAGCAAAAATGAAGCCGGCGACATCATGAGCCGCGTCACCAACGATATTGATACGGTCAATCAGGCCTTCAGCTTCGCGCTGATGCAGGTGCTGCTGGGCACGCTGACGGTGACGTGGATCATCATCCGTATGCTGCAAACCAGCGTGCCCTATGCGCTGCTGTCGCTGGCCATCGTGCCGGTGATGATCCTGATGACCTACTGGTTCTCCAACCAGGCCCGCAAAGCCTTTCGCCAGGCCCGCAGCAATTTGGGGTCGGTGAATGCCGGTTTGCAGGAGAGCATCGCCGGGGCCCGCGAGGTGCAGGCCTTCAACCGCGAGGAGGAGAGCATCGCCAAATTTGAAGCCTCCAACAATGCCAACCGCGCCGCCAACGTCCGCGCGTCGCTGTTCACCAGCGCCCTCAACCCGGTGCTGGAAGCGCTCGGTTATGTGTCGCTGGGGATTGTGGTGGTGGTGGGCGGCCTGGGGCTGCTGGGCCGCATCGCCTTCATTGACCCCGCCACGCTGACGATTGGCATGGTGTTCGCCTTTGTGGGCTACACGCAGCGGGCCAACCAGCCCATTCAGCAAATTGCGCTGCTGTGGACGAACCTGCAAAGCGCCATCGCCGGCGGGGAACGCATCTTCGGGCTGATCGATGAGCCGCTGGAAGTGGTGGACGCGCCGGACGCAAAGCCCATGCCGCCGATCACGGGGGCGGTGCGCTTTGAGCAGGTGACGGCCGAATATGTGAAGGGCGAGCCGGTGCTGCGCGGGGTGAGCTTTGAAGCGCAGGTGGGGCAAATGGTGGCCATCGTGGGGCCCACCGGCGCGGGCAAGACCACCATCATCAACCTGCTGCCGCGCTTTTACGATGTCACCGGCGGCGCGGTGAAAATTGATGGTATTGATGTGCGGACGGTGACGCAGGACACGCTGCGGTCGCAGATCGGCATTGTGTTGCAGGATACGTTCCTGTTCTCCACCAGCGTGCTGGAGAATATCCGCTACGGCCGCCCGGACGCGACCGATGAGGAAGTGCAGGCGGCGGCGCAGATGGTGGCGGCGCATGAATTTATCGAACGGCTGCCCAACGGCTACGACACGCTGCTGGGTGAGCGCGGCAGCGGCCTCAGCCAGGGGCAGCGCCAGCTCATCGCCATTGCCCGCGTGGCGCTGATGAACCCGCGCATCCTCATTCTGGATGAAGCCACCTCCAGCGTGGACACGCGCACCGAGCGCATCATTCAGGCGGCGTTTGAGAAGCTGCTGCGCGGCCGTACCAGTTTCGTCATCGCCCACCGCCTGAGCACCATCCGCAACGCCGACCAGGTGTTCATGCTGAAGGCCGGCGAAATTGTGGAACGGGGCACGCATCAGGCGCTGCTGGCCCACAAAGGCGCGTACTACGAGCTGTACATGAGCCAGTTCCGCGCCACCGACGACGCACCGCCGCCGGCCCCGGCCGCGCCGCGCCTCACCCCGCAGCCCGCCGGCGATTAGGCCTCCCGGCCGGGAGCGTGTTGCCGGCGCTCCCGGCCCCCTCAGCGGCGGCGGCGCAGCAGCACCGGCAGGATGCTCCCTGCGCCCAGGAGAAGGGCCATCACCACGATGAACAGCAGCGAATTGCTGCTGTCAGCGGGGGGCGGTTCCGGCGGTGGCGCGGCCCCGGCATCGGTGGGCTGCGGGATGGCCGTGGGCACGCTTTGCGCCCCGGCCGGCGCGGCCGTCACCACCGGCAGCGGCAGCGGCAGGCCCACGCTGCTGCTGGCCAGCGCCGGGAAGCCCGCCCGCAGCGCGGCCAGAAAATCGCCGGCGGCAAAGGGCTGGCGGATCACCATATCGCTGATGCTTTGCAGGGCGCTGATCTCCGCGCTGCTGTAACCGCTGCCCGGCACCAGCACCACCTGCAAATCCGCCCGCGATGCCAGCACCAGCAGGTTGCGCGGGGCGCTGTCAAGCTGCCACGCCTGGAACACGCCGCGGGCAAAATCCGCCAGGCTGGCATCTCCCGTGCCATATTCGGTGTAACTGTTGATCGTCACCAGCGGCATTTCCACGCTGTAACTGAGGAGCTGCTCCTGCAACGCGCGGATCGCCGCAGCGGTATCGGCATCCAGCAGCCCGGCTTCATCGGATTGAAAGCGGTCGGTGCGCGGGGGATAAAAGCCCTGGGCCAGCGCCGCGCCCGCGCCCGTCAGGGCCAGCAGCAGCAGCAATACAAACAGGCGTAGCATAAGCGGGTTCCTCTCAGGCTCCACAGCCGGGCGGCTAACGGCGGTATTCGTCGCCGCAGTCGCCGATGTGCCAGAATAAATTTTCGCCCCGGTCAGTGACGGCGTGCAGTTGTGCCAGATCGTTCTCATCCAGCGCAAAATCGAACACGCGGGCATTTTCCGTGTAGTGATCGGCCAGGCCCAGGCGGGCCCCGGCGATGACCCCGGCCACCGCGGGCTTATCCAGAATATAGCGCGTGGCCACGGCGGCAATCGTCACCCCGTGCCGGCGGGCGATGCCCTGCGCGGCGTGCAGCAGTTCCTGGAACAGGCTCCAGCCGCCCCACAGATCAATCATCTGTTTGTATTTACGCAGGCTGGCGGTATTCAGCGCGGCGGGGGCCGGTTCCGGCACGCCCACGTATTTTTCGCTGAGCAGGCCGCCGCACAGCGTGCCATAGGCCAGCAGGCGCACCCCGTGCGCGACGCAGGCGGCCGTCAGGCGCGTTTCCGGCCGGCGATCAATGAGCGAATACTGCACCTGGTTGGACAGGATGGGGATGCCGCCGGAGACGATCAATTCCAGGTGGTGCGTATCAAAATTGGTGAGCGCCAGATAGCGAATTTTGCCCGCCCGCCGCAGATCATCCAGATGGCGCAGCGCGTCCAGAAAGGCGGTATCGCGGTACAGCCACCAGTGAAACTGGAGCAGATCCAGCGCCTCCACCTGCATCCGGCGCAGCGAAATATCGATGGCGCGTTCCACGGTGGGGCGGGTCATGGGGCCGGGGCGGGGCACCCATTTGGTGAAGGCCTGCATGGTGGCCAGCGCCGCCGGGCCCTGCTCCGCCGCCAGCCGTTGGCGAAACAGGCCGATCCAATCTTCGGCGGGCCCGTAATGATCGGCTAAATCCCAGGTGGTGAAGCCCGCCGCGTGATAGCGCTGCATGGCCGCCAGGGCAGCCTCGCGGTCAATTGCGCCGTGTGCGCCCGATACCTGCCACATGCCATTCAGAATGCGGCAAATCGTCAAATCATCCGTCCAGGCCAGAAAGGCCGCCGGGGAAAGGGCCACTGTGCCAGCTCCTGCTGCTAATGCCTGGGGTCATTATAGCACGCCGGCCGCCGGCCCGGGGTGCTGCGTCTTGTGCCCGCACCCTGTTTCCCTGCACCCCTTCGCTGCCCTCACCCTGTTTCCCTCTCCCCCAGGCGAGGGACGGGAAAAATACCGGCCGGCCCTGCCGGTGCCCTCACCCTGTTTCCCTCTCCCCCAGGCGAGGGACGGGAAAAATGCCGCCTGCACCCCTTCGCCCCCTGGGAGAAGGGGCCGGGGGATGAGGGCGCAGATACGCAGCCCTCCCACCCCTGCCCAAACCGCGCTGCCGCCGCTACAATGGGTACGGTACAGGCGGCACCCGGACGGAACTTCATGAACGAGGCGGCAACTTCCATCACCCCGGCTTTCATCGGCCGCGTCGGCGTTAAGGCGGCGCTGCTGTTTGTGCTGCTGAATGTGGCCTTTGCGCTGGTGCAGCCGCTGCCCGCCCTCAACCGCCTCAGCCTGTATGGCTGGCTGCTGCCCCCCCGTGAGCGCCTGCCCTTCAGCGATCAGCCGGGGTCGAA
>JALOOI010000280.1 GCA_025454495.1 Anaerolineae bacterium
AGTTCTCCAGATGTGAATAGTTGATGGTCATGCTATCAAAAACGAGGTCTTCTTTTTTCTCGAAATGACAACCCATCAGGATCACCTTCACCTGAATGTCACTGTGACTACCGTAGTAGTTACATTGAAAGAGTGTTACAGCATCACCTTTATTATCGTAACCATAAATCGTATCGATAACGATGTCTTTGGGAAAAACGGTTACAGTTACACTTGAGCTAATGTGAATACCATATAAGTTGGCTATCAAGTTGCCAAGGCCATCGTATAGTGTCTCAAGAACTGCTCCATCCACCGGGTGAAATTTGAGCGTTCCAGCCACTTGATGGTCGGGAAATTGTGGAAGCCACCATAATCCTTTAAATTCAAATTCGTCCATGTATGCCTCCCACATATTTCGCCGGCATAACCAGAATGCAATAAAACGTCTGAAGCCCCCTCACGGGTACGGCTGCATGATGACCTGTGGCAGGAACGCTTCAATATCCGCCCGCATACAGACGGCCGTCCCCGGTTGCAGCAGCACGGCCGTGGCCGCGGCCACGCCGGTTTGCAGCCCCTGCTCCAGCGATTGCCCCCGCGCCACCGCGGCCGCCAGCCCCGCCAGGATGGCATCCCCGGCCCCCGCCGGGCTGACGACTTCCACCGGCAGCGGTGGCAGGTACCACGCTTTATCCGGCAGCACCGCCAGCAGCCCGTCTTCCCCCAGGGAAATGACCGGCAGGCTGCCATACTGCGCCACGATCTCCCGGCCGGCCTGGTAAGCCGCTTCCACCGAGGCTATGGGCCGCTGCATCAGCCGCGCCAGTTCATCCCGGTTGGGCTTGATGAAGGTGGGGCCGGCCGCCAGCCCCGCGCTTAAATTCGGCTCGTCGGCATCAAAGATCACCGGCACCCCCTGCCCCCGCGCCAGCCCGATCATGTCCGTATAAAAATCCGGCGACAGGCCCGCCGGCAGCGTGCCCCCCAGGACGACGCAGGTCGCCGCCGGCAGCGCGGCCATAAAACGCTCGCGCAGCGCCGCCACCTGCCCGGCCGTCACTTCCAGCGTGCTGGTGGTGATGCTGGTGTGGGTGCCTTCGCCGCTGATGATGATGGCATTAATGCGTGATTCACCGCCCACCGGGATAAAATCCGTCGTCACCCCCTGGGCGTGCAGCATGGCCTTAATGCGCTCGCCGATGGTGCCGGCCGCGAAGCCCAGGGCCAGGCTCGGCAGGCCCATCTCCCCCAGAATCCACGAGGCATCGGTGGGCTTGCCGCCCATGCTGTGCACGGTGCGCGTGGCCCGCAGGGTGGTATTGGGGATCAGCGCCGGCACATACAGCGTCAGATCCATGGTGGTATTGGCCGTCACAGTGACGATCACGGCTCAGTCCTCCTGGTAGCCGCCGATGATGGCCTCCATGCGGGCGGCTTCGCGCTCCAGCAGGGGGCTGGCACCGGGCACCATTTGCCCCATCAGCATGATGTAGGCGCTGGTATCCATGCGTTCCACGGCATCGAAGCCGGCGTTCAGGTCTTTGGCCATCAGGAACAGGCCATGCCAGGGGGCGATGGTGGCGGCGGCGTGCTTCTTAATGCGGTCTTCGCGCCCCTGCATCGTCCCGGCCACCAGTTCGGCCAGTTTTGGGCTGTGGGCGGGCGCATAGGGGATGACGGGTGTCACGCCGAATTTGCGCGTGGCTTCCAGCAGCGGCGGCAGCGGCCGCTCCAGCACCGAAAGCACCAGAATATTGCGGGCGTGGGCATGGATGACGGCCGTGCCATACTGGCCAAAGTCACGGTGCAGCCGGAAATGCACGTTGGATTCGCGGGAGATTTGCCCGCTGCCGGCCAGGATGTTCCGTTCCAGATCGCACACCAGCACATCATCCGGCTGAAGCTGCCACTGGCGGGTGGTGCCGCTGTAGCGCGGCGACATACAAATGACCTCGCCCACGCGCTCGCTGATATTGCCGCCGGCGGCATCGGTCAACTGGCGTTCAAACAGCAGCCGGCCGATGCGGGCCACACGGGCCCGGGCCGCCTGAACAGCTTCATCCTGAATGAGAGCGCGGGTTGTCATGCGTGTTTCTCCTGGGGTTGAACGCTGCCCGGCACAGGGCGGGCAGGATGCGTTATCATTGATTGTGGCGCGAGCGGGCCAGCGCCACAGCCCGGAGTGTACCCGGTCTGGCACAATACGACAATATTCGATATAAAACGAAAGTAAATGAAACCATGAACTTTGAATTTGCCACTGCCGGACGCATCATCTTTGGGCGCGGCAGCATCGAGCAGGCGGCGGCGCTGGCCGGCAGCCTGGGCACCAGGGCGCTGGTGGTGACGGGCGATAACCCGCAGCGGGCCGCGCCCCTCACAGAGCGCCTGAGCGCGGCCGGAATGCCCTGGGTGGCCTTCCCGGTGGTGGATGAACCGTCGATCGAGGTGGCCCGCGCCGGGGTGCAGCAGGTGCAGCAGCACGGCTGTGATGTGGTGATCGGCTGTGGCGGCGGCAGTGCGCTGGATACAGCCAAAGCCGTGGCCGCGCTGGCGGCCAACCCCGGCGATCCGCTGGATTACCTGGAGGTGATCGGGCAGGCGCTGCCGCTGGTGAATGCGCCGCTGCCCTGCATCGCCATCCCCACCACCGCCGGCACCGGCTCCGAAGTGACGCGCAACGCGGTACTGTCCTCGGCGGAACACGGGGTGAAAGTGAGCCTGCGCCACCCGCTGATGCTGCCGCGCATCGCCCTCATTGACCCGGCGCTGATGCAAAGCCTGCCCCCGGCGGCCACGGCGGCCACCGGCATGGACGCGCTGACGCAAAATATTGAGCCGTATGTGTCTAACGCGGCCAACCCGCTGACGGATGCTTTTTGCCGCGAAGGCATTCAGCGGGCGGCGCGGTCGCTGCGGCAGGCGGTGGCGCACGGGGATGATCTGCACGCGCGCGAAGATATGGCGCTGGCGGCGCTGCTGGGCGGGCTGGCGCTGGCCAATGCGAAACTGGGGGCGGTGCATGGCTTCGCCGGGGTGCTGGGGGGCATGTTTAAGGCTCCCCATGGCGACCTGTGCGCGGCGCTGCTGGCCCCGGTGATGCAGGTGAACCTGGCGGCGCTGGCCGCCCGTGCGCCGCAGCACCCGGCCCGGCCGCGCTATGAGGAGATCGCCCGCTGGCTGACCGGCGATGAGCACGCCGGCGCTGAGGATGGCCTGCTGTGGGTGCGGGCCACAGCGCAGCGCTGCGGCATTCGTGGGCTGGCCGCCTGGGGCATTCCGGCGGCGGCGCGGGATGAAGTGGTGGCCAAAGCGGCCCGCGCCAGCAGCATGAAGGGCAATCCCATCGTGCTGACGGACGCTGAATTACACGAGGCCCTGGAACTCGCCTGGTGAGGTGGCCCGCGCGTACAGCCGCACCCGCACGCGCTCGATCAGCAGTTCGCCGTGCAGCGCCCAGTGCCAGCCGGGCGCGATGTGCGGGCGCTTGTGCGGCGTAACGATGAGCAGGTGCGGCGCAAGCTGCGCCAGATGATACAGCAGCAGCGGCAGCCGCGACAGCGCCACCAGATGCAGCGCAAAACTGCACACGATGAGGCTGTACTGTTCGCCGGCCAGCGCCCCGGCCGCGATCTGCTCAAAGCTGAGGGGCCGCGCGGCCTGCCCGGTGCGCTCCTGGTAGGCCGCGCCGGTGTACGGGTCGATGCCGGTGACGGCCGGGCTGCCCAGTTCGCGCAGCAGCAGCGTCACTTCGCCGCTGCCACAGGCTAAATCCAGCACCTGCGCCAGGTCGGGCTGCCAGGCGTGGACGGCCTGCGCCAGCGCCTGCCGCAGGCTGGCTTCGTGCGGGTTGCGATACGTCGCGCCGTGCTGCCGGTAAAATTCGTCCGGGCCCAGGCGTTCATAGGCTTTGCGAATGGCCTCCATGCCGGCCTCACCTCCTCTCCAGCGCGGCCCATTGTAGCCCGGCGGCGGGCCAAACGGCAGTGTCATCCCCGCCGCATGACAAACCGCGCCCCCCGGACGACATTTAGCACCAGACAGGCGCTGTCATACCGGCTTACGATAGAGGCAAAGATCGGCGGTTTTTTTGGGGGATGTATGACTTTGCAACTCCTGAAAGATTTTGTATTAGAACCGGCACAGCACTGCATCACCGGTGCGCTGCGCCACATTTACCTTTTTCATCGTTACCCCATCAGCGAAGAGATGTTACTGGGGCTGGGAGCCGGCGTGGGCTTCGTCTACTGGCACATGCAGGGCACGCTGCCTTTCATCGGCGGGCGGGCCAACGTGGGCCGTCCGGGGGAAGAAGGTCTGGAGCACACGGCGGGCCGGCGCACCGGCGTAAAAGTGGCGGCGCAGGAAACCACCAGCGCCCGCAAAGCCGAAGCCGCGCTCGTCAGCCAGTTGCAGGCGGGCCAGCCGGTGATGGTGTATGTCGATCTGGGCCTGCTGCCCTATTTCCAGTTCCCGGAGGAATATCATTTTGGCGGCCATGCGGTGGTGGTGGCCGGTTACGAGGCGGCCACCGGCCGCGTGCTGGTGGCGGATCGGGATGGGGTGGCGCACCCGGTGACGCTGACGACGCTGGAACTGGCCCGCGGCTCCAAACATAAGCCCTTCCCGCCGGCGCATCGCTGGTACCGCTTCGATTTTGCGGCGGCGCAGCCGGTGAGCGCGGCCGTCATCTGGCCCGCCCTGCGCGAGGCGGTGGATCATATGCTGCACCCGCCGATTTCGAACCTGGGCGTGCGCGGCATTGCGACGGCGGCCGGGCGCATTCTGGACTGGCCGCACAGCATGACGGAACCCGAAGTGCGGGCCGCGTGCCTGAACACCGCCATCATGATTGATGCCCGCGGCGGCACCGGCGGCGGGCTGTTCCG
>JALOOI010000076.1 GCA_025454495.1 Anaerolineae bacterium
CCGAATGCCCGTTACGAGGTCGAAGGGGTGGCGGGGGCGCGTTCCGGGCAGGCGTGGATGCAGGACGGGCTGCGCCTGGAACTGCGTGCCGAAACGGCCGGGGTCTACCCCGACCTGCGCGACAACAACCTGACCAGCACCGTGCGGCGTATTACGCGGGTGCGCTGACGTACCCGCGGGCGGGGCGGCTTAGCGCGGCCCCGCCAGCACTTTTTCATACACGGCCAGCGTCTGGCGGGCGGTTTTGCGCCAGCTATAGCGCGTGGCCTGCGCCAGCCCCTGGTTGGTCATGGCTTCGTGCAGCGGCGGCTGAATGAGCAGCGCGATGATTGCGCCGGCCATGCGCCGGGCATCGGGCACCAGGTACGCCCCATCGCCCAGAATTTCATCATTAATCACCGTATCCAGCGCCACCACCGGCGTACCACTGGCCATGGCTTCCAGCGGCGGCAGCCCGAAGCCCTCATACTCGCTGGTGAACACGAACAATTCCGCCATGCGGTACAGCGCGGGCTTATCCGCTTCCTCCACATAGCCGATCCACTGTACCGCTTCTTCCACCTCCAGCGCCCGCGCATACTCGCGCACATCCGGGAACAGCGGCGGCTGCGGCGGCGGCACCCGCCCGGCGATCACCAGCGGCACTTCCACCCCCTGCGCGTCGCTGACGTAGGTATAGGCCAGCAGCGCATCGGTCAGCCGTTTACGCACATCAAAGCCGAACCCCGCCAGCACATATTTTTCTGGCAGGTGGTATTTTTCGCGCACGGCGGCATCGCGCTCCCGGCCGATCAGCGGGTGATACACCTCATCCGGCGCGAGATAGGTGACGGTGATGCCGTCCGGGGGGAGGTTCAGCCAGTATTCAATATCCAGTTTGGCCGTTTCGCTGATGGTGATGAGGTGGTTGCTGCCACGGGCCGAGGTGCTGACCAGCGTCGTATAGAGCCGGTTGAAGAAGCCCAGGCTGTACACCGGGTACACCAGCGGAATCACATCCAGCACCGAAGTCACCAGCGGCACCGGCGAACTGAGGGGCGCACCCCAGTAGGGCACATGCGCCAGGTGGGCCCCGCAGCGGGCCACCGCCTGCGGGAACAGCCGCTGCTCAAACCACACTTTGTGCAGCCGCGCCCGCAGCCCACCGGCCACCCGGGCCGGCCCCACCGGCAGCACCTGCACCCCGGGCGGCAGTCCGGCCGGCGGTGGCACATGCGCCGGCACAATCAGCGTGGTCTGGAGCGTGGCCTCCTGTTTATGCAGGGCGGGCAGCAGGCGGCGCAGATACTGCCCGCTGCCGGTATTCGGCTGATCCCAGAACCAGCCATTCAGTGCAATATGCATGGCCTAAAATCCACTCTGTTCAATGAGCCGCAGCGCTTCAAGCTGCATTTCGGCGCTGCGCCGGCCCAGGCTGGCCAGTTCGACGCTGTGTTCTTCGCCGGAAAGATGCCGGTTCGCCTGCGACAGGCAGATGACCCCCCAGCGAATATTGCCCATCAGTTCCCACCAGTCCACCGCCGCCCGATCCACCGGGTAGCCGGCCGCCTGCTCATAGGCCTGTAAAAACGGCTCCCGGTCACACAGCCCGGAAAAGCGCTGCTGCCCGCGGCCAAAGCGCCAGTCGCGCATACAGGCATAGCCCAGTTCCTCATGCGGGTCGCCGAGATGGCCAAATTCCCAGTCGATGACGGCCGTCAGCCCGTGTGCATCCACCAGCAAATTGCCGATGCGAAAATCGCCATGAATGAAGGTCAGCCGGTCGCCGGGCGGGGCGGTGTGTTCGGCGTGGCGCAGCGTCCATTCCCACACCGGGTTGTGCACCGCCAGCGCGTCCAGCAGGGCGCGGGTGGCGGCCACGGCGGCCCCGGCCGGGCTGTGGCCGGGCGCGGGGCGCGGCAAAAAGCCCAGGTCTGCCAGCGGCAGGGCATGGATGCGGGCAAGCTGCCGGGCCATTTGCTGCGGCAGGCGGCGGCGGGCTTCTGCCAGGCTGTCATCGTACAGCACTTTACGGCCGATGGAGATGCCGGGCACATAATCCATGATGAAAAAGGGGCTGCCCAGGACGTGCGGCTGCTCGCACAGATAGCGCACCTGTGCCACCTGCACCCCGCCGGCATGGGCCAGCGCCAGCAGGCGATATTCCTGGGCACGGCTGAGCGCCTCCGGGAACATCTGCGTGGGCAGGTCACGCCGCAGCACATAGCGGTGCGTGGTGCCGCCGATGTCGGCGCTGAACAGCCACGTATCCCGCGAGGCCCCGCCGGCCAGCGGGCTGGCGCTGTGGATGTGGACCGGCGTGCCGGTTTGCTCGCTTAAATAATCGGTCAGGCGCGGCCAAAAATCATTCATCGCGGGTGGCTCAGGGTGTCTGCGGGGGTGGCCCGGTGGCTCACGGCTGGAACAACTGCTTCAGGCGCACTTCAAAGCCGGGCAGGGCCGGGCCGCCGCTGACCACGGCTTCCGGGTCGGTGAGCGTCGTTTGCCCCTGCGCGGTGAAAATGCTCAGCCGCTGCTGTTTGGCCTCCACCAGCCAGATCAGCGCTACGCCATCGCGCCGATACCCGTTGATTTTGTCGATGACGGCGCTGTAAGAATCGGTCGGCGACACAATTTCGATCACCAGATCGGGCACGCCCACCAGCGGCTTATCTTCCCAGTCGGCATCGGCCGCCCGCAGCGCCTGCAATTTGTCCGTCCCGTAAAACATAATATCCGGCGTGCGCGAGCCTTTCACCCACCGCGTATCCATGACCAGCACAAACGGCACTTCGATGAACACTTCGCCCAGCCCATGTTCCTGAACATAAGGAGCAATGAGCAGAAAAATAAAACCACCAGTCCGTCCACTGCGGGTGATTTGTGCCGGCATAAGCTCGATAATCTCACCATCGTTATATTCAAACGGGGCCTGCGCATACTGCGCCACAAAATCTTCCAGGCTTAACAGCGGCGTTGCGATCAGGATTTCGGCCATTGCGTTTGCTCCCTGTTTAACCGGCGGTCAGCCCGCCATCCACGGCCAGCGCTGCGCCATTGATGAAGGAGGCCTGGTCAGAACACAGCCACAGCACCGTCGCGGCGATTTCTTCCGGCAGCCCCAGGCGCTTCATGGGGCTGGCCTGCTGCGTGCGCTGCGCCATCACCGTGCTGGCGGCGGTGATGCTGCTGACCATGGGCGTATCGGTGTAGGACGGGCAGACGGCATTCACGCGCAGGTTGCTGCGGGCATATTCCAGCGCGGCGCTTTTCGTCAGCCCGATGACGGCGTGCTTGCTGGCGGCATAGATTGACCCGTAAGGCGCACCCACCAGCCCCGCCACCGAAGCCAGGTTCACAATTGCGCCGCCGCCGCTGCTCAAAATGGCGGGAATTTGCTGCTTCAGGCACAGCCACACGCCTTTCACGTTGATGTCCATCACGCGGGCATAGGTGGCTTCATCCGTTTCGTGCAGCTTATGGTCAAACGTGCCAGAGATGCCGGCGCTGTTGACGGCGACATGCAGCCCGCCAAAACGCTCCCTGGCGGCCGCCACCATGGCGGCCACATCCTCCGCGCGGGTGACATCGCCCGGCACGGCCACAATCTGCGGGCTGATGTTTTGCACCAGCGCCACGGTCGCCGCGCTGCCGGCGGCATCCACATCGCTGATGACGATGGCCGCGCCTTCGCGGGCAAAGGCCAGGGCGCACTGACGGCCAATGCCGGATGCGCCGCCGGTGATGAGCACAGTTTTCTGGTCAAACAGCACAGCAGCCTCCTGCCGGGTTCAGGATGGATCCGGTTTCCAGCCCGGCGGCAGCACCGGCGGGCGGGGTTTCTTGCCGCTGCGGTCGCTTTTGGCCGGCGGCGGCTTAAAGAAAATGGGCACGGGCGACACGAACATCTCCCGCGTTTTAAGCTGTTCCAGTTTCTCCGCCTCCGGAATATCGGGCGGCGGGGTGGGCGCGGGCGGGCGCAACTGCTGGAACAGCGGCCGGGCAAAATCTGTCAGGGCGATGGTTTGCACCCGGCTTTCCAGCAGGCTGTGCAGCAGCGCCACGCCTTCGTTCAGCAGGCGATCATAACGCGCCCCCGGCAGATCATCGGCTTCCAGATCGGTGAGCAGCATGGTCATCACCCCGTGCAGTTCCGGCTGCGAAATGACCCCCACCGGCTGGCGCACGGCGATATAAGGCACGATGTAGCCGGCGAAAGCCCGCAGCACCACCCCGCCCGCGCCCTCCAGCACGATCACCGGCGGTTGCAGCGTATCCGCATACACCGCGCCGAACTGCGTCAGCGAGGGGAACAGCACTTCGGTGAGGCGAATATACAGCGTGCCATAGGTGGACACCCAGGCGTTAATGTGGGCTTCGCGGCTGGTCTGGTAGCGCTCTGGCAGCAGCCCCATGATGACCAGTTTGCCTTCTTTGGCCAGTTCGGCGGCCAGCAGGCGCTGCCGCGCGTCATCCAGCGGCGGCCCCGCCAGCCAGTGGGGCACATGCTGCCGCGCCAGGGTGGTCAAAATTTTGGTGAGCCGGGTATCTGCCATCGCCATCGCCTTACATCATCGTCTATGCGCTCATGCCTGCCGATACGGTGCTACGCCTATCAGTATAACCGAAAAATAACGCGGTGCGCGGGGCCGCCGGCCGCCGGCCAACTCCTGCCGAACATCATATTGAAACGGTGACAGGTGGCATGGGCCGCGGCTGCCGGCCGGGTGTATCCTGAAAGCAGGAGGTAAGAAAAGGAGTAAAGACAGCATAAAAAGCATGTGTTACACCTTATCTTACAGAACTGACAGCCACACTGTTTGAGAGATAGACCGGTAGAAGGAAAGCACAGAAGCCTGCAAGGCTCACGATCACACGATCATCTTCCCCGTGAGGGAAAAACGCCACTCACCGGCTGTCGCAGCACTACAAATAACTGTCCGCTGCCAGTTCCCAGATGCAATGCACCGCCACCGCAGGGTGGCGGTTGCTATTGGGGCCGGGGCGCTTAATTTAAATAACGGCCGTTCAGGCGCGGGCCCCCCTCCAGATCATCCTCATCATCGTCATCCTCCACGCTAAAATCTTCGCGCTCCAGCGGTTCGCCGCCGGGGGCAGTGTTTTTCGCGTCTTCGGCTTCAATCTCGCTCACGGCGGCTGCCGGGTCTTTGCCGCCATAAATCACCGCCATGATGCCGCTCAGGTAGCGATCGGTGATGAGGACATTGGCATACACCATCTGGCGGATTAACTGCGGCCCCAGGCTGGTGCCTTCCACATCAATGCTGGTCTTATAACGAATTTCGCCGTCTTCAAAATCCATCTCAAAATTGCCGATAATCATGCCGTAATTGGCCCGGGTGATGAATTCGGCCAGGGCCGGCCGTTTGGCTTCGGGCACGTTCACCGGCAGCACGGAATAGAAGACGAACTGCTGCTGCGGCTCACGCGCCTGGGCATAGCACACCCATTTTCCATTTTTGCCGGCGAAGCCCATGCTGAGGACGGTCATGCCTTCCAGCCACTGAAATTTCCAGTCATCCGCTTCAAAAAATTCAACGACGGCATCAAAAATTTGCTGTTCGCTCATGGTGGCTTTCCTGTTGAATTTGTGGCACGGGCCGGGTGAAAGCGCTTCAACCGGGCTACCCTGCGCTTATTGTAAGCCAGCGCCGGCGGGAACGCCATAAACGATCCCCGCTGCGCGGCCGACGGGTGATCTTCGTCGTGGCCGGGCAGGATACCTGACACACCGGCTTGCACGGCGGCGGCGCTTTTGCTACCATACCCGGCAGCAACGGGCATGTAGCTCAAAGGATAGAGCATCTGTCTTCGGAACAGAGGGTTGCGGGTTCGACTCCTGCCATGCTCGCTATCACCTGACTGGTTGATACCCTGTGACGACCACACCACCGTTCCCCATCCACATCCGCTCGCTGCTCGCCACCGATGCCGAAGCGCTGGCGGAACTGTTCGCCCCGTGGCATAAGCCGCTGTCTCAGTTTGAGCAATATTATCTGGAGCAGCTCCTGGACAAGCGCCTGGTGCTGGTCGCGCTGTCGCCGGCTGCCGGGCCCATGGGCTACGTAACCATACTGTGGGAATCGCCCTATACCCACTTCTGGCGGCGCGGCATCCCCGAAATTGTGGATTTGAACGTGATGACGGCTTACCAGCGCCGCGGCGTGGGGTCGGCGCTCATCGCCCGGTGCGAAGCGCAGGCCCGGCAGCGCGGTTATCGCCGCCTGGGGATTAGCGTGGTGCAGGCTGACCCGGATTACGCGGCGGCGCGGCGGCTGTACCCGGCCCTGGGCTATGTGCCGGATGGCTTCGGCCTGACCCCGGAAGATCATGAACTGCACCTGTTCAAAACGCTGCTGCCCGAACCATAAGCTTATTGTCGCCGGTGGCGATTTCCACTAAGATGATAATTGCATAGCCACACACAGCCGGGAGCGATGACGATGGGAATACTGGTGGTCAATGGCGCAATGACGAGCTGCACCTTTGGGCTGGCCCCTTCCACGTTAATGGTACTGCCGACCAACAAAGTGCTGGCGGCCAACATGCCGGCCGCGACCATCATGGATAACAAGCCGCTGGTGAACATCCTGCCCTTCGGCATGTGCAATTCGATGGCCAACCCCACCGTGGCCTCGGCGACGGCGGCGGCCAGCGGGGTGCTGACCCCGATGCCCTGCGTGCCGGTGGTGCCTGCGCCCTGGGCCCCGGGGTCGCCCACGGTGTTGATTGCGAATCTGCCGGCGCTGAACAATTCTTCCAAAGCCGCGTGTACTTATGGCGGCGTTATCAGCATCACCATGCCGGGGCAGGCGCTGGTGCAGGTGCCGTAAAGCTACGGCAGCGCCCGCACGCGCAGCAGCACCACGCCATAGGGCGCGACCGGGGCCGTGAACAGCGGTTCGGCCGTGCCCCGGTCGGCCCGGGCCCACACATCGCGCACGCGGTAGCGTGACCAGCCCAGGCTGCCGCCGTCAAAGGTGATGTCTGCCGGGGCCGGGGTGCGGTTCAGCAGGGTGATGGCCCACTCGCCGCTGCTTAATGGCTTGCCCCACACCTGTAATCCCGGCACGGCTTCGGCCAGCTGCACTGCCTGCCGGCCAGCCGGGTCCTGGTTGATGGCGATCACCTCGCGCTGGCGCAAAATTTCCAGCGTGCCGGGGGGCAAATTGCGTAAATCCGCGCTAATCATCAGCGGGGCCGCGCTGACGGCCCACAGCGTAAAATAGGTCTGGTATTCGGTGGTGGTCATGCCGCCGCCAAAATACAGCACATCCGGGTCATTCCAGTAACCGGGGCGGGCATAGGCGGCGTAGGCCGCGTTCACGTCGAACCGGTTGAGCATATTATCGCGGTTATCCTCAATATCAAATGTCGTCCGGCTGAGGTGCCCGGTCTCCGGGTGCCAGTCGCGGAAGCTCCACATGGACAGGCTGTACAGCATGGGGCGGCCGGTGGCCAGGATGGCATCCCGCATGAGCTGGTAACGAGAGCGCAGTTCGTCCTCGCTCACGCCTTCCCAGGGGCAGTTATCGTATTTCACGTAATCCACCCCCCAGTCCGCGAAAGTTTGCGCGTCAATGGCTTCGTAATCCTGCGAAGCGTGGAAATCCATACACGTCCGCGGCCCGCGGCTGGAATAGATGCCGAATTTGAGGCGCATTCCGTGGATCGATTGGGCCAGCGCGGCGATGCCCCCGGCGAAGCGCGGATAAACGGCCGTCAGCCGCCCGTCAGCATCGCGCTCGCCCGACCAGCAATCATCCAGCACCACATAGCGATAGCCCGCCTCGCGCAGGCCCAGGCTCACCAGCGCCCGCGCCTGATCCCGAATGAGGTCGCTGCTGACGTTGCAGCGGAAGGCATACCAGCTATTCCAGCCCATGGGCGGCGTAAGGGCCAGCCCGTTATCCAGCGCCTGCACCGGGGCAGGCCGGCCCGGGGCCAGCAGCACCAGCAGCAGCAGTATCCAGCCGTATCGCACCATGTTTCGCGCTCCCCTGCACTACAAAAACAGAAAGCGAATGCCGATGAAGAACAGGAAGAAGCCATACAGCCGCCGCACCGTGCCGGCCGGCAGCCCCAGGGCAGCCCGCGCCCCGAAGATCGACCCGATCACCAGCATCAGCGCCAGCGGCACCGCCGCCAGAATATCCAGTTGGCCGGCTTCATAATAGCGGATCACGCCCGGCAGGCCGGTCGGCAGCAGCAGCGCCCCCAGGGAGGTGCCGTTGGCCAGCTTCTGGTCAAAGCTCAGCAGCCCGGTGAGGATGGTGACGATGATCACCCCGCCGCCAATGCCAAACATGCCGGACAGCACCCCGGCCAGGATGCCAAAACCCACGCACAGCGCCAGCAGGCGCGGGCTGCGATCTGCCACCACCGTCTCTTCAAGGACAACCTGCGGCTTGATGCCGCGATAATCCAGCCACCACTGGCGCGGGGCGATGTTGCGCCAGGCCATATACCACAGGAACAGCCCGTACAGCACTTCCAGCAGGTCGGGCTGTAACCCCAGGGCGATATTCGCGCCGAACCAGGACCCCATGGCGATGCCGGCCGCCAGCGCCAGGGCCACGCGCACGTTCAATTTGCCGGCCCGATAGTACGAAACCGCGGCGAAGATGGCCACCGGCAGCAGCAGCGCCACCAGTGACGTGCCATTGGCTTCCACCTGGGTGAAGCCCATGAAGATCACCAGCGCCGGCACAATGATAGCCCCGCCACCAATGCCAAACATGCCGGACATCACCCCGGCGAAGGCCCCGATGATGAGCAGCCCGATCAATTCTGCCAGCGGCATCGTGTTTTACCCCTTCATGCATTCTGGTTTACAGCAGCCGCCGGGCATCCACCGCCCCGGCCGAGGTGCCATGCAGCAGCCGGTGCAGCGCCCGTTCGGCCGTGCCTGCGCCCAGGCTCAGCCCGTGCCCGGTGAAGCCCACCGCGAACCCCACCCGCGGCTTATCCGGCAGTACGCCCGCCAGCGGCAGGCCATCCACGCTGAAGCCCATAATGCCCGCCCAGCGCCGGGCGATGGCCACCCCGCGCAGTTCCGGGAAGCGGGCCAGCAAATAATCGTCCAGGGTGCGCTGCACCCCGCCGGTGATGCGGTCATCGGTGGTGCCGTTTTCCGTCTCAAAATGGCGATTGCGCCCGCCCCCCAGCAGCAGCCGGTTGTCGAAGGTGCTGCGGTAATACATATAGCCATAATCGCTGTAGCCGCAGGTGGTCAGGATGGGCGCGGGCAGCGGTTCCGTCACCAGCACCTGCCCGCGCGTGGGGATCACCTTGCCCTCAAAGAACGGATCCACCAGGGCCGACCAGGCGTTGGTGCACAGCATCACGTAGTGGGCTTTGAAGATATAACGCCGCGTGAACACCGTGACGATTTCCGGCGTGGTTTGCTCCAGGTGGTACAGTTCATTGCCGGCGATCAATTCCGCGCCGGACTGCTGAAAGACCGCCTGCGCCAGTTCCACCGGCTGCACCGCGCCATCGCCAGGGTTTTCAATGGCGTTGTAAAACCCGCGCCCCAGCGGATCGCGGCTGTGGTAGTGCATGGCGATGCCCGCGGCCTCCAGCGCCCGCGCGGCCGTTTCGATCTCGCGGGCTTCGGCCGGGCTTTCGGCCAGCAGCAGCGAACCGCAGTCCACCTGGCGCACTGCGCCGCCCGCCTGGCGAATGCGCTCACGCCAGAAGGTGATCGTTTGCGTGGAAATGTCCCACATTTCGCGGGCGACGGCCGCGCCATATTTGTCCACCGCCCGATGATAATAGGCATCCAGCCCGGTAATCATAAAGCCGGCATTGCGCCCGCTGGCCCCCTGGGCGATGTCCGCCCGTTCCGTGATGACCACGGTATGGCCCGCCTGCTGTGCCAGATAGGCCGTGGCACAGCCCACCAGCCCGGCCCCCACCACCAGAAAATCCACCTCGCGGACGGGCTGCGTGCCCTCCGCCTGCCAGAATGAAACCGTCATGAGCGCTTTCCTGTGAACCTGCTGAGACCGGCCGCCGGCCGCTGTAGCCAGGGCGGGGAAGCTGTTATCATAGGGATTGTAGCGCTTTATGCTGCAACCTGCCGCAAAGCAGTTGCGTAAACGCGCATGACATCATCCGCTGGCATCAAAGGCAAAAACCCGATGGCCAAAGCCGTCATGGATATACGCACGGTCACCAAAGAACTGCGCCTGGGGCAGCACACCATCCACGCCCTGCGCGGAGTCACGTTCCAGGTGGATGCTGGCGAAATTGTCAGCGTCATTGGCCCTTCTGGCAGCGGCAAAAGCACGCTGCTGGGCATCATGGGCGGGCTGGATACGCCCACCTCCGGCCAGGTGTTCATTGACGGGGTGGATATTGCCCGCATGAACGAAGATAAGCTGACCGAGATTCGCAACGAAAAAATCGGCTTTATCTTCCAGTTCTTCAACCTCATCCCCACGCTCACGGCGCTGGAAAATGTGGCGCTGCCGGTGCAGTTCGCCCGCCACCCCCATTTTAACCCCACGCAGCGGGCCAGAGATTTGCTGGCGCTGCTGGGGCTAAAAGACCGCACCCATCACCGGCCGTCGCAGCTTTCCGGCGGGCAGCAGCAGCGCGTGGCCATCGCCCGCGCCCTGGCCAACAACCCGCCCCTGCTGCTGGCGGATGAACCCACCGGCAACCTGGACCAGGAATCCGGCGAGATTGTGCTGGCGGCGCTGAAAGAAATCCGCGAAAAATCCGGCACGACGATTGTGCTGGTGACGCATGACCAGCAACTGGCGCAGCGCGGCGACCGCATCCTGAAGCTGGTGGACGGGCAGATCACCGGGGTGATGGATACGCAGGAACGCCTGGCGGTGCGGCTGCCGGTGTCTTAGCGCTCAGGGCGCGGGGCGGGTGTGCCGGTGCAGCCAGTCGGCAATATCTGCCAGCGTTTGCGTGCCCTGCGCCACCGCCAGCACAAATTCGCAGGCGGCCTGATGCTCCCAGGCGGGCTGCCAGCGATTTTTCTCTAAAAACAGGGTGACGGCCCGCAGCGCCGTGCGCTTGTTGCCATCCACAAACAGGTGATGATGCGCCAGCGAGTCCATCAGCGCAGCGGCTTTGTCAATGATGGTGGGGAACTGCTCCTGCCCGAACAGCCACAGCGTGGGCCGGCGCACGGCATAATGCAGGCTGTGGCGCTCCCGCACATACGGCAGTTCGCCGGTGACGGTTTCGTTGATGAGGAACAGGTCATTCACCGTCAGATAGTAAACGGGGGGCGAGTCATCGTCCGGCGAGTTCATGCAGCAGCCACCTGTGTTCGGCGATAATGTGTTCGATATGCTGTGTATCCCGGTCGGCCTCCGGCTGCGGGGCGGCCGGGTGCTCCACCAGGGCCAGCCAGGCGGCAAAATCGGCCTGGGTGCGCTGGCCTGCCGCGACCGCCACGATCATCGTCAGCGCGTCTTCCGGCTGCCAGCAGGCGCGGCGGCCGTTCACTTCCAGCATGAACAGGGCGGCGACGGTGGCGGTGCGCTTGTTGCCATCCCGAAAGGGGTGGTTGCGGGCGATGGCGTGCAGCAGCGCCGCCACCTTGCTCTCCAGCGTGGGGTAGGCATCCTGGCCAAAGGCGCTGGCCTGCGGCCGGGCTTCGGCGGCCAGCAGCAGCGACACATCGCGGATTTGCCGCCCGGCCAGAATTTGCGCGTCCGCCAGCAGTTTGCCATTGATGAACAGCAGTTCGCTGTACGTGAGGTAGCGCATGGCCTTACGCGCTCATCGCCAGCGGCAGCCAGAAGCCGAAGCGGCTGCCTTTGCCGGGGCGGCTTTTCACCCACACTTCGCCCTGGTGCCGCGTGATGACGTTCTTCACCAGGCTCAGGCCCAGGCCGCTGCCTTTTTCCGATGAATCGTTGTTGACGCGATAGAAGGCCTCAAAGACGTAGGGCAGGTGTTCTTTGGAGATGCCGATGCCGTTATCCTGCACGCTGAAATGAAACTGGCTGTTCTCCAGCCAGGCGCTGACCTGAATTTTGCCCCCCGGCGGCGTGTATTTGATGGCATTCTGGATCAAATTTTCCATTGCCTGGCGCAGCAGCACGGGGTCGGCCACCAGGCGCGGCTGGTGGCCCAGCCGTAAATCCGGGGTCAGTTCCTGCTTTTTGGCGGTGGCCGAGGGCCGGCTGTTGATGACGGCCACTTTCACCAGCGCTTCCACGTCCGTTTGTTCGTGCAGCTCCAGCGGCGAGGAGCGAATGCGCTCCACCCGCAGCAGGTCATCCACCAGCGTCCCCATGCGCTCCACCGACTTTTTGATGATGTTCAAATAATCGTGGACGGGCGAATCTTTGGCCGGCACATCCATGCCGATGATGTCCGCATAGCCGGCGATGAGCGCCAGCGGGCTGCGGAGATCGTGGGTGGCCAGGCGCAGCATCTCATCCTTAAAGCGATGCAGGTCGCGCAGGGTGGTCACATCGTGCATCACGATGACATAGCCGCTGGTGCTGTGCAGCGGGTCGGCCCACACGGCCATGGTCACATCATAATCAATCTGGCGGCGTTCGGAGCGCGTTTCAAACTTCCAGTGGCGGTTATTGCCCAGTCCGGCTTCGATAATTTCGATCACCGGCTCAAACACATTGTCCTGGGCGACGAAATCCGCCAGGTACTGCCCGCGCACGTCGTCTTCATGCACAGCGTTCAGCACCCGCAGCGCCACCGGGTTCGCCTGAAGGATGAAGCCACCGGCATCCAGCACCAGCAGCGCATCGCCCATGGCCTGCAACACCATTTGCAACTGGCGGCGCTGCGAATTGACATCGTTGAACAGGCGGGCATTGCGGATGGCGATGGTCGCCTGGTTGGAGATGATGGTCATCAGGTGCAGGTGATGGGCGGTGAAATGTTCTGGCTCAGGATGCACCAGCGTCACCACGGCCAGCACCGTCTCGCCCTCGATGAAGGGCACACACAGCACCGAGCGCACCGGCAGCGTGTCATCCGGGAAGATGATCCAGCGGTCATCGTGCAGCGTATCGCGGATGATGTCGCCGCGTTTGTGACGGTACACCCACCCGGCGAAGCCTTCATCCAGCACCCGCGTCACCACTTTCACCGATTCTTCGGCCGAAAGATTGCGGGCGGTGAAAATATGCTCCCAGTCCACCTGATGGTTGGTATGCAAAAACAGGCTGGCCCGGGTTGCGCCCACGGCCCGCGAAGCCAGTCCGATCACTTCCTGGAGGACGGCATCCAGATCGACTTCATTCAGCAGGCGCGAGACTTCTACCAGCAGTTCCATATCTTCGACGATAGGCGGCGGTTCTCCAGGTCGTTGCATAATCCCATCACATCAGCATCATGGGCAGGTTACTCTTAAGTGAACCACACTCGTGGCAAAAGCACAAATGACGATTGGGCCGCCCCGCCGCGAACAGGGCACCGCCGGCAGCACAGCCGCTGCCGGCGGTGGGGCGGGCTAGCGCCAGCGGTTTTCCACAAATTCAATCGCGGCGATCAGCTTATTCACGCCATCGGTCACATTGTCTTCGATGTGCAGCCGGATGGCGCGGCGCTGGTGCTGGTACAGCGTGTTCAGGTCGCCTTCGGACTGGGCGCTGAAGAGCGTGCCAAAGCTGTAGGGCATCCCCGGAATGGGCAGATCGTCTTTGAGCGTGCGCGTGAGCAGGATGAAAACGCCATTGTTTGCGCCGCCCTTGTGAAGCTGGCCCGTGCTGTGCAGGTAACGCGGCCCGTAGCCCACCGTCACCGCGCGGCGGGTGACGTGGCGCAGCCGGCGCTGAATGGTACGCAACTGCTCATCGGTGGCCGGGTCGGGGGTGAGGTAGGCCAGCACGGCGAAATAATCGCCCGCCTGGGTGCCGGCGATCTGGGCGGCCAGCAGTTCGGTGCGGCTGCTATCGCTGTACCCGTGCGACCGGCACAGTTCGCGCAGGGGCTTCATGGTGCGCTCGCTGCTGTACAGGCGCACATGCTCACCGTGCATCAGCGGGGCCGTTTCTGGCAGGCTGCCGTGCTCCTGATAATGGGCCAGCAGTTTGCCGGTGGCCTCCTTGGCCTCGGTGACGTTGGGTTCATCAAACGGGTTCACCTGAAGCACCACCCCGGCCACGGCGGTGGCAAATTCCCAGCGGAAAAATTCGCCAAACAGCGCGTAAGCATCGGGCAGGCGGGTGGTCAGGCGCGGGTGGCCGGCTTCGCGCAGGGCCCGCACATCGGCATCGGTTTCGTCCACCGCCCGGTCATCGTCCACGCGCAGGTACACAAACACCCGGTCAGAGGCGTAATCGTGCGGTTTGCCCACCGTCGCGCCCACCACCGGGATCACCCCGCGGCCTTCTTTGCCCAGGCTCTCGGCCACCAGTTGCTCCGCCCAGTCGCCAAAGCTCACCAGGGCATCGGTGCAGAAGATGCACAGCTTATCGCGCCGGGCCTGGGCCATGGCCCCCATAAACGCGCCCATCAACAGCCCCGGGTTTTGCCCGGTGGGGATGGTTTCGCCGCAGGCATCCATCAGGCTGGTGGCGCTGGCCCAGGCGCGGTCCAGGTCCACCCCGATGAGCGCCGCGGGCACCATGCCAAAATAGCTGAGCGCACTGTAGCGCCCGCCAATATCGGCCGGGTTCACGAACACCTCGCGGAAGCCCTGCTGCCGTGCCTGCTGCTCCAGCACGGTGCCGGGGTCGGTGATGGCGATGAACTGGCTGCCCGCGCCGCCGGTCTGCTGCCAGAAATAGCGGAAGAACGAATCGGTTTCGACCGTGGTGCCGGATTTGCTGGCCACGATGAACAGCGTGTGCGGCAGCGACACGGCTTTTTCAACGGCGCTGATGCGGGCGGGGTCGGTGCTGTCCAGCACCAGCAGTTCCGGGAAGCCCGGCTGCCGGCCGAAGGTTTTATACATCACTTCCGGGGCCAGGCTGCTGCCGCCCATGCCCAGCAGCACCACCTGCTGCACGGCGCTGTCTCGCACGGCTGCCTGCAACGCCTTCAGCCGCCCCAGATCAATGGTTTTTTGCACATCCAGCCAGCCCAGGCGGTTCACAATTTTGGCGATGGTGGGTCCATGTTCCTTCCACAGGCTGCCATCCTTGCTCCACAGGCGGCGCGCCGTCAGCTTACGATCCAGTTCGTCCACCGTGCGGTCAAAGGCTTCGGCAAAGATGCCGGTGGCGATGTTCAGCCGGGCGAATACGCCGGTCTTCAAAATGGTGCGTTTGGCGTAGACCTGCGAAATGAGCTTATCGAAGGCATCCACGAACAATTCTACGCCGTCGCTTTGCAGGCGGGCGGCGATCTGGTCAATGTCGATGCCCACTTCTGCCAGTTTGTCGATCACTTCTTCCGGCGGCAGCATATCGTCCAGATTGCGGGTGATGGTTTCGGCGGCGGTGCCATGATCTTTGAAGGCGGCCAGGGTTTTGGGCGGCAGGGTGTTCACCGTATCGGGCCCGATCAACAGATCGACATAGCGCGTATCCGGGTAGGCGGGGTTTTTGGTGCCGGTGGAGGCCCACAGCGGGCGCTGCACCCGGGCCCCGGCCGCCTGGAGGGCCTTAAAGCGGGCGCTGCCAAACAGCCGCTGGAAGGCGCGATAGGCCAGTTTGGCGCTGGCGATGGCGGCCTGCCCCAGCAGGCGGCGGTTGGCGGCGATGCGCCCGGTATCGCCCGTCACCTGGGCGGAACGAATGTTGTTCTCCAGGATGCGGTCAATCATGCTGTCGATGCGGCTGAGGAAGAAGCTGGCCACCGAAGCCACCCGGCCCACCGCCTGCCCGGCCGCGTGGCGGCGTTCCAGCCCTTTGATGTAGGCTTCGGCCACCTGCTCATAATTGCCGACGGCGAACAGCAGCGTGATGTTGATGTTGATGCCTTCGGCGATGGCGCTTTCGATGGCCGGCAGGCCTTCCGGCGTGCCGGGAATTTTAATCATCACATTCGGGCGATTCACCGCCTGGAACAGGCGACGCGCTTCAGCCAGGGTGCCTTCGGTGTTGTGCGCCAGCAGGGGCGACACTTCCAGGCTCACATAGCCATCCTGCCCGTCCGTGCGGTCATAAATGGAGCGCAGTTGATCGGCGGCGTTCTGGATGTCCTCCAGGGCCAGGTGCTCATAAATCTGTTCGGCATCCAGGTCCATCAGGCGCGAAATCACCGGATCATAAATATCGGACTCGCCGATGGCCTGCTGGAAGATCGCCGGGTTGGACGTGACTCCCATCACCCCATCTTCCGCCAGGCGGCGCTGAAATTCACCACTCTCCAGTTCTTTGCGGTGGATATAATCGAGCCAGATGCTCTGTCCGTACTGCTGGACATCGACCGGGGGATTGTGTGCCATGAAAAGTTTCTCTCCTGAATAAACGGTGGCCTGCTGTGACCGTGAGCCTGTCCGACCGGGGGTGCTGCCGCCCGAAGCGCTGCCACCGCGGGCGGTGGCAGCTGCGCCATAGAAAAAGAAAAGACCGTGCCGGGCCCGGGGCCCCGCTGCGGGTAATTGTAACAAAAGAAAGCCCGTTGTGCCTGTACAAAACGCATACCTGGCGCAGGCCGGGGGCACCGGGTTGGCCGGGCCGCAGCGCTCAGGAGGGGGCGTTTTTCTCGTCCCGGGCGGCATCGGCGGGGGTGGTTTCGTCTTCGTCTTCCCAGCTAATGATCCAGATGCACAGCCCGGCCACCAGCACGGTGGCCACCACCAGCGCGAGCCACTGGGAAGGTTGCAGCCCCACATCCCGCGCTTCGTTCACCAGCAGGGCTACCATGCCCGTCGCCAGCACCAGCCAGGCGGCCAGGCGCGGGTGATGCAGGGCCCATTTGACGGGGGGGAAATTTTGCAGCATAGGCGTTCTCCTCAACCACAATCACAACCACAACCACGGGCCCACCGGCCGCCCGTGCAGCATCAGCCTGAACAGCGGTGATTATACCAGCCCGGCCGGGGCAGCGGGCAGGCTGCACTTAAGCCAGTTTTAGCCCGCTGCGGCGCACATACTCCACGCTGGCGGCCAGTTCGGTGGCGGTGACGGGGGCGGTGGCGCTCAGCGTCAGCCAGCCCGACCAGCCGCCTGCGGCCAGGGTGTGCAGCACCTGCGCCATGTCCGGCGG
>JALOOI010000281.1 GCA_025454495.1 Anaerolineae bacterium
CGGCGGGCACGACGATCAGCGTCAGCAGGGTGCTGCTAATCATGCCGCCGATGACCACTTTACCCAGCGAGTCGGCGATGATGGCCCCTTCTGACAGACCCACGGCCAGCGGTAGCAGGGCGGTGATGGTGGCGACGGCGGTCATCAGGATGGGGCGCACGCGCCGCCCGCCGGCTTCGATGATGGCCTCATACAGCCCCATGCCGCGCTCGTAGCGGTTAGAGCCAACCCGATCAATCAACACGACGGCGTTGGTGACGGCCAGCCCCAGCAGCATCAACAGCCCGATGAGCGCCGAAATGCCCAGAACCGTATCGGTGAGCGCCAGCGCGATGGCCGCCCCCACCGGAGCCACCGAGATGCTGAGGATGACTGCCAGCCAGTAGATGGGCGAGCCAAACTCAAACACCAGGATAATGACCACGATGAGAACCGCGATGCCCATGGCCACGAACACGCCCACGAAACCGCTGGATTGCAATTCGCTGTTGAAGCCCTGACCGACGGTGACACCTGCGGGCAGTTCGACCCCGGTGCGGATGGCTTCGATGGCGTTTTGCGTTACGCCGATGGTGTTTTCCGTCTCCAGTTCCGCCGTATAGCTGACGGACGGGCGGCTGTCGGTACGCAGATAGGTGATGGAGCCACCTTCGCCACCGCCGGCGGCGGCCACCTGCGACAGGTTGCTGGTGACGTTGGTCAGCCCTTCCACCTCGCTGAGGACTTCGATGATGCGGGCATCCAGCGCGGCCAGTTCATCCTGATTGTTGCCGGTGACGAACAGCTCAAAACCGCCAAAACCGCCGCCGCTGGCCAGGGTTTGTTTGGCCACGATCACATTGCCTTCGCCAAAGATGGCTTCGGCACGGGCGCGGATGTCTGGCAGCACAGTATCCAGGTAACTCTGCGATTCAATGCCGACGACGATATTGGCCCGGTTTTCGGTCACGCCGCCACCGCCACCCACCAGCGATTCCAGCCCCAGGCCGCCGCCGCCGATGATGGTACGCACGGTAATCAGCTCATCTTCGGCGATGTTTTCCTGGAGATAGGTCTCCATTTGCGCTACCAGGGCATTGGTGTCCACAATTTTCGTGCCGGAGGGCAGTTCCACCGTGATGTCGATCTGCGGCTCACCGAAGGCGGGGATGAAAGCGAAGGGGCGCTGGCTGAACAGGTAGACCCCGACCACGAAGGAGATGAGCGCCAGAACGATCACCCCGACGCGGGTGAGATTGTTGGACATGGCCGCTTTCAGCGCCGGGACGTAGGTTTTTTCCAGGATCGTTTCTTCTTCATGCGGCACATCTTCGGCGGAGATGAACAGGTAGGCCAGCACCGGCACCACCGTAATCGCCACGAAGAACGACGCGATGAGCGCGTAAGTGACCGCCAGCCCGAAGGGCAGGAAGAACTCACCGATCAGCCCGCCCGTCAGCCCCAGGGGCAGGAACACCACCACGGCCACGCCGGTCGCGGCGAAGATGGCCACCGAGACATCGCGGGTGCCGGACAGAATCGCTTCTTTTTTGTCGATGCCGCTTTGAATCTGGCGGAAGATATTTTCCAGCACCACGATGGAGTCATCCACCACGCGCCCGATGGCCACCGTCAGCCCGGAGAGCGTCATGATATTGAGCGTGAGGCTGGCGGGGAACAGGCGCAGGATGAACGTCACCAGCGGCGAAGAATCGGCCAGCGGGCTGAGCAGGTTGTTGACCGCCGGCGGCAGCCAGTACATCAGCGCCAGCCCGGCGAACAGCGACAGCGGAATGCTGACGGCGATCACCAGGGTGCTGCGCCAGGCGGGGTAGGGCAGGCCGCCGGGGAAGAAGATGATGAACAGCGCGGCCAGCAGGCCCAGGATGGCCAGCAGCCGGATCAAAATATCGGAAATTTCAAAGGCCGCGGCCACATCGCCGCCGGCGCTCTCCAGGTTCAGCAGCACCACCCCGGCCAGCAGCGCGGCGAAGAAGGCTGCCATCACCGTGCCGGTGATGAAGCGCCCGCGCCGCTTCCAGCTATCGCCGCTGAGGAAGACCAGGATCACGACGATGGCGAACACCGCGCCCAGGGTGCCTTCTTTGACCACCCCGCTGATGGATTTTTCGATGAAGCTGGATTGCTCGAAGGCCACACTGACTTCGATGTTCGGGTCCTGGGCATTGATGCGGTCAATGAGCGCTTTCACGGCATAGTAGGCTTCCACCGTGTTGGCATCACCCTCTTTGAAGACTGTCACCAGCAGGCTGGAGGCACCGTTGGTGCGCGTGACCTGGGTGGTGGGGCGGAAAACTTCGCCCTCAGCCAGGCGCTGGCGCACCGCTTCCGGCAGGGCGGCCTGCACGTCCGGCGCGAGCAGCACCAGCACATCCACACTGACCGTATCGAATACAGCCGGGTCACGGGTGAGCATGTACTGAATGTTGTCCACCGTGAGCGGGCCGAAGATTTGCGGCGCAAAGGAGCCGGCATTGACGATGAGATCATTCATCATCTCGGCCGGGGTAGCATAAACGAAATTCGGCGGGAAGCGGAAGAAATCGTCGGCGCTGTCCAGTTCGATGCCCCCCAGACGGTCGCCTACTGTTGTCCAGATGGGGGCCAGCGCCGGGGCGGCCGGGTCGGCCGGGGGAATATCGACGGTGTACTGCTCACCCAGGGCGGCTGCGGCCGGCGGCTGCGAACCATCGGCGATGGCGCGTACCTGCGCGGCAGTGGCTTCGTCCAGCCCGGCGAGCACCGTGTCGGGCAGGGCGGCCAGCGCGGCCGGGGAGAATTTGAGCAGCACCGCCGGCTCCAGCCGGGTGAAGAAAGCCTCTTCCTGGGCGGCAAAATGATTGATGATCTCCGGGGTGAGGCTGTCGAACAGGCGCACTTCGTAGCCCGCGAAAGCTGCCGGCACGCTGTCATTAATCTGGTTGAGGACGGCGGCCGCGCTGCCATCGCCCAGGGCCAGCACATCATCGGCGGTACGCAGCGGGCGGCCGGCGAACTGCGGTTCCTGCGCCAGGGTAGACCAGGCATCGGCCAGTTGCAGGCTGGTATCGGCATTGCCCTGGAACAGCCCGCCCACCAGGGCGAAGACCTGCGTCAGCGCCGCGGTTCCACCGCCGGTTTCCGCCGCGGCGGCCGGGGTTTCGGCCGGCGTTTCGGTGGCCGGGGCAGCAGTGCTGCTGGTATCGAACACGCTGAAAGTGGCCAGCGGCAGGCTGGCAAAGCTAAAGGTGAGGATGCCCGGCGGCTGAATGCGCCAGGCACCCGGCAGATTCACCGGGGCGCGTTCAGCGGTTGCGCCGGTCAGGCTCTCGGCCAGCGCTTTGGCCGTCAGCGCATCGCGCGTGAAGCCATCCAGCCCATCAATGAAGTCCTGGGGCAGGGCGGCGAACACTTCCGGCGACATGGCTACCAGATGTTCGGCTTCAAAATACTCCACCATCGTCGGATCAATCGCCAGCATCTGGCGGATGTCGTCGGCGGTCAGATCGCTCATTTGCCCCGGTGCGCCTTTGATGACCCCGGTCTCCATGAACGTATTCAGCACACCCGCCACATTGCCCATTTCGATCAAATCCTGGGCGGTGGTGAAGCGATCCATCTGCCAGCTTGCCGGCAGGGCGGGGGCCGTTTCGGGGATGCTGAAAGGCAGGGCGCTCAGGCGGGTGGTGGTGGCTTCATCCAGGCTGCCCAGGTCGCTCAATTTGGACTGAGCAATTTGCCACACTTCCGGCGTGAGCTGAAGCAGCAGCAGCGGCGACTCGCCTTCCACGCGCACGGCGGCCGCGCCGCCTTCACCGGGCAGGGCCTGCCCGCCGCTGATCTGCACGCTGGCGACCTGGGCGATGCCGTTAAGCTGCGGCACCACTTCCTGCTCCACCAGGCGTTCCAGCAGCGATTGTTCGCTGGAATCTGCCCGCTGGTTGGCCAGGTAGGCCAGGATGGTCTCGATGGTCGTCGGCGCTAAATTTTCCCACACCTGCGGCGTGAGCTGGAAGAAGAAGGTGGGATTGCGATGGCCGATGTAAATCAGCGTTTCCGGGTTCAGGTCGGCCATGAGGGTGGCCGCGAACATTTTGGGGTCCTGCCCGTTGGGCTGGATGCTGCGCTGCGGGAACCAGACGGTATCAATGGCGGCTTTAATCTGGTTTTGCAGCCGCTGCTGATTCAGCCCGAAGTCATTGGCGGCGACAATAAACGCCCCGAATGCGCCGTTGGTGGTGGAGGAAATATTGACGATTTCCGGCACGCTGGCGATGGCTTCTTCCAGCCGGGCGGTGACGACATTGAGCGTTTGCTCACTGGTCATCCCGGAGACGGTCGCCAGGATGAACGTTTGTGGAAATTCTACCGGGGGCAGCAGTTCCTGTTGTAACCGCGTCCCGGCGATACCACCCGCCACCATGATGACGACGATGCTCAACAGCGTAATCCAGCGGAAGCGGAGCGAGATCTCCGTTAGCCAGTTGAAGAAGGCTTTCATAAAGAGGGTTCTCCTGTGATGTTGCCAGTGTAGATCAATGGCATCTGTCATTGTAGCAAAAGCCAGCAGGAAACAGTATGAAGGATTTTTACGAAAAAACGCCCTCAAGCGCTGTATCTCAGTTATTAGTGCGCAGGGGCACGGCCTCGCAGCGGCCATTTGCGATGACCAGCGGAGCGCTCACCCAGGTGAAATCGTCAAGCTGCCACCAGCGGCTGCCGGCGGCATCATACGCCTGGGCGATCACCGCTACCGTGGTATTCTGGCGCAGCGCCCCGGCAATGGCGAAGGTGGTGCCGGGGCCGCGCCGCCGGTTTAC
>JALOOI010000282.1 GCA_025454495.1 Anaerolineae bacterium
GAGGTCGGCAGCGGTGGGGTGCTGTGTGTAGGGCAGCACCAGCCGCAGCCAGTGCGCGTAAGGCATCCGGCGCGAAGGCGGCGTGAGGGGCGCAGCCGCGCACACCACCGCCTCCACCGCTTCCGCGCCGGCCAGCAGCAGCGCCAGCAGCCCGCCCATCGAGTGGCCCACCACGTAAACGGTGGCACACTGGGCCCGCAGCAGGTGATAGCCATCCAGCGCCTGGGCATACCAGTCCTGCCAGCGCATTCGCGCCATATGCTCCGGGGCGAGGCCGTGGCCCATCAGGCGCGGCGTATACACGGTAAAATGATGCTTCTGCGCCAGGTAATCGCTCAGCCAGCCCACCTCGGCCGGGGAAGCCATGAAGCCATGCAGCACCAGGCAGCCGGTGCTGTCTCCCCGGTGGAAGCGCGGCGCAGCGCCGGGGCGCAGGCGCGGCAGCCGGTATTTCATGCGGGTTGATAGACCTCCTGATCTTCTTCCAGCGCGGCTTTTTGCCCGGCTTCGATGTTCACCCGCGTCAGCAGGAAACCGCCGATGATGAACAGGGCGATGAGGCTGAGGATGGCCGGGCGGCTGCTGCCGAAGGCCGTCGCGGCCAGCGCGAACAGCAGCGGGCCAATGATGGAAGCGAATTTCTCCATGATGCTGAACAGCCCGAAGAATTCGCCACTTTTGGACGACGGAGTCATGGAGGCGTACACGCTGCGGCTGAGCGCCTGGCTGCCGCCCTGCACAATCGCCACCATCCACGCCAGGCACCAGTATTCAATGGTGCTGTTGAGGAAAAAGCCCCAGATGGCGATGGCGCTGTAGATGATGAGCGAGAGCAAAATGCTGCGCCGCGCATCCAGCGTGGCGGCCAGCCCGGTGAAGGCCCGCCCGAACACCAGCGCAAAGCCCGCCCCGATGATCTGCACCACCACCAGCAGCCCCAGGATCAGCGGCAGGCTGCTCTGGCGGGCCGGGGGCAGCACCGCCACTTCCCGCACGGCCAGCACCTGCCCGGCGCTGTCGGCGCTGCGGTCGGCGGTGTTCACCAGGCGCAGGGTATACTGCCCGGCGGCCGGCAGGGTGAGGGTTTCGCTTTCGCCGTAGCGCACCACCGGATAATAGGTGTCAATCGTCACCGGCTGTTCGGTGGTGGTGCCATCCGCGGCGGTGACGGTGGTCGTCAGCGGTGCGCCATCCAGTTCCACCGCCATAATGCCGTTGTTGGGCCCCACAGCATACACAATTTCCACCACCGCGCCATTGAGGGCCAGTTCGATGGCATCGCCGGGGATGTCCGTCACGGCGTAGGTTTCATCCGCCGGGGTGCCGGCCAGCGCCGCCAGCACACCCTCGCCCGCCAGGTCTGCGCCGGGGATGAGGTTGTTTTGCCAGGCACCGCTGAAGGTGAGCGCGGTGGCCTCACCGGAGGCGGGCGCTGCGCCATACACCCCCTGACCGCGAAAATCGGCCGTGGTGGCATAGGGCGCGGGCTGCTGCCCGGTGATCGTCAGTGGCAAAAGCTGCGCCCCGGCGATGCCCACCACCGGCAGCGTGACAGCGTTAAAGAGGATGAACGCCAGAAAATAGGGCCGGCGCGGCTCATTTTTATTCGGCAGGCGGCCGAACACCAGGCTGAAGGGAATGCCCACAAACTGCACCAGCAGCAGCGCCAGGATCAATTCAGTGGCGGCGAAGCCCAGTTCGCTGCCGTAGGCCGCCGCCAGGTTGATGATGGTGCCGATGCCATCGTTGTAGATGAGATAGGCGATGAGGTACAGGAACAGATCACGGTAGCGGCGCAAATGGGCGAAGGTATCGCGCAGGCGCTGAAAACTGACCCCCACCACGGTTTCGCCGGGGCGCAGCACCAGTTCCGCCGAGGGGGGTTCGGGCACCTGGCGGAACAGCGGCAGCGCGAACACCGCCCACCAGATGGCCACCGTGACGAAAGCCAGCCGCACGCCGGCATTTTCAAAACCGGGGATGTCGTCCGGGATGAACAGGAACATGGCCACGTTGATGGCCAGCAACAGGCCCCCGCCCAGGTAGCCCATGGCATAGCCGCGGGCCGACACACTGTCCCGGTCTTCCGGCCGGGCCACATGCGGCAGCAGCGAGTCGTAAAAGACCAGCGCCCCGTTCAGCCCGATGCGCCCGATGATGGCCAGCAGCGCCGCCAGCACCCAGTCGCCGGTGCTGACCAGCACCAGGGCGGCGGTGGCGCTTACGCCAATGCCGGTGAATACGCCCAGAAAACGCTTTTTGCTGCGCGTGACATCGGAAATGGTGCCCAGCAGCGGCGATATCACGGCGCTGATGAGCAGCGAGATGCTCAGCGTCAGCCCCCAGTAGGCGGTGGCCGTGGCAGCCGAAGGCAGGGTGGAGCCGGCGACGCTGCTGAAATAGACCGGCAGCAGCGCGGCGGTGATGGTGGTCACAAAAGCGCTGTTGGCCCAGTCGTAAAAAATCCAGGAACGTACCCGGCGCTTATAGGTGGGTTCATCCACCGGCCCGGCCAACCCTGGCGCTGCCGCGATTGCTGCCATAACACACCTTCTCCCCGGTTGTTGTGCAATGCTGGCGCGGATTGTAACGTGTCTGGCGCGATTACGGCACGCTCTTAACACAAATTTAGCCTGGGGCGCAGCTATGCTATACTGAAGGGCAAAAACAGCCACCAGGACGGGCAGCATGGCCGGGCATTATAATCCCCGTGATAAAGAACAGGTGCAGGAGTGGGCGCAAAGCCTGTTCCGGCTGGATAATTTTTATGTGCTGGATACCGAAACCAGCGGCGTGGGCAAGCTGGATGAAATCGTGCAGATTGGCATTGTGGACAAGTATGGCAGCACCGTCCTGAACACGCTGGTGAAGCCCACCCGCCCGCTGCTGCCGGCCGTGATTGCCGTACATGGCATCACCAATGAACGCCTGCGCGAGGCGCTGCCCTTCACGGAATTCTATGTGCGTCTCTCGGCGCTGCTGGCCGGGCAAACGCTGGTGGCCTACAACATGGCGTTTGACTGGCGAATGCTGGCGCAGACCACCGCCCTGTACCGCCTGCCGAATTTGCATACCGGCGTGCGCCACTGTGCCATGCTGGCCTATGCCCGCTACCGGGGCCAGTTTGACCTGAAGAAACGCAGCTACCGCTGGTATAAACTGTCCGAGGCCTGCACGCAGCAGCGCATCAAGGTCGAAAATGCCCATGATGCGCTGGGCGATGTGCAAATGACGCTGGCGCTGCTGGCGAAGATGGCCGGGCGCTGAGGCGGGCTAATCGAAGCGGAAGCCCAGTTTTTCCAGCAGGGCCCGCAGGTGGGGGCGCTGCGGCCGGCTAAATTTCTCGGCGATCACGCCCGTCCAGGCGGCATCCGGCGTGGTGCGCCCTTCACTGCGATAATGCGCGGCCAGTTCGGCATCGTGGGCGGCCAGCGCGGCCGGGTCGGCGGGCTGGTAACGCTCGTGGTGGATGATGAGCGCGGCCGGCAGGCGCGGCTTTTGCGCCGGTTTGCGCTCCGGCTCATAATAGCCCAGGCACAGCCCGTACACCACGAACACGCCGGCCGGCAGGCCCAGCAGTTCCGCCACTTCCACCGGGTGATTACGCATCGCGCCGATCATCACCGTGCCCAGCCCCACCGATTCGGCGGCTGTGGCCAGCGACATGCCCGCCAGCGCCGCATCCACCACCGCCACCATCGAATTTTCCAGGTTTTGCGCCAGCGTGGTGCCGTGCATCCCGGCCGCCAGGTGCAGCCGCGCCACATCGGCGCAGATGGCCACGAACACCGGGCACTGTTCGATATGTTTCTGGTCGCCGGCCAGGGCGGCCAGGCGCTGGCGGGTTTCCGCTGCCTGCACCACCACCAGGCTGTAGGCCTGCATGTTGGACGATGTGGGCGAGCGCCGCGCCGCGTTCAGCAGGTCATCCAGCAGCGGCTGCGCGATGGGCGCGGGCAAATAGCGCCGAATGCTGACGTGCTGCTGCAACGTCTCCAGCGTCGGGCGCGAAATGACTTCGTGCAGGTGTGTGGTCATGGAATAATACCCCAATCGTCAGGCAAAACGGCCGAATTTCCGGTACACTGTAAACGCAGTGACGATGCAACAAAGACGCGACGGGTGAGGAGAATATTTCCTGTGGATCACGAACAGCCGGTGAGACGTTCATCTGTGTTTTATGTCGCCAGGAAGAAGAAGGGGCTGCCGCCCACCCTGGCCGCCCGCCTGCGCCAGGGGCTGAACGCCCTGCTGCTGGCCGCGGTGCTGGCGGTGCTGGCCTATACCCTGCTGCCCAGACCTGCCCAGGATACGGTCAACCTGGCCGGGGCCTGGTATGGCATGATCTATCAGCAGCCGGGGGCCCTGAGCAGCTATTATGACCTGCGCGTGACCTTCACCCAGGATGGCGATCAGATTAGCGGGACGGCGCGGGTGAACGTCACCGGCGACAGCACCGAGTACGGCGTGATGTCCCTCACCGGCTACCGTGACGGCGATACCCTGCACTACACCGAAACCGGGCTGCTGGAAAGCGGGCTGTCCCCGGACTGGCGCTGGTGTTTTAAGAACGCCACGCTCACCCTCAACGGCGATACGCTCAGCGGCCGCTGGTCATCGCCGGGGTGTAACCCGGGGACGATGACCCTGGTCCGCGAAAACGCCGGGCCGGAATAAAGCCGGCGGCTGTACTGCCATGAGCGAGGAAACTTTTTTGTACCTGACCACCACCGGCTGGAAAAGCGGCCGCCCCCACGAGATCGAAATCTGGTTCGTGGCGGCGGACGGCTG
>JALOOI010000283.1 GCA_025454495.1 Anaerolineae bacterium
TGAGCATCGCGCAGCGCCAGCAAATGGAGATCATCCGGCTGCTGGCGGCGGGCATTCGGGCGCTCATTCTGGATGAACCCACCACCGGCATTTCGGCTGACCAGAAAGAGATGCTGTTCAACACGCTGCGCGGCCTGGCCGCCGAAGGTATGACCATCCTGCTGGTGAGCCACAAGCTGGAAGATGTGCTGGCGCTGTGCCATGAGGTGGTGGTGCTGCGGGCCGGGGCGGTGGTGGGGGCGCGGGCGCTGCCGGCCACGCGCCAGGAACTGGTCGCGCTCATGTTCGGGCAGGCGCTGGCCCTGCCGGCCCGCGACCATAAAGACCTGAGCGCCGCGCCGGTGGTGCTGGAACTGCGCCAGGCGGCCCCCGCCGATGACCGGCTGCCCATGGCCCCGGTCACGCTTCAGGTGCGGGCGGGGGAGGTGATCGGGCTGGCGGGGCTGGATGGCAGCGGCCAGGAACTGCTGATGCGGGCCTGCGCCGGGCTGGTGCCGCTGCGCGGCGGCAGCGTGCGCCTGCGCGACCTGACCATGAACGGCCGCACTTATCGTGACTTTATGGCCCAGGGGGTGATTTTTGGCGCGGCCGGCCGGCTGGAGGAAGGCCTCATCGCCGGGCTAACGCTGACGGAGCATTTTATGCTGGCGCAGCAGCGCGGCTGGCGGCTGCGCGGGCAGCCGGCCCGCCAGGTCACCCGTGAGCGCATTCAGCATTATGATATTCGTGGCGCGGCGGATGACCCGATTGAGGCGCTCTCCGGCGGCAACCAGCAGCGGGTGTTGATGGCCATGCTGCCGGAACGGCCGGCGGTGATGCTGCTGGAGCAGCCCACGCGCGGGCTGGATGTGGATTCCGCGGCGTGGATCTGGCAGCAGCTCGTGGCCAAATGCGCCGCCGGGGCCGCGCTGCTGTTCAGCTCGGCCGATCTGGATGAGCTGGTGACGTACAGCGACCGGATTCTGGTGTGTTATGCCGGCCGGGTGTACGAAATTGCCGACCGCGCCCGGATGACCGTGTCGCACCTGGGGCACGCTATCGGCGGCGATTTTGCCGGGTGAGGGCTTCAGGCCGCGGGCGGGCGCAGTTCTTTGGCCAGCGCCGCCACCACCCCCCGCAGCGACAGCGCCGCACCGTCGGCCAGCCCGGCCGCAAAGGCGGCTGCGCCCAGGGCCGCGGCGCTGTCCGTCCGCAGGGTGGGATAGTCGTCCGTCTGCCGTATCATCGTGGCATCGTCGCTGGCATCCAGCAGGCCAATCCACGCAGCCGCCCGCGCTTCGTGATAGAACAGGCGGGCCGCGCAGAAGATGGCCATCGCCTGCCCGTGCGCCACATCCAGCCGTTCCGCCAGCCGCACAATGTCCACCAGCGCCTGGCGGGCCGCGGCCGGGTTGTTTAAGTGATGCTGGACGATGACCAGCCCGCCATAGTTGTACAGCGCCACATCCTCCGCCCCCAGTTCCAGCACAATCGCCAGGCTTTGCTGATGATAGGACAGGGCGGTGTCATACGCGCCCTGGGCTCTGTACTGGCCGGCCAGGCTGAGCATGGTCACGGCCGCGCCCCAGCGGTCGCCGATTTGCTGCTGAATGCTGAGCGCTTCTTCTTTGAGGGCGCTGGCCGTGGCATAATCGGCCCGCTGTACGGCCAGCGACCCCAGCGATTGCAGGCTGTAGGCGATGGCCGCCGGCTGGCCCAGTTCGCGCCGCAGGCGCAGGCTCTCCTGATAATAGCTTTCGGCCGTGTCTAAATCGTTATCCCAGGTGGCCAGCGTGCCCAGGTTGTTCAGGGCCACGGCCAGCGTCTGCCGTTCACCGATCTGGCGGGCCATGGTGATGGCCTGAAGATAATAGGCCCTGGCCGGTTCGCGCCGGCTCGTCTGATAGGCCGTATTGCCCAGTCCGATGAGCGCCTGGCACACCCCGCGCCAGTCCTCCGCGCCGCGGGCGATTCGCAGCGTATCCTCAAAATAGCCCTGCGCCAGGTCATGATCGCTCTGATCCAGCAGGATATTGCCGCGGGTGGCCAGGCTGCGCCACAGGTTGCGGGCATCGCCCAGGGTGGTGGCGGTGGCATGGGCCCGGCGGGCATAATCGGTGGCTTCATCATAACGGCTGACGCTAAAGCACACGGTGGCCGCCCGGTTGAGCAGGGTGGCTTCGGTGTGCGGGGCCGGGTTCGCGGCCAGCCCTTCGGTGAAGGCCTGCAGGGCCGCGGGATAGTCTGAGCGTGCCTGGGCCACTGCGCCCTGCCACAGGCGCAGTTCCGCCAGGTGCTGCGGCATGTTCAGCGCCAGCCCGCGCTGAATGAAGGTATCGGCCTGTTCGTATTCGTCGCGCTGTTCGATGAGCGCGGCCACATGCTGGAGCAGGCAGGGCATTTCGCGCTGCGGCTGGCCGGCCATGCGCCAGTGCTGGGCCAGCGCCCCGGCGTAGGCCGGGTTGTGCGGGTGGGCGGCTTCGATGGCCAGCGCGGCCCGTTCGTGCAGCGGCCCCACATCCGGCAAATCCAGCAGCAGCACTTCGCGCAGCCGGTCATGGCTAAAGCGCCATTCGTCCTGCTGCACTTCCAGCACGGCCGCTTCGGCGCAGGCCTGCAACCAGGCCTCCATGTCGGTGACACCGGCCGCCTGGAGGATGGCGCGGTCAATAATGCGGCCGATGACGGCCGCCAGCCGCAGGGTGGGCAGCGCGTCGGCGGGCACCCGCGCCAGGCGGCGGCGCAGCACGGCCACCATGCCCCCGGCCAGAATGCGCTGCGGCAGCGAGTCGTCGGTGATGTCGTCCAGGCGGCCGGCTTCTTCCGCCAGCGCCCGTATCACCTCCACCATGAACAGCGCGTTGCCTTCCGTCTCCTGCGCCAGGCGGCTGACCAGGCGCGGGGTGGCCTGCTCCGGGCCCAGCATGGACGCGCTGAGGGCAGCGATGGCCGCCTGCGTCAGCCGGTCAATGCTCAGCACGCTAAATTCGGGCAGTTCCTGCGGCAAATCCGGCTTTTCTTCGCTGCGGTAGGAGCCAACCACCATCAGCCGCAGGTCTTTAAGGCCGGCCAGCCGCCGCTGAATGAGGCGAATGAGGCGCAGGCTGTTGATATCCCAGTGCAAATCCTCCAGGATGACCAGCACCGGCGCATTCAGCAGGGCCAGCCGTTCCAGCAGCGCGGCGATGAGCCGGTCCAGGCTGGCGCGGGGTTCCAGCGGCGGGGCATCGGCTACGTCGCGCTGGAGCAGGCGGCCAATATCCGGCACGATCTCTTTCAGCACGCTGGCGGTGAGATCGGGCATGGGGGGGCCGAAGATGAGGCGGCGGGCCAGATCGCGCCAGAGCTGGAAGGGCAGCCCGCCGCCTTCCACTGCCTGGCCGTTGAGCACCACGAAACCATCGACCAGGGCGCGGGTACGCAGTTCGTCCAGCAGGCGGCTTTTGCCCGCGCCGGCCTCGCCGCCCAGCAGCCAGAACTGCGCGGTGCCGGCGGCGGCGGTCTTCAGCGCGTCCGCCAGGCGCTGGTATTCGGTTTCGCGGCCCACGAAGGCCGCCGATTGCAGGAAGCTCTCGCGCTGCTCGCGGGATTCGGCCGGCAGGTCGATGCCGGCGGCGGCGCACAGGTCACGCAGGGCGGTCATCGCGCCGGGGTAGCGCTCGTCCGGGTCGCGGGCCAGCAGGCGCTCCAGCACCGGCACCAGCGCGGCGGGCACGCCGGCCAGGTTGGGCGGCTGCGTGAGCAGGGCCATGATGAGGCTGGTGGCTTCGGTGGCGGTATAGGGCAGGTGGCCGGCCAGCATTTCGCACAGCATCACCCCCACCGACCATAAATCGCTGCCGGCGCTGGCGGGTTCGCCGTGGAACAATTCCGGGGCCATGTATTTCAGCGTGCCGCTGAGGGCCGTTTCGTCATTCAGGGCGGAACGGGTATCCTGGGCCAGCCCAAAATCCAGCACTTTGACCTGGCCGGCGGGCGTGACCAGCACATTGGCCGGTTTCAGATCACGGTGGAGGATGCCGCGGCGGTGTAAATAGCCAATCGCCTGGAGCACCGGCAAAAACAGCGCCAGGTCGTGGCCGGCACCGGGCTGAAGGGGCTGCGCGTCCGGCAGGTATTCCAGCGTAAAATAGGGCTGGCCGTCGTGCACGCCATAATCCAGCACGCTGACGATGTTGGGGTGGCGCAGGGTGGAGAGCGTGCGAAATTCCCGCGTGATGGCCAGCCGCTGATCGTCGTCCGGGAGCAGCACCTGCTTGAGCGCAACGGACTGCTGGCGCAGGCGATCATACACCAGCCACACCGCCCCCATGCCCCCCGCGCCAATCTGGCGGATGATTTCATAACGATTGCCGGTGATGCCTGCCATAGTCACCTCTGCCGCCGGGCGGTGTAACGGGTGAACCCAGGCAATCATTATAATGTGCTTTGTAAGGCGGGGGAACCGGAGAATGCCATCAGGCCGGGCGGGTGCCGTGGGTGCGGGCCCTGGCGCGGGCTTCTTTTTGCATACGATGCAGGCGGGCACCATCCAGCAGATGAATATTCAGCCGGCGGGCTTCGCGGCGGGTGTCTTCGGAGAAGCGGGCGGTGGTGGCCAGCCAGGCATACTGCACCTGATGCTGCTGTTTGACCGTGTTCAGCTCCCGCAGGTGGGCCGGCGGCAGGGCCCGATCCGGCTGATAGCGTTTGCACTGTACGATGCCGATGAGCTGCTCATCACGATTAAAGATTTTGACATCCACCCCGCCATCGCCGGCCCCGCCGGAAACAATCGCTTTATAACGGGTGAGGGTGTTAAAGAGCCA
>JALOOI010000077.1 GCA_025454495.1 Anaerolineae bacterium
CACAGCCATGAAGACCATCATTCAGACGGCGAACCTGGTCAAGGATTTTCAGCAGGGCGGCCGCCCGCTGCGGATTTTGCGCCACATTGATCTCACCATCCCGGCCGGGCAGTTTGTGGCCATCATGGGGCCCAGCGGCAGCGGCAAAAGCACGCTCATGTATTTGCTCGGCGGGCTGGATCGGCCGACGGCGGGGGATATTCACGTCGCCGGCCATGACCTGGCGCGCCTGTCCAACGACAGCCTGGCGCAGTTCCGGCGCGAAGCGGTGGGCTTCATCTTCCAGGCCTATCACCTGGTGCCCACGCTGACCGTGCTGGAAAATGCCGCCCTGCCGGGGGTGTTCGCCGGCATTGACCGCGAGACGCGCGAAGACCGCGCCCGCCGCCTGCTGGAAAAACTGGGACTGGGCAGCCGCCTGACGCACCGCCCGGCACAGCTTTCCGGCGGGCAAATGCAGCGCGTGGCCATCGCGCGGGCGCTGTTCAACCAGCCCGCCATCATCATGGGCGATGAGCCAACCGGGGCGCTGGACAGCGAAACCGGCACCCTGGTTATGCAATTGCTGCGCCATCTGTGCGACCGCCAGGGGAAAACCATCCTCATCGTCACGCATGATGCACACATTGCCGCCTATGCCGACCGGGTGATTCAACTCAAAGACGGGCGCATCGCCGCCGACACTGCACAGGAACGATCGGTATGAAACTTCGGGTTATGGTGCTACTCATTTTGCTGGCGCTGCTGCTGGTGCTGCAAACGCTGGCGCAGGACACCCCGCAGGAAGCCCCGGCGGAGGTGCCGCAGCAGCTCCCGGCGCAGCCGCCGCCGGCCCTCAGCATTACGCGGGTGGAGCCGGCCAGCGTGCCCCAGGCGCCGCCGGCCCTCAGCATTACGCGGGTGGAGCCGGCCAGCGTGCCCCAGGCACAGCCGCCGCGCATTACCATCTTCGGCGCGAATTTTACCCCGGCCACCACTGTCCGCCTGGTGGGTGCCGGCCTGGTGACGACGACGTTTGTCAACAGCGGGGCGCTGCTGATCGACCTGCCGGCCGGACTGCCGGCCGGGGTATACCCGGTGGAACTGAGCGACCCGGTGCATGGCACGGCCACCGCGCCCGCCCCGCTGACGCTGCTCGCGCCCACGCCCACCCCCACGCCCACGCCAACGCTCGTGCCGACCGATACGCCGGTGCCGCCGCCGACGGCCGCGCCGCCGCCCACCGATATTCCCACCCTGCCGCCGCCGACCATCGTGCCGGGGCGGCCGGTGCTGACGACGCGCAATTTCAGCACCTCGGCCGCCAGCATCGCGGCCGGCGAAACGCTGCGCCTCAATTTTGAGGTGGTCAATCTGGGCAGCCGGGCCGCCCAGGGGGTGTCTGTGGCGCTGGCGACCGGCAGCAAATTCCTGCCCGCCGGCGGCCAGGGCGGCGCGGTGCTGCCCGACATTGCCCCCGGCGGCGTGGCCGCCGTCTCCCTGCCGGTGCAGGCGGCGCTGGATGCCCCCGCCGGCCCCAACAGCGTCCCGGTGACGCTGGCCTACCGCGATTTCGCCGGCGAGGTCTATACCGCCACCATCAACCTCACCGTGACCGTGGCCGCGCAAACGCGCAGCATTCAGCCGGCCATCCTGCGCTATCGCACGCTGCCGCTGTCGGCTGCGCCGGGGGGCACGCTGACGCTGGCCCTGCAAATCACCAACACCGGCACCGAAACCGCCAGCGGGGTTATCGTCCGCAGCGGCAAGGATGGCGTGCTGCTGCCCGGCTTCGGGGGAGACAGCGTGAGCGTGGGCGACCTGGCCCCCGGCGCGACCACCGTCGTCGAAATGGCGCTGGTGGTGCGCCAGGATGCCAAAGCCGGCATTCAGCCGCAGCCCATGACGCTCAGCTATTTGGACAATGGCGAGACGAAAACCGTGGACAGCCTCATCAGCGTGCAAATTGACGCGCCGGTGACGGAGCGCCCGCTGCTGCTGCTGTCTGATTACAGCACCGGCAGCGACGACGCGCTGAACCCCGGCCAGCGCTTTACGCTGGATTTTACGCTGGAGAACGTGGGCGGTGCCGCCGCGCAGGAAGTGCTGGTCACGTTTGGCACGGTGGAAACGGCCGCCCCGCCCGGCGGTGATGGGGGCAGCGGTACCGGCAGCGGCAGCGGGGGCAGCGGCAGCACCAGCAACCCCGGCAGCCTGTTCGCGCCCATGGGCAGCGGCGGCACCCTGTTCGCCGGCACCCTGGCAGCCGGCGCAGCGCTGGCGCTAACGCAGGATTTTATGGTGAATGGCACGGTACGCAGCGGGGTATACCTGCTGCCGGTGACGCTGCGCTACCAGGACGCGCAAAATAACCCCGTCCAGACCACCGTCAACGCCAGCCTGGCCGTGGTCACGGTGCCGCGCCTGCAATTTAGCCCGGCCGCGCCGCTGCCGCCCACCGTCAACGTCGGTGAGCCGCTGCCGCTGGCCCTCAACGTGCAAAATATCGGCGGGGCCACCGTGCGCCTCACCGGCTACACCATCACCGCGGATGCCGCCGACGTGCTGGATGGCGCGACCGGGGTGCCCGGCAATCTCGCGCCGGATGACGCGCTGGATCTGACCGCGACCGTGCTGGCACAGGCCGAAGGGCCGTTCACCGTCACGCTCACGCTCAGCTACCTGGATGATCTGAACCAGGTGCGGCAGTTGACGCAGAGCTACGAGAGCGCGGCCCTGGCGCTGCCGCCGCCGGAGGCACTGCCGCCCGTGGAAACCCCGCCGCCGGCCGAAACCCCGGCCGCACCGCCGCCCTTTGATGCCGGCCGGCTGCTGCTGGCGCTGCTGGGCCTGGGGTCATAAGCCGGCCATAGCCGCCACAGCAGAGAACGGGGAGCAACCGTGTTCGGAGAATTGTTTCAACTGGCGCTGGGAAATTTGCTGCGGGCGCGGGCCCGCCTGGCCATGACCGCCGGCGGGGTGCTGGTGGGCACGGCCGCGGTCATTTTGCTCATTGCGCTCACCATTGGGCTGCAACGGGCCGCCGAAGCCGGCATCGGCAGCAGCAGCGCCCTCACCGAAATTCAGGTGTACCAGGGCGGCATGATGCCCGCGCCCCCCGGCGCAGACGGTGCCCCGGCCAGCCTGCCGGTGCTGAACAATGACGCGGTGCGGGCCTTTTACCGCATCCCCGGCGTGACGGCCGTCATCCCCACCGCGAGTCTGCAAACCGGCGGCATGTTCATCGTGGGCCGCTACAATGGCTTTGCCTCCATCATGGGGCTGGACCCGGCGCTGCTGCCCTACATGGCGCTGAACATGGAGCAGGGCGAGGCGGCCCTCGGTGAGAATGAAATGCTGTGCGGCGCGGTGGTGGCCACCAGTTTCTACAACCCGGAAAACACCGAAACCTATGAGCCGGTGACGGTGGACTTGATGGCCGAAAAGATTCGCCTGGAGATCAGCGGGATGGACGGCACGCGCCGCCTGCCCATCACCATGCGCGGGCTGATCGCGGCCGGCACCGCGCTGGATTACCAGTGTTTTCTGCCGCTGAAGCAGGTGCTGGCGCTGAATGAATGGGGGCGCGGCACCCCCACCGACTGGAAAACCTTCCAGTACGACAGCATCACCATCCGCACCGCCAGCCGCGAAGTGACCAATGCCGTCTCCGAAACGCTGCGCGAGATGGGCTACAGCACCGGCGGCATGGGCGACTTCCTCAACCAGCTTAACGGCTTCTTTACCACCATGCGGCTGATGCTGGGCGGCGTGGGGGGGGTGGCGCTGCTGGTGGCGGCCTTCGGCGTGGCCAATACCATGACCATGGCCATCCTGGAACGCACCCGCGAGATCGGCCTGATGAAAGCAGTGGGCGCGGCCGACAGCCATATTTTGACGGTGTTCCTGCTGGAAGCGGGCATGGTGGGGCTGGCCGGCGGCGCGGGCGGGGTGGCGGTGGCGCTGCTGCTGCAACAGGCCATCAACCAGGCGGTGGCCGGTGCCCCGGCCCAGCCCGGCGGCATGATGTTCCTGCCGATTGACCCCAACATGCTCCAGGGCGAGCTGGTCATCATCCCGCCGGAACTGGTGCTGTTCGCCCTGGGGCTGGCGCTGCTGGTGGGCATGGGCGCGGGCTTTTACCCGGCGCTGCGGGCGGCCCGCCTGCAACCGGTGATCGCGCTCAAGACCGATTAAGCGCCCCCGTCATTCCGGCGGCAGGCGGCGCAGCGCGGTGGCATACACCTCAAAGCCCAGTTTCAGCCAGAACTGGCGGGCTTCGGGGTTCGTCTCCAGCACATCCAGCGCCAGGGTGCTGTGCGGCGGGAACACGCGGGCCGCGGCCATCTCAAAGGCCACCTGGCCGATGCCGCGCCGCCGAAAACTGCGCTCAATGAAGAACTGGCGAATATACATATTGGGCTGGTAGGGGTAATACTCATCCCGCGAGGGGCGAAAGAGCAGGTAGCCCACCACCTGCCCCTCTTTAAAAAACAGCACCGCCTGATACTCGCCGGCCAGCCAGCGGGCCATGCGCTCCTCAAGCTGCGCCAGGGTCATCGGGTTGCGGCTGGCTTCATCCACAATCAACTGCTGATTCATATGGGCCAGCAGCGGCGCATCGTCCACCGTGGCCAGACGAAAATCCAGCGTCATGGGTCTTTCTCCGGCAAATCAGCACATTCGGGCGCGGCTTCCACCAGGTCAGCACGAATCCAGCCTTCGCTGACCAGATGATACCAGAGGCGGCCATTGTCTCGCCGGCGCACGCTGTCCGCTTCCAGCACATCGCCGGCGCGTACCCGGCCCACCACGGCCACGCCGGTACTGGCCGATTCGCGGATGTTGCCGTTACGCAGCGCCACCAGGGTACAGCGCGGCGGGGCCTCCGGGTCGGGCGCACGGGAATAGAGGCGCGTGGCCACGCCATCGCTCACCAGCAGCACGCGGTCATCGTGGCTAAACTGCACCTGGTCGCCATCCGCCAGGGTGATCTGGGTGGTGAAATTGGTCATATCCCACACGCTGGTCGCATCCGGCTGGGCCCCGGTATAGCCGGCCGTAGCGACGGCCAGCAGCCGGCCATCGCTGTTGAAGGCCAGCCCGCTGACGTAGCCGCGCACGCCGGGCACCGTCAGCACGGCCCGCAGGGTGCCCGCCACCACCGACCACACATCCACGCTGCCATCCATGCGGCCGGCGGCCAGCGTTACGCCATCCGGGCTGTAGGCCAGGGCGGTATAGGGCTGCTGACCGTACAGATGGGCCGGGGCCGCGTCCGGCGGGTTCAGCAGGGCTTCGGTATCCATGCGCCGCAGATCGTCCACCGGCATGAGGAAAATTTCCGCGCCGGCCAGCAGCGCCACCTGCTGCCCGTCGGCGCTGAGGGCGGCATAGGCCTGGCGCGTGCTGCGCTCATTGACCACGCGGCGCGTGCCGGTATCCCAGATGCTCATGGCCGGCACCACCAGCCGGCCGCCATCGGCGCTGAACACGGCCGGGGTGTGATAGGGCACAAAATTACGCCGGGCGTTGATGAGGACGCGGCGGCTGCGGACATCCCACAGCACAAAGAAGGGCGGGCCGGCGCTGCCGGGGCCCACCAGCGCCACCGTGCGCCCGTCCGGGCTGTACTGGATGCCGGTCTGCGGCGGCACCTGCTCGCGTTCCAGCAGCACTTCGCCGGTGCGGCTGTTCAGCAGTTGCAGCGTGCCGGCGGCATCGAAGGCCACGCGGGTGGTGAAATCCGGGCTGAGGCGGCCGGCGACAACGGCCAGCGGTTGCAGGCCGGCGGCATTATCCGGCGTGAGGGCCGCCAGCCCGAACGGCAGGCGCAGCACGGCGGCCGGCAGCGGTTCCGGGGTGCGCGTGGCCAGGGTCAAACCGCCCACGGCCGGCGTGAGCGCGACGGCATAGGTGCCGGTGAGGGCCGGCGGGGGCACGGGAATATCCACCAGCGGGTAACGCAGCCCCTCCGCGAGGCTGTACAGATACCAGCCGGGCTGGCGGCGCACCTGGCTGGCACCGGCGAAGATGAGCTGAGCGCCATCGCGCAGCCAGGCGATGCCCGCGTGGGCCGCCACGCCGGTTTCGCGGCGCTCGCTGCCATCGCTGTTGATGAACACCAGCCGGCCGGCATCCACCAGCGCCAGTTGGCGGCTGCCCGGCGACCAGGCATAGCCGGTGACGCGCCCGCTGCGGCTGAGCCGGACGAGAGTATCCTCGGCCAGATTCAGCACATAGGCGTTAAAGCTGCGGTAGCTGTCCTGCTGGCGCGGGGCGGCTAAAAAGGCCAGCCGCGTGCCATCCGGCGACCAGACCGGGGCGCGGTACTGCGTGGCTGTGCCGTCCGAGGTGTCCTGATACAGGCGCGTTTCGCCCGCGCCGCTGATGATGAGGGTGCCTGCGCCGGTGGCGGCATCCTGTTCCACCCGCGCCAGGCGCGTGCCATCCGGCGACCAGGCCAGCCCGGTGAAGCTGCGCCCCGGCGACACCGTGGCCACGGTTACGGTTGGCGAGTCGCTGCCCTCCGCGCTGCTCAGCACCAGGGCAGCGCCGGCCGCGGTCTGCTGCCCGTACAACAGGCAGCCGCCCCCCGGCGACCAGGCCAGCACGCCCGGCAGCAGCGTTCCGACCACGGGTGTGGTGACGGTGCTGCCGGTGCCATCGGTCAGCGCCAGGTCATAACCGTTGTTCAGCGGGTCGGCGGCCAGCGTCAGCGCCAGGCGGCTCCCATCCGGCGACCAGTCCAGCGCGACGACGGCCCCGGCCGTCTCCAGGCGAAAATTTTCGCCGCTGTCCAGGTCGCGCAGCCACACACCGCCGGTCATCAGCGCCACGCGGGCGGCCGGGGTCGGGGTCAGGTCAGCGGCTGCGCCACAGTCGCGGTCGCGGTTAAACGCGGCCGGGTCGGCGGGGTCGGCTTCCTGGGCCTGCGCCACCCCCAGGCTCCATACCAGCAGCAGCAGCAGCCAGCCCTTACGCCAGTGACGCATGAACCCTTGCTCCCATGGTGTGCCCTTCTGCCACGCGGCCGGCGGCGGTTTAATAGGCGGCGCTTTCGGCGGCCGCAGCTTCGCCGCGCTCCTGGCGGGCGATGGCCACGCCGGCGCTGGTGCCGATGCGGTTGGCCCCGGCCGCAATCACCGCCTGCGCCGCCGCCAGATCGCGCACGCCACCGGAGGCTTTCACCCCCATCCCCGGCCCCACCACCGCCCGCATCAGCGCGACATCGGCCGGGGTGGCCCCGCCGCCGTTGAAGCCGGTGCTGGTCTTCACAAAGTCCGCCCCGGCCATCCGGGCCACCTGGCAGGCGATGATCTTCTCCTCATCGGTCAGCAGCGCGGTTTCGATGATGACTTTGCAGAGGATATTGTTCTCATGGCAGGCCACGGCCACATCGCCAATGTCTTCATGCAGCGCCGCCAGATCACGATGTTTAACCGCGCCCACATGAAGCACCATATCAATCTCGCGGGCCCCGCGCTGGATCGCTTCGTCGGCCTCGTACACTTTCACCTGGGGCAGCGCCGCCCCCAGGGGGAAGCCCACCACCGTACACACCTTCACCGGGCTGCCCTTCAACAGTTCCGCCGCCAGCGGCACATACACGCTGTTCACGCACACGGACGCAAAACCATATTCCCGCGCCTCAAAACAGATTTTTTCGATCTGCCGCGCGGTGGCATCGGGCTTCAGCAGGGTATGGTCGATGAGGGCCGCCACCGGCTGCGCGGCCGGCACCTGCCCCAGATCGGGCAGGGTGCGCCCGGTGCGCGGCTCAATCCGCGCTTCGCCCAGAATAGCCTGCACCTGGCGAACCGTTTTAATGATAAGGCTTTCATCCTGCAACATTGCCCCTCCTGCAAGATACAACGGCCTGTTATTCGTGTTGATTGTACACCAGACCAGGCGAATTCCATGCGAACTGGCCGGCAGCACTACAAATGTTCGCCACCATCCACGTCCAGCAGCGCCCCGGTGATGAAGCTCTCGCCGGCCAGGTACACCACCGCCCGCCCGATGTCGTCGCCATCGCCGGTGATTTGCAGCGGCAGGCGGGTGGCCATGCGGGCCCATTCATCATCGGTCATGCCGTCATTGGTCTTCAGCACGGGGCCCGGCAAAATGGCATTCACGCGGATGTGTGGTGCCAGGCTGAGGGCGCTCACCTGCGTCAGCATCCACAGCCCCGCCTTGCTGATGCCGTGTTCGGGCCGTTTCACCCAGGGCTGCCGGGCCCCGCGATCCACAATATTCACGATCACCCCGCCGGGCGGCGTGTTCTGCTGCATGAGGCGGGCGGCCTGCTGCGTGAACAAAAAGGGGGCCCGCAAATTGACGTGCATGGTTAAATCCCAGCTCGCCAGTGACACATCCAGCAGCGGCCCCTGCGGAAACACCGACGCACTGTTGACCAGAATATTCACCCGCCCGAACTGCTCGCGCAGCGCGTCCATCACCTGCTGCACGCCCTCCGGCTGGCTGATGTCCGCCGATACCGCGAAAGCATCCACCCCGTAAGATTTAATTTCGTGCAGCGTGTCGCGCACGTCCTCCGTGCTGGCACGGTGATAATGTACCAGCACATGCACGCCCGCGCGGGCCAGCGCCAGCGCAATGGCCCGGCCCACCCGGTGCGCCGACCCCGTTACCAGCGCCACCTGATCGTTCAAGTCTGTTCGCATCGCCCTATCCTTGCTCTGCCCTGGAATAACACAGGGGCGACATGCTGCCGCCCCTGCCATCGTGCTGCTGCTGGCGCTGCGTTACTGCGCCGGTAAATAGCCCAGGCCGCCACCGGTGGGCACGGCCAGCAGGTACAGCAAACACAGGATCACAATCAACATCGGCAGCGCCAGCACCAGCCGGAACAGGCGGTTATCCTGGCGCAAATGCATGTAAAACATCACCACCAGCAGCGATTTCACGAAGGCGATGCCCAGCAGCCCCACAATCTTAATCAGGTTGCCGGGGTCGCCCTTAAACACTTCGGCGATGAAAATTTCGATCAGCGTGAGCACGCCCAGGCCGACAAAGACGACGGTGTAAATGCCACCGGGCACCGTCACCGTACCGATCACCGGCAGCAGCACGGTATCGCTGTGCGGGTGGTTGGGCGGGTAGCCGGCCGCCGGCGGCTGGTCGGCCGCGCCCGTCACTGTTTCAGTCATAGCAGCCCCCGTTTAAATGAGATAAATGAGCGTAAACAGGAAAATCCACACCACATCCACGAAATGCCAGTACAGCCCGAACAATTCCACGCCGACGGCATTGTTATCGTAGCGGCCGCGCAGCCCGCGCCAGATCACCAGCAGGCACCACAGCACGCCGATGAACACATGGGCCCCGTGGAAGGCGGTGGGGGCATAAAAGCGCATCCCAAAGCCTAAAAATTCCGGGTGCATTCCGGCCAGCGTAATTTCCAGGTGGGCCAGTTCGCGGTATTCAATCCACTGGCCGATGAGGAAGATGGTGCCCAGGGCGGCCGTCGCGCCCATCCACTGCAAAAAGCCCTGGCGATTTTTCATTTCAATGGCCCGCAGGCCCATCACCATGGACCACGAACTCATCAGCAGCAGGAAGGTGTTGGCCGTCACCAGGGCGATGCCCAGTTCGCCGTGAATTTCTTTCACCTGGTCCGGGTTGGTCACGCGGAAAATGGCATAACCGGCGATCATGATGGAGAAGATGACCACTTCGGAAGCCAGGTACAGCCACATGGCCAGCTTCTGGTTTTCGTTGTGCAGCCTGGTGTGTTTATCGTCGTCGTGCCCGTGTGCCGCCGCCTGCGGCAGAGCAGCCTGTGCCATCGCAGTCCCCTCAAACTTATGCTGTCATGGATACATCTGCACGGGCGCAGCCGGCCGCGCCCCCGTTACAGCCGCGTTAGCGCTGGAAGAAGCCGGCAAAGGCTCGCCCCAGGCCGCGGCGCAGCCCGCCGGCCCCGCGCCCGATGACCTGCCACAGCGCCCCGCGCCCCTGCGCCGGTTCGCTGGCCCGCACTTCCACCACGCCCCGGTTGAGATAATAGAACAGCAGCCCCAGGCCGCCGGCAAACAGCAGCAGCGACACCAGCGTGAAAATGATGAAGCCGATGAACACGCTCAGCTTATCCGCTTCCAGCAGGTTGGTGCCATTAATTTCGATGCCCAGGGGGGTGAGAAACTGCATGTTGCGGGCGAATTCAACCGGGTCGGCGGCCGGGTCATTGGTGGTATCCAGCCGCAGCCCGGTGGGCAGCAGCGCAAAGCCGAACAGCGCCACCAGCAGCAGGATGATGAGGCTGGTGATGCGCCACATTTGCCCGGTGAGAATGCCGCCGATGGATTCGGGCGCGGGTTCGGCCGGGTGTTCCGGTGCCGGGACGATGGCCGCGCTTTCGTCAGCGTGTGCGTCGGCGGGGCCGTGGGGGTGTTCGCTCATGCGCGGGTCAAACCCGCCCATGCCCCACACGAAGGCCGCGGCCATCAGGAAGGGGGCCAGCACCAGCGTCACCCGCGGGTCATACAGCGGCTCCATATTTTGCAGCCCCCGGATGACGAAGACCAGGAAGGCGGCGACAATGAAGGCGAGGAACGTCGCCGGAATAGCGCGAGAAAGTCCGGGTTTGGTCATAACTACTTCCCTCCAGAAGCACGTTCACGGACTGCGCCACCGCTATCCCCGCTGCCGGGCGCAGTTGTTGCCCTTAGATCAGATACAGCACCACATAAAACAGCACCCAGGCGGCGGTGACGAAATACCACAGCCGCACGGTGGCTTCCACGCTCCAGGAATTGCCGGCATGGTAGCGCCCGGCCAGGCTGTAACGATAGACCTGAATCATCATCAGGCCAATGGCCAGCGCATGGGCCGCATGATAGCCGATCATGACGCGAAAAATTTGGCCGTACTGCTGGCCCAGGCTGTCTGCCGGGGGCAGCGCGGTAAACTGCTGGAGCATGATGGCGAAGAACACCACCCCGGTGGCAATGGCGATGCGCCACTGCGCCTGAAAGGCCGCCACCTGCCCCGCCCGCACCTGTTGCAGGGCGCTGCGGGCACACCAGGTGCTGGCCAGCAGCGCCACGGTCGCCAGGGTGGGCAGCAGCATCTCCGGGCGCTGCGCGGCGCTGGGCCGCCAGCCCGGGTTAAAGCCCATCTGCCAGTACACCAGCACCAGGCACACAAACACCATGATCCATGATCCCTGGAAGATGGTGATGCCCAGTTTATTATTCTTCAGCCGCAGCGCCGCTTCACGCTCGGCACGCCGGCGGCGCTGTTCTTCGCGTTCTTCGCGGGTCAGGATAGAACCGGTCATGATGAGATTAGCTTTTCACTGTTGACGTTGTGGGGGGTGGCACCCGATCCCGGTCGCGGTCGCGGTCGCGGTTGCAGTCGCAGTCACCGCGGCCGGCGGGTGCCACGCCCGGCTTAATCGCCGGTGGCCGGTGCCGGCGCGATGCGAATGGCCCCGCCGCGCGGACGATCTTCCTCCGGCACGCCAAAGGTGCGGTCAACCGCATCCAGATAGGCGGTGGCCTGCGGCGTGCCAAAGCCATAGGGATTTTCAAACGGCACCGGGTCTTCATCAAAGTTCCACGCCGGCGGCGGCGACTGGGTGGCCCATTCCAGCGTCAGCGCCCGCCAGGGGTTGGCCCCGGCCACGCGCCCGCGCCGCAGGCTGAGCGCCACATTGGCCATAAAGATGAGCGTGGAGAAGCCCAGAACAAAGGCCGCAATGCCGATGAGGATGTTAAACGACTGGAAAGCCGGATCGTACACCGCCACGCGCCGCGGCATCCCCAGCATCCCCGCGAAGTGCATGGGGAAGAAGGTGAAGAAGAAGCCGAAATAGGTGAGCGCGAAATGCCATTTGGCCAAATTTTCGCTCAACATGCGCCCGGTCATCTTGGGGAACCAGTGATACAGCCCGGCGTAAATGGCGAACACGCTGCCGCCGAACATCACAAAGTGGAAGTGCGACACCACGAAATAGGTATCGTGCACCTGATAATTGAAGGGCACATTGGCCAGCATCACGCCGGTGATGCCGCCGATGACGAACATGGACAAAAAGCCCAGGCTGAACAGCATGGCCCCGGTGAAGCGAATTTTGCCGCCCCACAGCGTCCCCAGCCAGCCGAACACCTTAATCCCGGTGGGCACGGCGATAATCATGGTGCTAATCATGAAGGGAATACGCAGTTCCGGTTGCAGGCTGGTGAACATATGGTGCGCCCACACGGTAAAGCCGATGAGCGCAATGGCCATGCTGGAGAGCGCGATCATCCGGTAGCCGAAGATAGGCTTGCGGCTGTGGATGGACAGAATTTCCGACAGGATGCCCATGCCCGGCAGCACCATGATGTACACCGCGGGATGGCTGTAGAACCAGAAGACATTTTGCCACAGCAGAATATCGCCGCCGCGCGTGGCATCGAAGAAGGAAGTCCCCCCCACGCGATCCAGCAGCAGCAGCGTGAGCGCCCCGGCCAGGAACGGCGTGGCCATCACGACGATGATGCTGGTGGCCAGCGTGGCCCAGCAAAAGAGGGGCATTTTAAACAGCGTCATGCCTTCCGGGCGCATGTTCAAAATGGTGACGATGAAATTGATGGCCCCCAGGATGGACGACAGCCCCAGCAAATGGATGGACATCGCCCACAGCGTCTGGCCATCGCCCAGGCTGTACAGCGTGCTGAGGGGCGGATAGGCCGTCCAGCCGGCTTCGGCCTGGCCCACCACATAACCGAGCATCATCAGCACGCCCGCCGGCGGGATGAGCCAGAAGGCGAAGGCGTTCAGCCAGGGGAAGGCCATATCTTTGGCCCCCAGTTGCAGCGGCACCAGGTAATTGCCAAAGCCAGCGAAGGCCGGCACCAGCCACAGGAACAGCATCACCGTGCCATGAATGCTGAACAGGCTGTTGTAGGCCTGCCCGTCCGCCATCACATCCAGCTCCGGCGTGAACAGCTCCAGGCGAATGGTGAGCGCCAGCACCCCGCCGATGAGGAAAAAGGTAAACGCCGTCACCAGGTATTGAATACCAATAATCTTATGATCGACCGTCCAGCGCAGGAACTCGCCCAGGGCGGGGAATTGCGTCTGCGGCTGGTTTTGCTGTCCCAGAGGAACGGAAATCGTCGCCATGCTGCCTTACCTTTCAAACAAAGGGTTATCAGGATGCCACGGGCGCGGCCACACCGCGCCCATCACAAAGGGCGGGTCGCCCGCTTATTCCATGCCGTACAGCGGTTTATAGGTATCGCCAATGGTCGTCAGGAAATTGACGGCTTCATCCACATTCACCGGCGTACCATCGGCATTCAGCGCGAAGCCGCAGGTGCTGGTGGAGGCATCGCCGCCTTCCACCTGGGCACACAGGTAAGCCACAATGCCGGTCAGGTCATCTTCGGACATTTGCGTATAGGGAGCCTGGCCGGCGGGGGCGGTTTCGCTGTAGCCGAAGTAGGGCATTTGCCCCTGCGGGTAGCCGGGCACCACATATTCATTGGGCAGGTGAATGGACTGGATGAGATATTCCGCGCCATTGTTCAGCCCCACCGTAGCCGCCCGCGCCGCCGCCCGGTCGCCGATGCCGTTCAGCGCCGGGCCCGTCAGCCCGGCCCAGCCCAGGCTGGTGAGCACATGGCAGTTGGCGCAGGGATATTCGCCGCTGGCCAGCACCTGCTGCCCGCGCTGCACCGGGTCATTCGGCGGCACGCGCAGGGCTTCCAGGCGGGTGTTATACCACGCCAGGAACGATTCTTCATTTTCGTGCAGGTACAGGTAGGCGTACATTTGCCCGTGGCCGCCGCCGCACAATTCCGCGCACACGATGCGGTAACGGTTCATTTGCCCGCCGACGGCCGCGGTGTTCACCCAGGCGGCCGTGCCATCGGCCAGTTCCACCTGCGTCCACAGCCCGCTTTCGTCCACGCTCAGGCGGCGGGCTTCCAGCGTGCCGCCGGCATCCACCGCGGCCACTTCTTCGCTGTCGGTGGCGGGTTCGGCGTAAAAAGCCGCGCCCTCTGCGCCGCCCACGATCTGCACATATTCGTAGCCTTTGCCCACTTCCACCGGGCTAAAGCGCACTTCGGTGGTGCGGCCGGGCATCACATCCTGCTTAATTCGCATGGCCGGCACCCAGAAAGAATGGATGACATCGGCAGTGTTCATCGTCAGCTTCACATGCTGGCCCACATACGTATGAAAATGAGCCGAATTGATGACGATGTCCGCCCCGTTCACGTCCTGCTGGCCGGTGGTGTAGCTGAAGGTCCAGGCGAAGCGCTGCCCCAGAACGTTGATGGGAATGCTTTCGCCGTTGACGAAATTTTCTTCCGCCGCCACGTTGTTGTTGGTATCCCAGATGACCACGGACAGGATGGCCAGCACCGCCACCACCACCGCCGGGATCACCGTCCACACAATTTCCAGGGTGGCATTGCCCTCCACGAAAGCGCCATCGCTGGTATCGTTGGGGCGGGCCCGAAATTTGATGACCGAATAGACCAGCAGCCCCTGCACCAGAAAGAAGACGAAACCGCCAATGAGTACCAGCAGGTAAAAGAGCGTATCGGTATTGCGCGATTGCAGCGAGGCTTCATCCGGCAGCACCCGCACCCCGCCGGACGTAATTAACCACACCAGCAGCACTGCGCCCGCGACGCAGAACAGCCCAAAGCCGACGATGAAGCCCAGGCCGGGAATAAACACCCCGGACGACTCGTTATTACGACTGCTCATATCCATAACCAGAGACCCCTGTAACGACGGGTTGACCATTCAAGAAACGACAGGACTGCCCGGCGCAGGCGCAGGCAGGGTGAACAGTTTGTGTGTGGTGGACGATGATTTGTTCTTTTTGACACAATCTCGCTGTTTATCTTACCAGAAAAGAAAATGGCCGACAAGCACATGAGCCGGATATTAATTTAGGCGCGGCCACCCCGGCCGCCACCCCCTCGCCGGGCGGCGGGTCTCTTGCATCCACTTCAAAATATGCTACACTGACACTACCATGTTTCGTTACTCTGTGTGTTATTTTCAATCATCGTGAACACGACTTCCGCCAGCCCTGTTCGTCTGACGGCACACAAAAAGCCAGCCTGCGTGATCGCCTGGCTTTTTTGGATTGGCGGCCGGGTCATAGTGGAAAGGTCTCCGGTTGGACGATAGTACGTCCGCGAATCTGGTGCTGCTGTTTGGGCTGTTAACGCTGCGGGCGGCGCTGACGTTTGCCCATGCGGCCCTGACGAACATTCGTCAAACCTCCCTGCGGGAGCAGGCCGGGAATGGCAGCAGCCTGGCAGCCCAGGCGCTGCGCCTGCTGGACAGCGAAGCCCGCCTGAGCATCGCCTACATGCTGTGGTGCACCCTGCTCAATTTTTTAATCGCGGCCGTCATCGCCGAACAATTCGTCTTCCCGCTGCTCAACGATCAATACCCGGATAACGCCCTGCCCGGCTATCTGCTGGTGCTGGTGGCGGGCATGTTAACGGTCGTCCTGGGGGAGATCGTGCCGGAGGGGCTGGGCAGCGCCCGCAGCGAGCCGCTGCTGCCCATCGTGGTGCCCTTCCTGGGGCTGCTGCTGGTGCTTTCGGCCCCGCTGACGGCGCTGCTGCTGGGGCTAAGCCGCGGCATCGCCGGCATTTTTGGCAGCGGCGACATGGTAGACCGGGTGACGGAAGCCGAGATCATGACGCTGGTGAATGCCGGCCACACCGGCGGCACCATCGAAGAAGAAGAAAAAGACATGATCTATTCTGTGCTGCAACTGAATGAAACCCGCGTCCGCGAGCTGATGACCCCGCGCATGGATATTCGGGCGCTGGAGGTGAACACGCCGCTGAAGGACGCGCTGGAAAATTTCATCCTCAGCGGCTTTTCGCGCATCCCCGTCTACGAAGAAAATATTGATAACATCGTGGGGCTGCTGTACGCCAAAGATTTGCTGGCCCTGTGGCACAACGACACCATGCAAACCCTGCTCACCCGCGACATGGTGCGCCCGGCCTATTTCGTCCCGGAGACCAAACGGGCGGATGAACTGCTGCGCGAGATGCAAAATCGCAATATTCACCTGGCCATCGTGGTGGATGAATATGGCGGCACGGCCGGGCTGGTGACGATTGAAAATTTGATCGAAGAAATCGTCGGGGACATCCGCGATGAATTCGACCTCAACGAAGAAGTGGATTATATCCAGTCCGGCGAGGGCGAATACCTCATCGACGGCACCATGAACATTGATGATGTGAATGAGCTGCTGGGGGTGCACCTGAACAACGACGACAGCGACACGCTGGCCGGCTACATCTATACGCGCCTGGGCCGGGTGCCGCTGCTGGATGAAACGCTGGAGACGGCCGAAACCATTTTGCGCGTGCGCTCGCTGGACGGGCGGCGCATTCGTAAAATTCAGGTGACGCTGAAAGCGCCCGTCTCCCCTGGCGAGGCCCTGCCGGCCCCGGACGAAGCCGCCTCGCCGGGGAAGCCAGCGCTGCCCAAACCACCCGATACCCTGGCGGCGGATAACCTGTGACCATTGCTCTGGAAAGCCTCATTCAGCAGGCGGTCGCCGCGGCCGAACAGGCCTATGCACCCTATTCCCAGTATCACGTGGGGGCGGCGCTGCTGGCCGCGGATGGCCGGGTGTATACCGGCTGCAACGTGGAAAACGCCTCCTACCCGGCCAGCATCTGCGGTGAGCGTACCGCGCTGGTGAAGGCCGTCAGCGAGGGGCAGCGCCAGTTTAGCGCCCTCGTCGTGGCCACCGTCAACGGCGGCACGCCCTGCGGCATCTGCCGGCAAATGCTGTTTGAATTCGCGCCTGACCTGCGGGTGGTGGTGGTGGATTTTGGCGGCCACATCCACCACGATCTACCGCTGCGGCAGTTGCTGGCGTATGGGTTTACGCCGCAGGATTTGCCGCGCTAGCCGGCGCTACGGGTTCAGCAGCCATTCGCCGGGCCCGCCGGCGGCCATCCAGCCGCGTACATCGCGGGCGTTGGACAGGTACCACCACTCAAACCCCTGATTGATGTAGGGCCCGGCGATGATGCCCACGAATTCGCCCGGCCGCACGGCATCCACCACCGCGCCCAGGCTGGTGGAGGGCAGCGCCCGCAAATTACGATTGTCCGCGCCGATATACTGCACCTGCTGGCCGGCGGTATAACGGCTGCCCGGCAGCACGCCGGCCGGCACCCCTTCCATGGCCGTGGTGGTGCCGGGGATGGTCGCGCCTTCGGTGCCGGGGACGACGAAAGCCACGCTGCCATTGGCCCCCACGCGATACTGCCCGCCCTGCACCGTCACCACCGCTTCGCCCCGCGTGGCCGACCATTCCACCCGCGACGGGTACGCCCCGCCAATGGGCCCGCTGAGGGCGGTGGCCACGCCATTTTCCACCCGATACAGGCTTAATGCGCCATCCGGGCCGCCCGGTTTGCCGAAGGCCAGCACCGCCCCGCCGCCGAAGACCGCATCCTGCATCCATAAGCCTGCCGCGGTGGCATCGAACAGCACCTGCTCATTGTTCAGGGCGCTGTCCGTCACCGCGATCACCACATTCCCGGTCGCCGGGCTGCGCCCGCTGACGATGAT
>JALOOI010000078.1 GCA_025454495.1 Anaerolineae bacterium
GACAAAGTGGTGCAACCGAATCTGGAGCAGCCAGGTGAGCGCGGCATGGGCATTTTTCTCATCCGGCAGTTGATGGATGAAGTGGTGTACGAGCCACAGCCCGGCGCGAACTACTGGCGGCTGAGGAAACAACTGCTCCTCAGCCCTCCAGCCTCGTAACCCGGCCCGGCCAGCGCCAGGAGGCGTATGCCCCATATTCTGGTTGTGGATGATGATCCGATCAATTTGCGGATGATGGAACATATCTTAATGCGCGGCGGGCACAGCGTCGCCAGTGCCAACTCCGGGCTGGAAGCGATCACGATGGCCGCGCTGGCCCACACCAACAACACGCCTTTTGATCTGGCGCTGGTGGATTACATGATGCCGGTGATGAACGGCATCGAACTGACGCAGCGCCTGCATGAACTGGATCCGGCGCTGGTCATCATCATGCTGACGGCCGAAAGCAGCCCGGATGTGGCGCGGCGCGGCAAACAGGCCGGGGCGCAGCAAATGCTGTATAAACCCATTCGCTCGGAGGAAATGCTAAAAACGATTCAGCGGCTGACCACGCCAGGACTGGAACTGCCCCCCGGCGAATAACTCAGCGGGCGGGCAGGGGCACGGTGAAATAACCCGTGGCGGTGCCTTCGCGGCCGGCAATCGCCCGTTGCAGGTCGGCGGTAAATTCCAGCAGCCCGGCGTAGCGCCGTCCCGGTGGCTTCGCCAGCGCCTGCCAGAAGCACATCGCCAGGTCGGACGGCAGCGTCTCGCGCAGGTAATGCGGCGGCAGCGCCACATCATCCATGTGCTGCTTCATCAGCCCGAAGATGGTCGGCGCATCAAACGGCGGGCGGCCGGTGAGCAGTTCATAGGCCATACACGCCAGGGCATACTGGTCGGTGGCCGGCTGCGGGCGCTCCCCCTCCCATAATTCGGGCGCGGTGTAGCGGTTGGTGTTAAACGAATTGGTGGCTTCCAGGCTGTAGATGATCTTCAACAGGCGCGTGACACCCACATCCGCCAGAAAGGCCTGCCCCGCCGCATCGAACAGCACGCTGCCCGGCTCCACCTGGCCATGCACGATGCCTTCGGCGTGCAGCCCGGCCAGCGCCTGCGCCACCCGTTCCAGCATGGTGACGACCTCGCCCGGGGCCGGCAGCCCCACCAGCGCCGGCGCATGGCGCAGCCGGTCTTTCAGCGAGCCGCCTTCCAGGTAGGGCATAATCATGTACAGCATCGTCTCGGTGCTGCCAAAATCGTCCACATGGACGATGCCGGGCAGGGCCAGGGCGGCGAATTTGGCCAGCTCGGCTGTGCAGGCGGCAATGACGGCTTCACGCCGATCCAGGCTGATGCTCATCAGCCGCAGGGCCACCTTACGCCCCGTCTCCTGGTGCTGCGCCAGGTACACGGCATTGCTGGCCGCCACCCCCAGCAGCCGCAGGCACAGATACGGCCCAACAACTTTCAGCGGTGGCGCTGCGCTGTCAACCATGCGCTAAACTCCATCATCAGCAAAGCCACCGGTCAAGGCAGCGGCCACACCATTACCCGGTAAACCCATCTGCGTTATTGTCACCTGAAAACGCTGATCTGTCTACAGGCAGACGACCCCGGGGCCGGGGCGACCCCCCGGCCGGAGGCGAGTATTACAGGCTGCCTAACATAAACCGCCGCCAGGCGCGATTTTTTGTTGGAAAATGCGTACAATCGGGCGCGGGGCATGTTGTGCCCGCGCGGGATTTTGCTACAATAGTTTAATCATCATGCAGGGGAAGTTATCCATGTCCGCACCACGGTTAAAGATCATTCGCGGACCCGAACCCGGACGAGAATTTGAGCTGGTGGGCGATGCCATCACCATCGGCCGGGGCACGCGCAACGAAATCATCATCCGTGATAATGAAGTGAGCAAGGAACACTGCCGCCTCATTCGTGTTCTGGATGACTATGAATTGCACGATCTGGAATCCACCAATGGCACGTTTGTGAATGGCAAGCGGGTGGAGCGCGACGGCCACACGCTGAGCCAGGGCAACCTGGTGGAACTGGGCTTTTCCATTTTGCTGGAATTTATCCCCGGCGAACCCACCGGCGATACCAGTGCCCTGCTGCAAAAGGCCGCCCTGGAATCGCGCCGGACGCGCTTTTACCTCATCATCAAGCGTTCTTCGCTGGCCAGCGCCGATGAATATGCCCTGGAGAACAAAGAAGTGACCCTGGGCCGCAGCATGGAAAACGACATCGTTATCCCGGAACCGGAAGTGAGCAAGCAGCATATGCGCCTGGTGCGCAGCGATGACGGCTATGTGCTGGAAGATATTGGCTCGCTGAATGGCACCTACATCAACGATGTGCGCCTGGCAGAACACAGCCCCACCCTGCTGCGGATTGGCGACGTGGTGCGCGTGGGCACCAGCCTGGAAATGCGCTACACCGACGAATCGCTGCTGAAGACCAAATCCACCCGCAAAACCGCGGAGCATCTCCCCGCCCGCGATACGTCGCCGGCCATCGCCAAACAGCACCAGACGCAGGCGCTGAAGGCCATTAAGGCCGAAGCGCTGGATCGGCATGTGTTTCTGGCCTATGCCCGCAGCGAATGGGACACGGTATCCAGCAAGTTATTCGCCTACCTGCGCGATCATGGCATCGCCGTGTGGGTAGACCAGGCGTTAAACCCGGAGACGGAAGCCTGGAACCAGGCGCTGGAGCAGGTGCTGACCGAAGGCGCGTGCCTGCTGGTGGTCGCCTCGCCGGAGGCCGTGGGCACGCCTTACGTGCGCCGCAGCGTCAACCGCTTCATCGCCCGCGGTAAGCCGGTGGTGGTGCTCGGCTACAAAGAGACCAACCTGCCCATGATGCTGCAAAAAGCGCCCTTCGTCCCTTACGACAGCGCCAGCCCGGAACAGTCGTTTCGCCGCATCCTGAGCGAGATGATTAAGGCCAATGTGCCGCGCCAGCGCCCGTAACCGTCCACCGCAGGGCCTATGACTGCCGTTAGCATCGGAGCCGTGCCATGCCTGTGACCTGTGAGAAGCTGCCGCAGCAGCCCATCGCCATTTTCACCTATGCCGGCCAGGTGACGGCCGCCACCGTCGCCGAAGCGATCCAGCAAAATATCCTCTTTGCCCGCGAAGCCGGCGAAAAAATGTATACCGTGGTGGATGTCCACGGCATCGACCCGCTGAATTTCCCGGAATTGCTGCGTATCGTGGGGCAGGTGAGCCGCATGGTGCTGAAACCCCCGGCAGAAGACCCGGCCCGGCTCACCATCATCGTGGGCAGCCAGCAAACCAACAAACTGTATCTGGAACTGCTGAAAGCGCAGGGTGCGCCGCCGATCCCGGTGGTGCCCACGCTGGAAGATGCGCTGAGCCTCATTCAGGCACAGCGCTCACAGTCCGATCAGGCCACCACGGCCGAATAACCTCGCCCCTTTCTGACCTCTCCTGACTTTATGATCCTGTTAAGGCGAGCCGGACTGTGTTATACTGCCAGTTAACAGGGCTGCCGTGCGTGGCGGCCCGCGCCCGTCATTATCAGGAGGGATGATTCTGGACACACTGGATATGGCACGCTTCATCGTGAGCGTGGTGGAAGATAACAAAGCGGAAAATATCGTGCTGCTCGACCTGCGCCCGGATACGATCATGGCGGATTTTTTCGTGCTGTGCAACGGCAACAGCGACCGCCAGATTCGCGCCCTGAGTGAGTATGTGCGCGAAAAGGTAAAAGAGCAGTATGGCAAAACGCCCTTCTCGCTGGAAGGCACGCCGGAGAGCGGCTGGGTGCTGCTGGATTATGGCAGCGTGGTCGTGCATGTCTTCGCGGAAGAACAGCGCGATTATTACGATCTTCAGGCGCTGTGGAGCAAAAACGCCAGCGTGCTGCTGAGCATTCAATAGGGGCGGCGGGCCGGGGCTGCCGGCCCGCCCCGGCCGGGGTTTAACGCCGCCGCCGCCGGAACAGCACGCGCCACAGCAGCAGCGCCACCCCCGCCAGCAGCAGCGCCCCGCGCCAGTCCGCCGGCGGTGCCTGGGCCGGGCGGGCCACCGCCGGCAGCACGCGCACATGATGCGGGATATTTTTGGCGCTGTGGCGGTAAATGAGGCGCTGGTTGGGCAAATCCAGCTCATAGTCACCATCGCTCACCTGCACCTGGCAGCCCGCGCCATAATGCAGCGCCGGCAGGTAGAATTCCGTGGGGGCGGTGACGGCCGGGTCATGCCAGAAGGCGAATTCAAAACTGGCCGTGGCCGAATCGAACTGCATTTTTACCGGCCGGCCGGCAGTGGCGCGGGCATAGGGCCGCACGACTGCTGCCAGCGCCCGGCCGCCGCTGTTCAGGTCTGCCGGTTGACGGCGGTCATCCGGGCTGTAAATGGATAAATCTTCGCCGTTCCACTGGTCGCCGCGGGCGTGGCTGTTATCCGCCGTGTAATTCCACAGCGTAAACGAGAGCAAATTGGCTTCCAGCGCCTTCAGGCTGCGCTCCAGCGCCTGCGCCTGCTGGCGGTAATCGCCGGTGCGGTAGGCGGTGGCCCCGTTCAGATCATAGGGGATGCCAATTTCGCCGATGACGGTGGGCACCCCCGCCCCGACCTGCTGCGCCTGGTCTTTTTTCGCTTTCAGCTGCGCGTTAAAACTGCGCTGCACGTTGTCGCGGCCGATCACCGGGCGCAGCGTGCGCGTATCCAGCCCCAGCCAGGGGCGAAATTGTTTGTTGAACAGCAGCACGGCATCGTACCAGTGCGGCGCATAAACGATGCCCTCCGCCTCGGCCGCGCTCCACTCCGGCGGGTGGCTGCTCAGCACATCCGGCTCGAAGAAGATGAGCGCCCCCGGATGCGCCTCGCGGATGGCGGCCGCATAACGCAGGGCGAAGGGCCGCAGATAATCATGCTCAAAATGAACCGCGCGGCTGTTGACGCGGGCAAAGTGATGCGGGCGCAAAAGCTGCGGCCGCCCCAGGTCATCCACCCCCCATACGCCATTTTGCTGCCACACACACTCATAACCGGGCAGCCAGGCCGTGACCCCTTTCGGATCCAGCCGCGTGATGCCGGTCTGGCGCGTGCCCATGGGCGACAGGGCATACACGTTCACATCCTGGGCATAGCCGGCCCCCAGCAGCATGGACTGGTAAGCGGTGGGGGTGGCATCCAGCTTCAGGCGGGCGTGCAGCTCGCCCAGGCTGGGCACGCCAATATACCCGGCGGCCGGCTCATTGAGCGTGTCGTAACCGATGACCGCCGGCAGATCGCGCAGGCGGGCGGCAAGCTGCTGCATGGCCCGGCAGTAATGCCCCTGAAGATAATCCTGCACCGGCACACCATCCACGCGGGTCTGCGGGGCAAAATCATTCCCGCCGAAGAACAGCGTTAACAGCGTGGCCGCCGCCAGCCGGCTGTAATTGGCCGGCCACACCATCCGCGGGAAGGGGTCGCCGTGCGTCTGGTGGACGATGGCGGCGGCGGTGGCTTTAAAGCGGCTGATGTCCATGCCGATGGCTTCAAACGTCCAGCCGGGGGCCCCATCGCCCCCGCTGAAGCGGCTCCACACATCCTGATGCGGGTCAATAAACACGGTGAAGCCGTGCTGCTGCGCCTTCTGGAGGATGGCCCGCACGTAATCCAGGTACGCTTCATCGTACAGGCCGGGGCCGCTGTGCTCAATGGCTTCCCACGTCACCAGAAAACGCAGGAAGGTTAGCCCCCAGGACTTTAAGCGGCGGAAGTGTTCATCAGCTTCGGCCAGCGGGAAGGGCCGGCCCACAAAAGACACCTGGCGATGCTCAAAAAAGCCTTCGCGCAGGTGGGTGGCCCCGTTGGGCTGCACCGGCACCTTGCTGCTGCCGCCCAGGTTCACGCCGCGCAGGTGCAGCGTGCGCCCGTGTTCATCCTTAAACCAGCTACCATCGGTGGTGATCGTCATGCGGGTGTATGCTCCGTGTGTGCACAAACAGCGGTCTCAGCCGGAGGGCGCAGGCACCAGGCTGCCATAGGCCGGGCGAATATCGCTGTCATTAATGAGCAGGCTGTACGCGGCCTTGCCGTCGCGGGCTTCGATGGCGGCGGTGGTGGCAAAGTTCAAATTCCACAAAAACATGGGCCCCATGAACGGCAGCCGCTGGCCGATCTGGAACGCCTGTAAGGTAAAAGTCGCCTGGTCGGCCAGGGTATTATAGCCGATCCACGGTTCCGGCGGGTCGCCAGGGAAGCCGGCCCAGGTGGCCCAGCCGAATTCCGTGGCCCACAGCGGCACATCGTGGCCGTTGGCCAGCATGATGCTGCGGTAATCTTCCAGGGTGCTGAGGAAGAAGAAATGCGGGTCATCGTCCCAGCCTTCGCCCTCCACCGCGTTACAGCAGCGCACCCCCGGCGGGTTGCCCCAGCTATAGGGATGCACGCCCACCACCACATCTTTAAAATTGGCCAGCCCGGCCAGGTACATTTGCTGCAAAAACGCCCGATCATCCACGCTGCCGCTGGTATCGCCGGCGGGGGCCAGCCCGGCCGTGACGATGACCAGCAGCGGCGAATAGGTGCGAATGGCGGTATAGGCCGGCTGAAAAAGCTGCATGTAGCCCGCGCCGCTGAAGGCCAGGTTGCCCGTCCATTCCAGGCGCAAATTCGGCTCATTCCAGATTTCGATGGCATCAATCAGCGGGCCCGAGCGGCCCAGCAGCAGCGTCAGAAAATCCGCCAGGGCCTGCGGGTCATCCGGGGGGCCGGCATCGGCCGTTTGCAGGGTGCGGGCCCAGGCGGGGGCTTTGGCCACGCTCACCAGCGTGCGAAAGCCCCGCGCCCGCGCCGCCTGAAGATTCGCTTCAAAGACGCTGTACAGGCTGCCGAGCGTGCCGGGGCCATCCGGCTGGATGGCCGCCCAGTTGAGCTGCACCTTGATCCAGCCCACGCCCAGGCTGCCCGTGCGATCCAGCGCCACCTGCCAGCTTGCGGTATCCAGGCTTTTGTAAAGCTGAAGCCCCATGCGCCCGCGATCCAGCCCGGCGGCCGTCACCGGCTGCGGCACGCTCTGCACGGCCGCATTCACCAGGTTCACCACGTCGGGATTGGTGGGGGGAATGCTGCCGGTGGTGCCATCGCCGGGGGCCCCGCCCCCGCCGCCGCCCGTACCGCCGCCGCCACCCCCTGCGCCCCCGGCCCCGCCGCCGCCGCCCGCGCCGCTGCCATCGCCACAGGCATCCGGCGGGCACAGGTAGTATTCATCGCCGCGGCCTTCGGCCGTCCAGCCCACCACGCCGTTATAATCCACCTTCCACCAGCGCAGTTGTTCTTCCGGGTCGCACACCGGCCCTTCCAGAATGCGGAAGCCGGAGGTGGGCGGCATTAACCCGATGACCTGGCCGGTGGCCACGCCGGGGTTATCGCGCAGGCGGTTGTTCACGCCGCCGGCCTCCACGCGGGCATCGATGGCCGGTTGCAGGCGGGTGGGCGGCGAGCCGGCGCAAATATCGCCCTCGGTGCCGGGCAGCGTGGGGAAGGGGGTGGGCGTGGGCGTGGCTTTCGTATTGGGCACGGTGTCGTCATTATCGGCGAAGCCATCGCCATCGCTGTCAGCGACCAGCGGGTTGGTGCCCAGTTCATTCACTTCCACGCCGTCTTTCACCCCGTCGCCATCGGTATCCGGGTTCAGCGGGTTGGTATTCCAGATGCGAACCTCATCACCGTCGATGAGGCCATCTTTGTCCGTATCCGGGTCATCCGGCTTCAGGCCCAGGGCCTGCTCCTGGAAGGTGGACAGACCATCGTTATCGGGGTCAGCGACGGCCGTGGCGGTGGCATCCACGACGACGCGCGTGGCGATGGCGACAGCGGTGGCGGTGTTGTTGCCGGCGATGATGCCCTGCACCTGGGACACGGCAAACAGCGACAGCAGCAGGCACATGACCAGCGCAATCGCCAGAAACGATAAAATCCAGATGGGGAAGCGCGGCCGCACGCTCACTTCGCCCTGAAGCGTTTGCGCCGGCACCCGTTCATCGCCGGCATTCACGATCACTTCATAGGGGATGCTGCGTTCCACGCCCAGGAACGGGCGCGACCGCGGTTTCACGCGCAGGCCCACATACTCATTCTGGCCCGGCCCCAGGGTGTATTGTTTGCCACTCAGTTCCGCATTCAGCGCCTGCTCACGGTCGCGCAGTTCCAGCGTAAAGGTGGCGTGGGTGTTGCCGGTATTGGTGATCTGCACTTCCGGGCGGCCGCGGGCCGTCACCCGGCGCGGCTCCAGATTGCTGGTGAAATTTTTGAAGGGCAGCACATTCATGGCGCACTGCACCGCCACCGAGCGAATTTGCTGGGCGCGGGCGGTGGCCCGCACTTCAAAATAGTGTGCGCCTTCGGTGGTGCTGCTGGCCAGCGGCGGGTGCAGGGTGATGGTGGCCGTATCGCGGTGATTGGGCAGCAGGTACAGCGGGGCCTGCTGCACGGTAGACCAGCCGGGGGGCAGCCCCACCAGCGAAATGACAAAATGATCCACCAGCGCACTGAGGTTTTGCACTTCCATCTGGATGGTGGTGGATGACCCCGGCGCAACGGTGACGATGGGGTTGATGACCTTGAAGGCGACTTTGTCGTGTTCCGGGGGGGGCAGCACCACGCGGGCCGGGCGGGGCGCGGCCAGCATCCCCGCGCCGGCTTCGTCCCCGGCCAGGGCCACGCCGCCATCGTCCAGGTTGGTCATGGGGGCGGCGGCCACGGCGGCCGGGCTGAACGCGGCACCGGCGACCACCGCCGGAGCCAGGCCGGGGCCGGCCGGCCGGCGTACTTCGTTTTTGCGCGTCACCACCGGCTCAATTCGCAGCCAGTAATCGCCAATCCGCACGGTTTTATCCGGGGTCCACACTTCGGCTACGTTGGGCGTAAGCCGTTTGTTGCCCAGGTAGGTGCCGTTGGCCGACCCCATATCCACAATGCGATAGGTGTTGTTGAAGCCGCGTTCAATGCGGGCGTGCCGCCGCGAAACCGCGGGCACGTCCAGCCGCACCGTCTGGTCACTCGCGCGGCCGATGGTGAGCACATTTTTATTGAGCGCGACGGCGAAGGTGGCATATTTTTCGCTGGTCAGCACCAGGCGCTCAAAGCCCACCTGGTCATCGCTGATGGGCTGCGGGGTGTACTGCGGCATCGCCTCCGGGATGGGCGAAGGCATGAGGACGGTTTTTTCCACCTGCTCCGGCGTGGCGGCTTCTTCCGGGATTTCTTCCGCCAGGCGGGCGGATAAATTTTGCATCGCCCGCGAGAGTTCCGCGGCCGTCAGAAAGCGATTGTTGGGTTCTTTCTCCAGGCACTTGAGGATGATGCGTTCCATCTCGGTCGGGATGTCCGTCCGCAGGTTGGCCGGGCGCGGCACTGGCTCGCGGGTGTGCATACGGATGGCTTCGGCCAGCGAGCGCGGCTGGAACGGCACCTGCCCGGTGACGATCTCATACATCAGCGTGCCCAGTTCGTAGATGTCGCTGCGGGCATCGGTACGCTGCCCCAGGCATTCTTCCGGCGACATATACGGGTAGGTCACGGCCGGCTGGTCGGTGCTGAAGACATCGCTGCCTTCGCTCACCTGGGCCAGGCCAAAATCGGTGAGGATGGGATGATAGACTTTGCGGCCGTCTTCGGCAGTATCTTCGCGCAGGACGATATTTTCCGGCTTAATGTCGCGGTGCAGCAGCCCCTGCTGGTGCGCGTAATGCAGCGCGTCGGCCATTTCGCGCACCATGCTGGAAATTTCTAAAAATTCCAGGCTGCGATTGGCCCCGCGCAGCCGGCGAATGTAGGCCCGCAGGCTGCCGCCGGTGACGAGTTCCATCACCAGGAAGGTGTAAGCGTCGGCGGTTTCGTAGGCCAGCACGCGGGCGATGTTGGGGTGCTCCAGCGTGCTGGCGGCGCGGGCTTCATCCAGAAAGCGCCGGCGCAGCGCCTCCTGGGCGGACAGCGCCTGATGCATCAGTTTGAGGGCCACCGGGCGATTGCGCCGGGCATCCCACGCTTCATACACGGCGGCGATGGGGTTCTGAGCGATGAATTTCATCAGCCGGTAGCTGCCCACCGAGCGCCCCACCAGCGCACTGCCATCCGGGATGGAGATGCCGCCCATGCCCCGGGCGGGTTCTTCCGCCGCCACGGGCAGCGCCGCATCCAGGTTCATCATGGTTTTATCGACCGGGAAATCATCGTCCAGCGGCGGGCGCGGCGGCCGGGCCGGCGGCACGGGGGCGGCCGGGCGGGCCGGGGACGGGATCGCGGCCGGGGCGGCAGCGCCGGGGGGCGTTTTGTCCACGTCTTCCGGGGGGGCTGCGCCGGCGCTGCCCGTGCCTGTATCGGACAGGGCATCGGCGGGCTGTTTGCCGGGCGGGACGCGCACCTGGCGCGGCGGCACGCGGGGCGGCACGCGGGGTGCGCCGGGCTGGCGGGGCGGGGGCTGGTTGCGCCGCGAGGTATCGCCCCGGCGCTTATCCGCGGCGGTATCCTCCGGGGCCGGGGGCGGCGCGGGCGGTGGTTCCGGGCGGTAGGTTGCTTTGGAATCGGAGGGCGCATCGGCCGCGGGCGGCGGTGGCACAGGCGCGACATTCTCCGGCGGTGCAGGGGGCACGACTTCTGCCGCAGGGGCAGAGATTTCCGGCGCAGGGGGCACGATTTCCGGCGTAGCAGCAGCGATTTCCGGCGCAGGGGCGGCGATTTCTGCCGCAGGGGCGGCGATTTCTGGCGCAGGGGCGGCGATTTCCGGCGCAGGGGCAATGATCGCTGGCACGGCCGGGGCAATGATCGCCGGCGCGGGGGACTCAACGGCGGCGGCGGGCAGCGTGCCATCATCCAGCCACAGCCAGTAATCCCCCAGACGGATGACCTGGCCCGGCTCGACCGGGGTGGGGCGGCCGCTTTGCAGGCGGGTGCTGCCCACGAAAGTACCGTTCATGGAGCCGGAATCGGTCAGGCGATAGGCCCCGGCGGCCACTTCCAGGCGGGCATGGCGGCGCGAGACGCTGCTGCCGGCCAGGCGTATCTGTTGATCTTCGGCCGTGCCCAGGGTGTACAGCCCTTCCGCCAGCGCCATGACGATGGGCGGGTGGGCCGGGCTGGTGGCGATGAGGCGCACGGGCGCAGCGCCGGGTTCGGCGGCCGGCGGGGCATAGGGCGGCCGTTCCGCCGGCAGCGGCTCCAGCATGGGGGCGGTGGCCCCGGCATCGGTGCCGGCGCTGGTGGCATCCACGTCATCGGCTGCGTCTGTGTTCAGCAGGGCGGCCAGCGCTGTTTCCAGCGCGGCGGCCGTCTGGTAGCGGCCATCCGGCGTTTTGGCCAGGCACTTCAGGATGATGCTGTCCAGCGCGGCATCCACCTCCGGGCGATAGGCCGACGGCGGGATGACCGGCTCCGAGCCGTGCATTCGGGCGGCTTCGGCGATGTTGCGCGGCAGAAACGGCAGCCGCCCGGCCGCCAGTTCATACAGCATCACCCCCAGCGAATAAATATCCGTGCGCGTATCAATCGTTTCGCCCAGGCACTGCTCCGGGGACATATAGGGGTAGGTGCCGATGGGCTGGTCGGTGGGCATCAGGTCGCTGGTGATGGTGGTCAGGCGCACCAGGCCGAAATCGGTGAGCACGGCCTGCACCCCGGCCGGGCTGTTATCCGGGCGCAGCAGCACATTATCCGGCTTAATATCGCGGTGCATCATGCCCTGGCGGTGCGCGTAATCCAGCGCCCCGGCCATCTGGCGCATGAGGGCCAGCACATCCGGCAGGGGCAGCAGGCGGGCTTCTTCGGACAGGCGGCGCAGGTACGTGCGCAGGTTGCCGCCGGTGATGAGTTCCATCACCATATACAAATCGCTGCCGGCCCGGTCAAAGGCCAGGATGCGGACGATGTGGGGATGGCTCAGCCGGGCGATGGCATCCGCTTCCTGCAAAAAGCGCGTCTGGAAGGGCGGCTGGGTGGCCAGATGCGCGTGCATCAGCTTAATGGCGACCTGGCGATTCAGGCTGAGATCCGTCGCCTGATATACCGCCGCCATACCCCCCTGGCCAAGCAGCTTATCAATGCGATAGCTGCCGATGCGTTTGCCAATGATGCCTCGATCCAGCATGATTCGTCCTCACCGTAACCCGCGGCGTGCCGGTGCTGTCGTCCCGTTCCGGGTATTATAGCCGGGGGCCGGTTTTAAACAAAACGCCAGACGGCGGGGCGCGGCCGGGGCCGGGGCGACGGGGTGCGCCGCCCCGGGAGAACAGGCGTTAGCGGTCGTCGCGTTCCGGCTGCGCGGTAGCCGGGGCGGCCCCACCCTGCTGCACCACATGCGTCAGTTCGTGGGCCAGCAGTTCTTTGCCGTCGCTGGTGCCGGGGTTGTAGGCCCCATCGCGGAAGAAAATATCGCTGCCGGTGGTGAAGGCCTTCGCCTGAATGGAACGATTCACATTATCGGCGCTGCCGCCGGTGTGGATGTTGACGTTGCTGAAGTCGTACCCCATGCGATTTTCGAAGAAACCGCGGGCTTCATCCGGCATGGGCTGGCCTTTGCCCCGGCTGGAATCGATGGTTTTTTCGACATTCTCATCGACATCAAACGAACCCATCATATCCGTGCCGTCCCCGGCCCGCTGGATGCGTTTGGCCATCATTTCGTCTTCTTCACCCTCGCGCTGGATGCGTTTGGCCATCATTTCGTCTTCTTCACCCTCGCGCTGGATGCGTTTGGCCATCATTTCATCTTCTTCACCCTCGCGCTGGATGCGCATGGCCGCGCCCATTTCTTCTTCTTCGGCTTCGCGCTGCACCGGGGTCTCCGGCGCGGTCATCACCCGGTCGGCCACGCGGTCGGCTTCCTGTTCGTAAACATCGTTGGCCGCGCCCACCGTCAGCTTCGCCTGAATGAACCGCGAGCCTTTGCGTTCCGGCTGGCGCTGCGCCAGCAGCCGCTGCGTTTGCTGGTTGCCCACCATCCGCTGCAAATCGCCCGCTTCCAGGCGTTGAATGTTCAGGGGGGCGGCCTGCGCCGGCGCAGCATCGGCGGCGGTGGCGCGGGCGGTTTTGCTCTTTTCCAGATACTGCTGCTCGCTCATAAGAACTGCTCTCCTGTGCCGGAACTGTGCAGGACATTGATCGTATCATAGCATAAAAAGGGTTGGCCGGGCCGCCGTTTTCACCATTTGTACAGCCATTTTAATGCTTTACCCGCGGCTTAAGACACTTCCAGGCTAAAGGAAGCGAAAGCCGGGCACTGCGAGGCCACCAGGCGCTCCAGCACATCGGCCCGCAGCTTAATGGGCGACTGGCTGAGGGCCATGCGCACGGTAAAATGGCATTCGGCCGCATCTTCCACGATGTCCGGCGCGATGTCGTAATACAATTCCAGCAGCCGCGCCAGCCCGGCCCGGGTGCCGCGCCGCAGGAACAGCCAGCCCATCTGGCGGATGATGACGCGCTTACGGTCTTCCGGCAGGTCATCCAGCAGCAGCAAATCCACCAGGTCGGCGGCCCAGTGCAGCCACTCCGGCGGGGCGACTTCCGGCGTAAGGTAAAAATCGAAATGATCCAGCGTCCACATCAGCGGGCTGAGCATGGACTCAAACACCAGCAGGTAGCGGCCCACGAATTCATCTTCGCTGTAGATGGCCGGCAGGTATTGCAGCCAGGTGCTGCGATCCCGCGGGATGCCGGGCGGGTAGGGGTCGCGCAGGATGCGGGCACTTTCGTCCAGCGTGCGCCGGCGCGGGTCGGGCGTGGCCGGCAGGGCCGGCAGCGCCACTTCGGCGGTGGGCATGATGAAGCGAATGAAGGTGAGCAGGAAGGGCCCCATGCGGATGACATCGCCGGGGCGCAGTTCCTGCGGCTCGCGGGCATTCAGGCGGTTATCGTTCAGCCAGGTGCCGTTGCTGCTGTTCAAATCTTCCACATAGTATTTATCGTCTTCCGCCTGCCAGATGATGCGTAAGTGCTGGCGGCTGATCTCGCGGTTATCCAGCGCGAGATTGTTCTCTTTCGTGCGCCCCACGCGCAGCCCCTGCCGGTTGACGATGATCTGATCGATCATCGTATCCGGGCCGATGAGTTTAAACAGCAGTTTGATCTCGCTCATGGCGGCGACCTTTAATCCTGCCGGGCGGTGTGGCGATACGAAACGACCACCCCGTGCGAGACGACGGGGATTTCCTGCACTTCGGCCCCGCGCACGAATTCGCCGCCATCGTAGGCCACCGGGTACAGGTGCACCGAGCGCACAAAATCCACCCCTGGCAGCGTGAGCAGCACGGACATAATATCCGCCACGAACAGATCGCGCCCGAAGGGCCAGCCAGTGCCCTCCTGCCCGCCCACCAGCGGGTTGATGAACTGGAACAGGCGGCGCTCGATCAACTGGCGCACTTTTTCCACGTCATCATGGCGGCCGGCGCGGAAGCGCACTTCGGTTTCCACCCACTGGTAAGCCGGGGCCAGCACTTCCAGCCGGGTGGACAGCAGCCGGCGCTCTTCCAGGTAGTCATACACGCGGCGCTGCAAATCTTCGGACAAATTGAGGCTTTCCGGCGCGATGAAGCCTTCCAGCCGCGGGATGGCCGGGATGACCAGCAGCTTAATATCGCCGCGGTTGGTCAGTGGTGGCTGCAAACAGTGCACGCGCCCCACCTGGCCGGGGGCGGCCTCGCGGGCGAGATATTCAAAGTCGCGCACGGTGACGGCCCGGTTCAGCGAGCGCAGGTAGGCGGGCACGCGCATTTTGCAGGCTTCGATGTCTTCGGCATTCAGCCCGCCGGTGGCCGGCTGGCGGTTGGCCACGCGCTGGATGTAGGGCACGGCGCTCTTGAGGACGTTGATCGTCCCGGCGGCCACGTTGCCCACCACCCCGCCGCCGTAGCGGTAGCCGGTTATGATGATGGCGGCATTCTGCGGCGGGATGGCCCCGTAGCGGCGCACGCCGCCATCGCGCTGGCGCAGCGCCGGGCCAAAGCGCAGTTCGCCCGTCTGGCTGTCCAGCGTGTAGTGGCGGTCATCCGCGCCCGATGCCGAAAAATCGCCCACTTCAAACCAGCGTTCTTCGCGGCCGTCTTCGGTGCGGATCATGACGTATTCGCCGCCGGTGCGGGCCACCACCGGCGTATAGTTGAGGTAAAAAATTTGCCCCGGCGAGCCATCCGACCGGCCGATGGTTTCGTGCTGCACGCGGCTGATGTTGGTGGTATCCACCGTGATCCCCCAGGACGACACCTGGAGGCGGCGCACGGTGGGGCTAACGCCATAATTGGGCTGGCCTTCCTCCACGATGAGGCGGCAGCGCAGCCAGAAAGCGGTTACATCGTTACGGGGGGCGCGGCGCATGGGCGGGATGAACAGCCGCACCGTGCCATTAACGTTGAGCGCCCGCGTGGTGTCCTGTTCCACTTCCACCGGCACCCAGTTCTGGTTGGCCTGCTGGCCCAGCACTTCCCACACGTAAGGCGGGTTGTTGGGGTCTACCCCGGCCCCTTCGGCCGTCTCCACGTCGATTTCGACAGCGATGATGTGGTGCGTCAAATCCTCGTCGAACCCCAGGTACAGCGCATCGCCCTGGGTGGGCGGGGCGGAGGGGAAGACGGGGATACGGGCGGTGCCTTCCTGGGCGTTGCTCAGGTTATGCACGGCGAAGGCCCGCGCTTCGGCGGCGGTGCTGCTGCTGGTCATGATGTATTGCAGCGTGGGCACGTAAATGGTGGCATCGCCATCGGTGGTGAAGACGATGGCCTGTTCGGTTTCGGTGCGGGTGGTGGCCGTTTCGGTGCCGCCGGGCAGCAGGAAATTGGCCGGCTGCGGGCTGGACAGCCAGAAGGTCATGGGGGCGCGGGCCGGCTCGGCACCGTACAGGCGCATCCCGATCAATTCCATAAATTTGATGTAATGCTTGTCCGGCATCCGGTTCAGCCGGTACAGCGTGATGTCCGTCATCCACGCGAACAGTTCCACCAGGGTAATGCCCGGATCGCTCAGATTATGATCGGTCCATTCCGGGCAGTACAGCGGAATGCGGGCGCGGGCTTCGTCCACCAGGTCTTGAAATGCACGATCATCCAGGCGCGGGGTTACAAACGCCATGCCGTAACTCCTGTCTATTGCTGTGGCAGCAAATAAAACGGGTAGACCAGGCTGCGTTTATCGGGCTGCCCCCTGATCTGATATTCAATTTCAATCAACAATTCGCCATATTCCGTCCCGCCGGGCGTGACCAGAACATTTTCCAGGCTGATGCGCGGCTCCCACATGGTCAGCGCTTCGCGCACGTAGCGCTCTGCCAGGGTGGCGGTTTGCCAGTTGGCCGGGTGAAAGATGAGGTCATGAATCTGGCAGCCGAAGTTCGGGCGCATCACCCGTTCTCCGGGCACGGTCATGATGATAATCTGAATGGCCTGGCGAATATCGGCATCATCGTTCACCATGGACAACCGTTCACGATCATTCAGGCGCAGCGGGAATGATAATCCCCGTCCAACGTAATTCATGCGGGCTGCCTTTCCGGGTGGGTGTGCTTAGCCAATTTGAATGAGCGAGCCTTTGATGCTGACGACGGCGCTGCTCTGGATGTTCAGCGGGCCATTGGCTTTCAGCGTCATGAGGCCGGTGGCTTCCACGGTCACCTGAAGGCCTTTCACCGTCACATTGGCCCCGCTTTCGATGGTGATGTTGCCGCCGCTGCTCTTGACGGTGATCGCGCCGGCGCTGGTTTGCAGCGTCATCGCGCCGGTGGAGGTTTGCACCATCATCGCGCCGGTTTGCCCGGTGATGTCCATCTTGCCGCTGGCCTGCGCGGTGATGGCCACATCCTGGGCCGAAGTCAGGCTGATTTTCTTTTTGGCCACATCCATATCAAA
>JALOOI010000079.1 GCA_025454495.1 Anaerolineae bacterium
GACATTATACGACTTACGAACAATCGATACAAGAGTGAAATGTTAGTCTCCTCATAGCACCGCAGTAATTTACATAACAGTGCCCGCTGTGACCACGATAATCGAAGGCAGCCCGCCCGGACTGCCTCTTTTGTAAGATTATGAATTAGGATACAACGTTTTAAATTTCCTGCAAACTGCCTTCGTTCTCCAGGCGCACCAGTTCGCGGCGCAGCGTTTTGCCCACGGCCGTTTTGGGCAGTTCTTTGATGAACACAATGCGGCGCGGGATTTCGTAGGGGGCCAGTTTTTTGGCGCAATGGTCGATCAGGTCTTTTTCGGTGGCCTGCTCGCCCGGCTTCAGCACGATCCACGCCTTCAGCGCTTCCTGACCGGGGCGGTCGGGGTGGGCCACGGCGGCCACGCCCACTTCCAGCACGGCCGGGTAGCTTTTTAGCACATCTTCCACCACCGCCGGGTACACGTTAAAGCCGCCAATGAGGGCCATATCCTTCTTGCGATCCACAATATAAAAGTAACCGTCTTCGTCCATGTAAGCAATATCGCCGGTATACAGCCAGGTTTTGCCCTGGCTCTGGCGCAGGCTGTTGGCCGTTTCGGTGGGCATCCCGTGGTAGCCCTTCATGATGTTGGGGCCGGCCAGCAGCAGCTCACCGGGTTCGCCCACCGGCTGGTCGGTCTCGCCATCATCCAGGCTCACAATGCGGCAGTCAATATCCGGCATGGGCAGCCCGATCGACTTGTGGCGGTGTTCGCCGAGGAAGGGGTTAAAATGGGTGGCCACCGGCGTTTCGCTCATGCCGAAACCTTCGCCGATGGTACTGCCGGCCAGCGCTTCAAAGTCGCGCCGGGTGGCCACGGGCAGCGGGGCCGCGCCGCTGGTGCACAGCTTAAAGCACTTCAGCGACACCTCACCGGCTTTGATGCGGGCATGATTGCTGATGGCGTTAAACAGCGCCGGCACGCCCATAAACACATTGGGCTGGTAAAAGCCGATGATGTCCACCACTTCATCAATATCGCGCGGGTTGGGGATGAGGACGATGCTGCTGCCGGAGGCGGTGGCCTGGGTGAGCATGGCGATGAGGCCGTAAGAGTGAAACATGGGGATGGCCCCCAGATACAGCAGATTTTCCGCCCGCAGGCCCTGCACTTCGCCCTGCTGCGCGATGCCCGTCCAGTGCTGCATCATGCGGATGTTGGCCACCAGCGCTCCGTGGGTGCCCATGGCCCCTTTGGAGATGCCGGTGGTGCCGCCGGTATACTGGAACAGGGCCACATCCTCCGGCTGCACGCTGACGTTGACGCGCTGCCCGTGGTAACGCGCCAGCAAATCCAGCAGGCGCTGATCGCCCGGCTTCAGCGCGGACAGGCGGTGGCCGTCTTTTTTCTCGCGGGCCACGGTGAACAGTATTTTGGCCAGCGGCGGAAAATAATCTTTAATATTGCTGACGATAAAATGCTGCACTTTCGTCTGCGACTGCACGCTTTTGAGCATGTCGTAAAACAGCGTCAGCGTGAACACAAACCGCGCATCGCAATCATTGATCTGGAAGGCCATTTTATCCGCGGGGTAGGTGGGGTTGGTGGCCGCCACCACGCCGCCGGCCTTCAGGATGCCAAAATAGGCGATGACGAAAGCCACGCAGTTGGGCATGACGATGGCCACGCGCTCGCCTTTTTTGAGTCCCATGGCCACCAGCGCCGCCGCCAGCGCATCAGTCAGCGCGGCCAGCTCGCCATAGGTGACGCGGCTGGTCTGCCGCCCCACCACCGGCAGTTTCGCCGTCGTCAGCAGCATGGGGTGCTGTGGAAAGCGGCGGGCCGCTTCGTTTAAAAAATAAGTCAGCGGGACGGGCGGATGGGGCAGCAGGGTCGGCGGCACGCCGGGATCGTACTTTTTTAACCAGGGTCGGGCGGCATAAACACTCATTTTTTAGCTCCCTGTAAAATAAAGTCGGAGTGTATTTCAACTCCGACTCGCATTTTTCAATTCAGTTTTATTGTAGCGCAAAACGCGATTTCAGGCGGGTTTCTGGCCTTCGGTTTCCATCCGCACCAGTTCGCGGCGCAGCGTTTTGCCCACGATGGTCTTGGGCAGTTCGGCGATGAAGGACACGCGGCGCGGCACTTCGTAGGGGGCCAGCTTCTGGGCGCAAAAGTCGATGATGTCTTTCTCAGTGGCGCTCTGCCCCGGCTTCAGCACCACCCAGGCTTTCAGCGCTTCCTGGCCGGGCTTATCCGGGTGGGAGATGGCCGCCACGCCCACTTCCAGCACCGCCGGATGATTCTTGATGAGGTCTTCGACCACCGTGGGATACACATTAAAGCCGCCGATGAGGGCCATATCCTTCTTGCGATCCACGATGTAGAAGTAGCCATCTTCGTCCATGCGGGCGATGTCGCCGGTGTACAGCCATTTTTTGCCGCCCAGGTCGCGCAGCACATTGCTGGTTTCGGTGGGCATCCCGTGATAGCCGATCATCAGGTTGGGGCCGTGCATGAGCAGTTCGCCGGGTTCGCCCACCGGCACTTCGGTCACGCCGTCATCCAGGCTGACGATCTTCATCTCCATATCCGGCAGCGGCACCCCGATGGAATTGGTGCGATTTTCGCCCAGGGGCGGGTTGACGTGGGTGGCGGTGGGGGCTTCGCTCATGCCGAAGCCTTCGCGCACGGAGGCCCCGCTGATGCGCTCAAACTCATTCTTGGTGGACGAGGGCAGCGGGGCCGACCCGCTGATGCAGAAGCGCAGCGAGCGCAGGTCGATCTCCCCGGCTTTTACCCGCGGATGATTGTTGATGGCGTTGTACAGCGCCGGCACGCCGGGGAACAGCGTCGGCTTAAAGTGATCGATACATTCGATCACTTCGTTGATGTCGCGGGCGTTGGGCACCAGCACCAGTTTGCTGCCGCGGTACACGCTCAGGCTGAGCGCCACCACCAGCCCGTACACATGGAACATGGGGATCGCGCCCAGGCACATATCTTTTTCGCCGGGCACGCCAAAGGCATCCAGAAAGCTGCTCAACTGGAACATGTTGGCCACCAGCGCTTTATGCTGCGCCATGGCTGCTTTGGAGACCCCGGTGGTGCCGCCGGTATACTGGAACAGGGCATTATCTTCCGGCCCCACCGCCACGTTCACTTTGCGCCCGCTGTACAGCCGCAGAATATCCTGGAACCAGTAATCGCCGGGCTTCAGCGCGTCCACCCGGTGGCCTTCTTTTTTCTCTTTGGCCAGGGTAAAGAGAATTTTGGCCACCGGCGGCAGGTATTCTTTGATGCTGGTGACGATCATATGCTTCACTTTGGTCTGCGCCTGGAGCTTTTTGAGGCCCTCATAGAACAGCGACAGCGTGAAGACAAATTCGGCATCGCAATCGTTAAGCTGGTACTGCATTTTATCCGGGGGGTAGGTGGGGTTGGTGGCGGCCACCACGCCGCCGGCTTTCAGGATGCCGTAGAAGCACATGGCAAAGGCGGCGCAGTTGGGCATCACAATGGCTACCCGGTCGCCTTTTTTGAGGCCCATATCCACCAGCGCGGCGGCAATGGCATCGGACGTGCGTTCCAGGTCGGCAAAGGTAAGTTCGGCGGCCTGGCGGCCCAGCACCGGCAGTTTGGCGGTGGTGATGAGCGAGGTGCTGCCGGGCAGGCGGCGGGCGGTATCCTGAAGAAACTGGTGCAGGGGCACTTTCGGGTACGTCAGCGAAGCGGGCACACCTTTGTCGTAGCGTTTGGTCCAGGGGCGATCCGCATAAGAAACGGTTTTTGGCGGTGTGGCCATAAAACACCCTCCTCTAAGGTCTAATCAAATTAACATTCAATTTGTTGCGTTAAATTATACCCTCACTGTTCCATCCACTGCAACCAGCGCGGCGGAATTCGGGCGACTTTACCTTCCCGGCTGAGGCAAATATGATGGCTGGTGGCCGTCACCAGCGTTTCGCCGCTGTCCGCCTGGAGGATGGCATACTGAAAGGTGAGGCTGCGGCTGCGAATCTCCCGAATCCAGGTACGCACGGTCAGCCGGTCATCGTAGCGGGCGGCCCGGGCATAGCGCACCTGGAGTTCCGTCACGGCCAGGAAGAAACCTTCGCGCTCAAAATCGGCATAGCTGCTGCCGCGCTGGCGGGTGTAATCGCTGCGGCCTTCTTCAAAATAGACCACGTAGCTGGCATGATGCACGATGCCCTGGGCATCGGTTTCGGCATAGCGCACGCGAAAGGTGGTTTCGGCGACGAAAGGGGCGCTCACGGGGTATCTGCTCCGGGGGTATGGCGCTTTTCCAGTTCCGCGCCCACGTCGTCCAGGGTAATGCCCAGGTCGGTCATCAGCACCAGGGTATGATAGAACAGGTCGGCCAGTTCGTTCACCTGGTCGCTGCGCCCCTGGCCCAGGGCGGCCACGATCACCTCGGTGGCTTCTTCGCCCACTTTCTGGGCGATTTTGTTGCGCCCGGACTGGAACAGGCGGGTGGTATAACTGCCTTCGGGCCGGGTGGCGTGGCGTTCCTGAATGAGCGTTTGCAGCCGGTGCAGCATGTCGGTCATGGTCTGTCCTGGCGGGGTAAGGGTAAGGGTGAATACAGGGTGATGGGCCCCGGCGCGGGTTCAATGCTCCAGCAGCACTTTGAGCGCCCCGGGCCGGCCGGCGTGTTCAAAGGCGGTCAGCGCCTGGTCTAAAGGATAACGGGCATCAATCAGCGATTCAGTGTCGATCAACCCCAGGGCCAGCAGGCGCAGCGCCGGGGCGAAGGGGCCGCAGCGGCTGCCGATGACGTGCACTTCATCCACCACCACCCGCGATAAATCTGCCTGGGGCAGGCCCTGGTAGGTGCTTTTGAGGATGAGCTTACCGCGGGGCCGCACCAGGTGCAGCGCCGCGCTGAAGCCTTCGGCGGTGCCGGTGCAGTCGATGACGACATCGGCACTGCGCGGCGGTAATTCTTCACGCCGTACCGCGTGAATACTCCAGCGGTGCAGCAGCGCGGCCTGCTTATCGCGCCGGACGAGCACGCGCAAATCCGCCCCGTGCAGGCGCAGCACCTGCGCCACCAGCATCCCCAGTTTGCCCGCGCCGATGAGCACCACCCGGTCACGCGGGGCGATATGCACCGCTTCCAGCACCTGGAGGGCGGCCGCCAGCGGCTCCACGAAGACGGCGGCATCATCGCTCACCGTGTCGGGCACCAGGTGCAGGTTATGCCGGCTCAGCGTCAGCAGGTCGGCGAAGGCACCATCATGGCGATCAATGCCCACCGTCGTCCGCTGCGGGCACTGCGAGGGCACGCCCTGATCGCAGGTGGGGCAGTGGCCGCAGGCAACATTAATATCACCCACCACCCGCCGGCCCACCAGGTGCGGCGCACCGTCGATCACATCGGCGACGAATTCATGGCCGGGGATGCCGCTGAAGCCTTTATAGCCGCGCACAATCTCCAGATCGGTATTGCAAATGCCGCTGCGCCGCACCTTCAGCAGTACTTCCTCCTCGCCGGGGGCCGGCGCGGGGGCGGTGGTGCTGAAGTGCAGCCGTGCATCGTGGTACAGCAGGGCCCGCATCGTGCTATCCTTCCGGGCGATCAGGCTTCGGCGGCCGCCACCACCGGCTTTTGACGATTGACGAAAGGCAGCTCACCTTTTTCCCAGGCCACCAGCAGCGGCACGGCCGTAAAAATGGAGGAATAGCTGCCGGTGAGCAGGCCAATGAACATGATGAAGATGAACTGGCGAATGGTTTCGCCGCCGAACAGCATGAGCGCGACCATGATGAAGAAGGCGTTAAGCTGCGTGGCCAGCGAGCGATGAATGCTCTCCCACACGCTGCGATTCACAATCGTTTCGTAGGGTTCGCCCAGGTGCAGCGGGATATTCTCGCGGATGCGGTCAAAGATGACGATGGTATCCTGCACGGAGAAGCCGACCACCGTCAGCACGGCCGTCAGGAACAGGGCATCCACCTCCCAGCCGAACAGCAGCCCCGTCAGCGAGGCCGCGCTCATCACCACCAGCACATCGTGCAGCATCGCGCCGATGGCGCACACGCCATAGCGGAAGGCTTTGGGCACCTGGCGAAAGGCCAGCACGATGAAGCCGGTGATGACGAAACAGGCCAGCAGCACCGCCAGCACCGCCGCCCGGGCCACCTCCTGCCCCACAGTGGCCGAGACCGACTGCTGTTCAAACGCCCCGCGATCCAGCGGGGCCAGCGCATTGAGATCGTTCAGAATGCGCTGAATCACGCTGTCATCCTGAAAGGTACCGCGAATTGACCAGCGGTTTTCGTCGGCCGTGCCCACCTGCTGGATGATGACATTATCATCCCCGGCGGCGGCGAAGATGGCGCGGATGTCATTTTCGGTCGCGCCGGCTTCGGTGAAACGAATGTCGTAGATGCTGCCGCCGGTGAAATCTATGCTCAGGCGGAACAGTGCGCCGGTGGTGGCGGCCGAATACAGCATTACCAGCAGGCCGGGCACAATGATGAATGCCGAAAGGATGAAGTACCAGCGGCGTTTTTCAACCAGGTTGAACATGGTCAATTCCCCTTTAGACACCCATCAGCCATTTGCGGGCGTTGATGGCGTTATACCCCAGACTGACAATGAGATACAGGAAAGTGCGGGTGACGAACACGGCCGTAAACAGATTGACGAACAGCCCCAGGGCCAGCGTCACCGCGAAACCACTGACGATGCTCGCACCGGGCGTTTGCCCGAACAGGAACAGAATGCCGCAGATGATGATGGTGGACAGGTTGGAGTCGCGGATGGAAGCCCAGGCCCGGTTAAACCCCAGGCTCAGCGCGTCTTCCAGCTTTTTGCCCGCCCGCAGTTCTTCTTTCACACGCTCAAAGATGAGGATGTTGCCATCCACCGCGGTGCCGATGGAGATGAGGAAGCCGGTGATGGCCGGCAGCGTCAGCGTCACGGGCAGCAGTTTGAAGATGGCCAGGTTGAGGACGATGAACACCGCCAGGGCAATATCAGCACTGATGCCCGGCACGCGGTAATACACCAGCATGAAGACAAACACCACCAGCACGCCAATGATGCCGGCGCGGATGCTGAGCGCCACCGATTCCTGCCCCAGGGTGGCCCCCACTTCGGAGCCGGTGATGACGCTGAGGGGGATGGGCAGCGCGCCGGAGCGCAGTTGCAGCGCCAGCCGGGTGGCTTCTTCTTCGGTAAATTGCCCGGTGATGATGCCGCTGCCGGGAAGCTGCGACTGGATGATGGGCGCGGACAGCACCACGCCATCCAGCACGATGGCCATGGGTTCGCCAATGCGTGAGCCGGTGTAGGTGGCAAATTGTTCGGTAAATTCCGGCTTCATCTCAAAGCTGATGTACCACTGGGCCGCGCTGGCCTGGCTGGTTTGCCCGTAGACCGCGCTGGCCGCCTGGAGCGCCGCGCCGGTCAGCACCGTTTCAAAGGGCTGCCCGGTGACGGGGTGGGGCAGGCGCTGGATGGGCGCTGCGGCTGTGTCTTCGGTGCCGGGTTCGGCGGTGGCGGCCGGGGCCGGCGCATCGGCGGCGGCCTGGTCGCGCAGGGATTGTAACCGCGCCTGCTCGGTGGTCAGGATGTGCTGGCCCTCATAATTCTGGGCCTGGTCGCGCAGGCCGCCAAAATCGACAAATTCCAGCAGCGCCGTTTGCTGAATGGTGTTGATGGCCTGCTGCCGGTCACGCACGCCGGGCAGTTCCACCAGAATACGGTTGTTGCCCTGCACCTGGATGGTCGCTTCGGACAGCCCCAGGGCGTTCACGCGGCGGGCGACATTGTTGGCTGTTTCGCGCAGGTCTTCCAGCGTATAGGTATCCGCCGGCACATCGGCCTGCAACAGCACGCGCAGCCCGCCCACCAGGTCCAGCCCCAGCGCCTGGCGAATGTTCAGCCGAAAATCCACCGTGCCATCGTTGTTAAAATCCAGCCGGATGCTTTCATCGCAGTTGACATCACCGGTATCGATGGTGTGATCCTGCTCATACTCGCGGCAGATGGGATTGTCCAGGTCTACACCTTTGGTGGAGGCCGGCAGCGCCACCCACACGCAAAAGGCCGTCAGCAGCAAAATCAGGCTCAGCGAGACGGGATTAATTTTCATAGCACGTGCCTTCTCTCCATACGGTGTCTACCGGCACACCCGGTGTGGTGCCTGTAACTCATGGGGTTATTGCCCGGCCGGCTCGCCGGGCGCGTCGTCCTGCCCCTGGCGGGCATGGCGGGCAATTTCTTCGGGATTGTAACGCTGCACAATGGCCGCTGTCACCAGGCGTATTTGCACGCCCTCGGCAATTTCGACGTAGGCTACCCCCATCGCGCCATCAATGCGCTGCACTTTACCGATCACGCCGCCAAACGTCACCACTTCATCGCCGGCGGCCAGGCTGCGGGCCACCCGCTGCCGCTGCTGAAAATCGCGCTGCCGGGGAAAGACCACCATCGACCAGTACGCGCCCATCCCCAGCAACAGGATCACCGCCACCGCCAGAAATTCTGCCATGCACTGCTGCTCCGCTACATGCTGCAAAACGCGGCGATTATAGTCCGCGCCCGAAGGCGAATCCAGTGCCAGCGGAGATTTGCTTGACCACCCGGCCGGTTGCGCCTACAATACCCACTCAGTGATTATCCACAGTCCCGGCAGAAGGGATGTGTTTATGCCTTATTCAATGCGCTTTTTAAGCGGGCTGTTGTGCCTGCTGCTGGTCGGGGGGGTGCTGCCGCTGGCCGCCCAGGACACTCCCGCCGCCATCACCCCCATCATCCTCAACAACAATGCGGGCGATGCCAGCACCGAATGGACGATTGAAGGGGAACGCACGCTGGTCATGACCGGCTTCGACGTGAGTTCCTTGAATATCCCGCTGCCGTTTAAGGTGAACAGCGTCAGCATCGCGCTCACACAGGTCACGGGGGAGCCGGTGAGCGTCATCGTGTACCAGGACCCCAATGGCGGTTCCCCCATTGATGCCCAGGTGATCGGCCGGGTGAATGCCATCGTCAACCAGCCGGGGGTGACGCGCTTTGTGCTGCCGCAGCCGGCCAGTTCCAGCGCCCGCATCATCTGGGTGGGCTTCTACCTGCCGGTGGGCTTCCGCTTCCAGGCGGATACGTCCGGCAGTTCGGTGCTTACCTACTGGGCGTGGACACCGGGGCAGGATTTCAACACCGATAATCTGGATCGGGCGGCCATCCTGGGCCCTTCCGATGGCTCCGAGCCGGTGAACATCAACCTGGGCGGGGTGGCCCGCATCACCGCCGAAGTTACGCCGCCGGTGGCGCAAAGTGCCGGCTTCACCCGCGAGACTGCGCCCCTGGGCCGCCAGATCATCGGCAGCGCGGAGGTGGATTTTAGCCCCATGCTGGTCTACCCGTTCTGCGGCAACCTGTACTACGACAGCGAAGATGTGGGGCTGACGGCCAACAGCACCTTTATGCTGTCCTGCCGCGCCGATATTGACCAGCGCGTGCCGGGCGGCATTCGCAACATCGGCCGCGTGGCCGAAGGCATTGGCACCTTTGACAAAGGCGGCTATGTCTACGATGTGTTCAGCGGCAACCCGGAAGCGGTGCTGGGGCCGGGCCTGGAACAGCTTCGCGTGCCGGTGACGCACTGCATGGCCCCCGCCCCCGAACACCAGGATACCGGCGTGCTGGCGGTGGCCTATGGTGCCCCCAAACAATGGGACATCCTGCCCACCATGCGCTACGCCAATTTCATCTGTGCGGAAATTACCCATGTGGGCCTGGTGACGTACCTGGTGCCGCGCAGCATCGACCAGCCCGACCCGCTGAGCGCCAATTTGCTGTTCCCCGGCGCGCCGGAACTGCTGCCGATCACCGAGGATGATGCGCTGCGCTGCGTGGAAAAAGCCAATGTGCGCTATCGCCTGCGGAATGAAGGCTTCCAGGCGACCCCGCCGACCACGATCCTGGTACGGGTGACGCATGTTCGCAGCGGCACCGTAACCAGTGAATTTGGCCTGCGCGTGGCGGCCATCCCGCCCGGCACCACGCAGCTACCGCAGGTAGAAATCACCCTGCCGGATCGTTTCCCGCTGGAACAGTATCGCATTACGCTGGTGGCTGACCGGGAGAACCTGGTCAACGAAACCAATGAGAACGATAACGAAATTAGCCTGACCTTTACCCTGCAACCGGGGGTTCGCTGCCGTTAACTGCGCCGGGCCGGGGCGGTGTTCCCGGCCGGCATTTCAATCATAGTTTGATGGATGAATGACGATGCGGATTGTGGCCAATGCACGCCTGATAAAGCGGAATCGCCAGATTACCACCAATTTATTTTTAATCACCTTCGTTGTGTTAATCGGCGGGTTCTTTTTCGTGAACATCAATCTTTTCACCGGGCAGCGCCAGACCGACCCGCTGCTGCTGCTGGCCCAGACGACGATCCTGCCGCTGGCGTTTGTCCTCACGCTGTTCTCCATCCGCATGACCAATTTATGGGGCCGCCGGCCCTACCCGGAACAGGTCATCGCCGAGGGCATGAAAGGCCTGAGCAACAAGAGTGTGCTGTATCACTACCACCACATCCCGGCGCGGCATGTGCTCATCTGCCCGCAGGGGGTGTTCAGCCTCACCACCCGCTGGCACATCGGTTCCTACACGGTGAAGGATGACCGCTGGAAGACCAATGCCGGGGTGATCGCCCGTTTCTTCAGCAGTTTGCGGATGGACGGCATCGGCGACCCGACGCTGGATGCCGGCCGCCAGGCGCAGCAGGTGCAAAAATTGATCGACAAAGTGGCCCCCGGTGTGCCGGTGAAGCCGCTGATTGTGTTCATCAACCCGGCTGCCCAGGTGCAGATCGACGGCAGCAGCGTGCCGGTGTTGTTTGCCGATGCCAAACGCGAACCGAATTTGACCGTTTACCTGCGCGAATTGAACAAACAATCCGGCGAGGGCAAAAAGGCGGCCATGCCGCTGACGGAAGCGCAGATCGCCGCCTTTGAAAAAGTCTCCGGCATTGACCTCCAGCAAAGCAGCGTCACCGGGAGCGCGTAACCGCCTCATGCCGCGCCCGTGGCTGATCCCGGCCGCCGTGCTGCTGCTGACGCTGGCCGGTTTGGCCCTGCGCCTGCATGAACTGGGCCGGGTGCCGCTGCGCGGGGATGAGGCGTTCAGCGCCCAGAACTGGGCCGGCCGCCCCCTGGCAGACTCGCTGACCACCATCGCCACCATTGAGCCACACCCGCCGCTGACCTATGCCATTTTCCGGCTGTGGGGGCGGCTGGTGGGGGTGGATGCGGCGCTGCTGCTGCGGCTGCTGCCGGCGCTGGCCAGCGTCATCGGCATTCCGGCGCTGTATGCCCTGGGGCGGCGGCTGCATCACCCGCTGACGGGGCTGCTGGCGGCGCTGCTGTGGGCGGTGCAGCCGTTCCAGGTGTGGCACGCCCAGGATTTTCGCAATTATGCCCTGTGGTCATCGCTGAGCGCGGTCACGCTGTGGCTGGCGCTGCGGGCTATCCAGCGCGGGCGGCCGCTGGATACAGGGCTGTACGCGGGCGCGGCGCTGCTCACCGGGCTAACCTTCTACATGGAGCTGCTCAGCCTCGGCAGTATGATGCTGTTCGTGCTGTGGCAGTACCGGCGGCAGGCCGGGCGCTGGCTGGCCCTGAATACCGGCATCGTGGCGGTGGTGGCGCTGGCTTTCGCGCTGCTCCAGGCCCGGCTGATCGGCAGTGGCAGTTACGCCGGCACCACCGGCTACCTGGACATCACGCAACTGGTGACGCGCTTTTTGCCGGCGCTGGTCTTTGGCGAAACGCTGCCGCCGGCCTTCAGCGCCGGCCTGGGCGGGCTGCTGCTGGCGCTGCTGGCGGGCAGCCTGGGGCTGCTGTGGCGCGTTCAGCCCCGGCTGGCGCGGTGGGGGCTGCTGGTGGGGGGCGTGCCGCCGCTGGCCCTGGCGCTGATTTCGCTGCGGATGGGCGTGTTTGACCCGCGCTATGTGCTGCTGTCGGCCCCGGCGTATACGCTCATCGTGTGTGCGGCGCTGGTGACGCTGTTCCAGCGGGCGGCCGCCCGGCCGCGGTGGCGGGCGGCGCTGCTGCTGCCGGTGGGGGGCTGGCTGGCGCTGTGTGCTGTCAGCCTGCATGGCTATTTTAACGATCCCGCCTATCGCAAGGCCGCGGCCTGGGATGGGGTGGGCGCGTTTTTGCAGGCCCAGGTTGCGCCGGAAGACCTGGTGATCCAGACCGGGGCGGATGCCGCCTTTGGCTTTTATTACCGGGCGGCGGCGCTGGATATGGCCCTGCCGGCCAATTTTGACCAGCCGGACGCGGCAATTATCACGCTGCTGGAACAATTTACGTCGGCGCATCGCAGCGTGTGGGTGACGGGCAAAACGTTCCCCTCGTGGCCCAATGCGGGCGTGGTGGAGAACTGGCTGGCGGCACAGCGCCAGTTGACGCGCAGCACGGCGGCCGGGGGTATTCCGCTGCGGCAGTATTTGCCGTGGACGGTCGCGCCGGAGGAGGTGGGGCCGGGGCCGCTGGCGACGTTTGGCGACCAGGTGACGCTGGCGGGAATGCGCCTGTTCCCCGTGCCCGACCCCACCGGGCAGATCACACTGTGGCTGTACTGGCAGCCGCTGGCGCAAACAGCGCTGCCGCTAAAAGTGTTCGTCCACCTGACCGGGGAGGTGAACCCGGCCACCGGGTCGCCGCTGTGGGCCCAGGCCGACGCGCCGCCGCAGCAGGGGCGGGTGCAAACCAGCACCTGGCAGCCCGGTGAGCTGTACCGCGATGTGATTATCCTGCCGGTGGGGGGCCTGCCACCGGGCACCTACACCCTCAGCACCGGCCTGTACGATCCGGCTACCGGGGTGCGGCTGCCGCTGGCCGGGGGGGGCGATGCGCTGCCGCTGGCACAGATAACGCTGCCGTAACGCAAACGGGGTGAACTGTGTCACCCCGTTGCAGCCGTTACTGCGGGCCGGACTACTTAAATTCCGCCAGTTTGGCTTCCCACTTCGCCACCAGCCGGGTATAGATGGCTTCGGAAATTTCGCCGTTGGCCAGGCGCATATCCAGCGCGGCGATGTTGGCTTCCACCTCCGCTTTCGTCTGCGGGTTGGCGGGCGCGGCCGGGGCTGCGGGGGGCGCGGCGGCGGCCGGCGGCTGCTGGTTGCCCATCATCTCCATCATCTTCTGCATCATCATCTGGTTCATCATCATTTGCTGCTGCTGCATGGCCTGCTGCTCCGGCGATTGCATCATATTGCCCATGGCCTGCCCCACTCCCAGGCCCAGGCCGGCACCGGCCAGCGCCCCGCCGGTGCCGGTGTTGCCGGCCGCCGTCTGCGCGATTTGCAGCTTCTTCATGCGTTCATAAATATCCACGCTGACGTAATTCATCATCTCATCCGGCGTGGCCTGCTTGGCATTAAAGGGATTGGCATCCACCGCTTTGATCTGAATGCCGAATTCGTCTTCAAACTGCTGGCTCAGTTTGGCCAGCACCGCGCCTTCCAGGTCGCCCAGGAATTTGTTGGCATCCATCACGCTCTGTGCGCCCGATCCCATCAGCAGCACGGTCAATTCACCCAGCAGCTTGGTCTGGATGGCGGTTTTGATGTCGTTCACGCGGGTGACGGGCTTGCCGATGCCGAACTTTTTCAGGAAGCGCATGGGGTCGCTGAGGGCGATATTCATGGTGCCAAAGGTCGTCAGCAGCACCGCGCCCATGCCCTTGCCGGGGGTTTCCAGCGGGATGGGCGGGTTCGTCCCCCAGCCGATCTGCGGCATGTCCTTGAGGTTGATGAAATACAGATCGGCGGTGAAGGGGGTGCGCCCGCTGGTGGCCAGGCCGATGAGGCTGGAGAGGATGGGCAGGTTGGCCACGGAGAGCGTATGCCGCCCGGTACGCAGCGCGTCCAGCGCTTCGCCGGCCCGCACGAACACCGCCACCTGGCTTTCCCCCACGATCACCTGCGACCCAAAGCGCCAGTCCCCGCTGCCCTGCTGCGGTTCGCGGTAGGTAAATTCATCGTCCATCACATTCGTATGGTCGATGACATCAATAATGCGTGGCATAAGAAGCTCCTCTGCGGCATTGCGCCGGCTGACGGGTGATTAAAGTTTTTCGCTCAACTGGAGGATTTCATCATCACGCAACTGGAAGGCATCGCTGGCTTCGTCGGCGGCTGCGGCCACTGCTTCCAGCTCCGCCTCAAAATCGCCCCCGGCTTTCACCGCGGCTTCCAGCGCATCCAGCGCATCTTCAAAGCGCGTCACATAGCGAAACTGGGCTTCATCGAAGGCGTAAATGCGATCCAGTTCGTCCGTGCCGATCTTGACTTCGGCGAACATGCCGGCATATTTGGGCGCGGCGGTGCTCACCTGTTCGGCATAGCTTTGCAGGCGCGATTTGACGGCGCGGGTGCGGCTCATGTGCTTCAGGCCGCCGGCATCCAGAATTTTATTTTCGATGCGGCTGAACTGCGTCACGCACCGCTCGATCTCGCCGGCCAGGTGGTCGCGCAGCAGGCGGTCGGCTTCACGGCGGGCGTTCATCTCGTGGTATCCCTTAAAGCCGGGGATTTTAGCGATCAGGGTCTCCAGGCGGCCGCGCTGGCTGACGATCTGCTGGTAAATCGGGTTGTCCCCCATGTGTCTCCTCCTGCCTGTGCCGGATGAATATCGGGATCAATCTATCCTGAGTGTACAACGATTCGCCCGCGGGCACACCCCGCAGCCGCATTTTTTAACTGGAAAAGTATTCGGTGCCGCACACCGGGCACAGCGTCACCGGCCCGGCCAGGTTCAGCGGGCTGCGGCAGGTCTGGCAGCGGCTGAGGCTGTGGACGACGGCCGTTTCCAGCCGCACGAGGGTACCTTCCGGGGTGAGGTAGCCGCTAAACAGGCGCAGCGCGGCCAGTTGCTGCACGATCTCCAGCACTTCGCTCTCCGGCACCTGTAAGTCGGTGGCCAGCGCCCCCAGGCTGGACTGCCCGCGCTGGCGCATGAGATCGGCAAAGGCCACCTGCTGCGGCAAGTTGGACTCTGGCTCGTCCGGCGTGCGGCTGCTGCGGACGAAAAAATAAATGCCGCCCACCAGCAGCGGCAGCACCACCGCAAAGGCCAGCAGCGCTCCCACCAGCAGCGTGCCGATTGATAGGCCGGGTGTCGCGCTCAGGGCCAGCCCGGCCAGCGCGGCCAGGGTGAACCCGGTGGTGGTGAGCGCCACGCCCAGCAGGCGCTGTCGAGATGCTTGCATCGGCCCATCCTGTACTGATCGTGATCCCGGCCAGAATTATAGCATGGCCGCGTGGCAGAATGCGGCTAACCAGAGTAAGATTCAGGGCAGATGTGCCTGCACAATCACGATAAGGAGAGTGTGATGCGAACAACAAGCCTGGCAGCCCTGCTGCTGTTATCCCTGCTGCTGCTGCTGCCGGCCGCGGCGCAGGAAAGCACGCCGGAAACGACCCCGCCGGTGACGGCCGCGCCCGCCGCGACGGCAGAAGCCACCGCCCCGGTGACGGCCGCGCCGGAACGCACCGCCGAACCCACGCCGCCGCCCGGCAGCACAACCTACACCGTCCGCGCCGGCGAAACGTTGTTCCGCATCGCCCGGCGCTTTGGTGTGTCCACGCCGGCGCTGGCCGCCGCCAACGGCATCACCAACATTAATTTGATCTTCGCCGGCCAGCAGCTCATCATTCCGCCTGCCGGCACCACGCCGCCCGCGCCCACGGCCACGCCCACCACGGCCGCGCCCACGGCCACCCGCCCGGCCGCCACCGCCACCTCTGCGCCCGGTACCACACCCGCGCCGGTCACGGCCACAGTCACGCCCACGCCGGCCCCCGGCACGCAAACCTATACCGTCGTCACCGGCGATACGCTGTTCCGCATCGCGGTACGTTTTGGGACCACGGTGAATGCGCTGGCCCAGGCCAACAACCTCAGCAACCCGAATCGCATTTTTGCCGGGCAGCGCCTCATCATCCCCGCGCCGGGGACGGGCAGCGCTCCCGCCGGCAGCAGCGCCCCGGCCATACCGGGCAATGTGTTCGCCCGCGGTATCGAAGTCTTCATCGAGGGTCAGGATGTGAACGCCATCGCCACCCAGGCCGTGCAGCTTGGCGTGACGTGGGTCAAAATCACCGTCAACTGGCGGCGGCTGGAAGTGACCGAAGGCAGCCCGGATTTTACGCAGCTTGATGCGGCCGTGGCGGCCTTTGACCGCGCCGGGCTGAACGTCATGCTCACGCTGACCGGCGCGCCGGACTGGGCGCGGCCCTCGGCGACCGATTTCGTGAAAAGCCTGACGGAACAGTACGGCCCGCCCGATGACCTGGCGGACTTCGCCACCTTTGCCGGGGCCGTGGCCACCCGCTACGCCGGCCGCGTGCAGGCCTATGAAATCTGGTCGGAGCCGAACCTGCGCCGCAACTGGATTGATGCCGCCGCGCGCCTGGTGGACGTGCGAAATGCCGATGGCACCACCACCCAGGTACCGGATGCGCCGCTGGCCCGCGCCCGCTATATTGATCTGCTGCGGCCGGCCGCGGCGGCCATCCGCACGGCCGACCCCGCAGCGCAGATCGTCAGCGCCGGGCTGGCCCCCACCGGCCTGAACGACTTTTACAATGCCATCGCCGACCAGGTGTTTTTGGCCGCGCTCATTGACCAGGGGGTGGTGCAGCTTGTGGATGCCATCGGCGCACAGGTGGACGGCTTCGGCAACCCGCCGGATGCCACCTGCTGCAATGCCTCGCCGGGGGTGGATAACTTCTTCGACCGGCCCAATTTCTACTTCCCGCCAGACGCTGCGCGATAAGCGCGTGACGACGGTGCCGCTGTGGGTGACGCGCTTTGGCTGGGGCACGGCCGAAGGCAATGCGCTGCTCGCGCCCAACCCGCGCGAAAACGGCTATCTCAGCTTCAATTCGCCGGCCGAACAGGCAACGTATATCCCGCGGGCCTTCCAGATCGGCCAGGAAAGCGGCGATATTGGCACCATGTTCCTGTACAACCTCAACGGCTGCCAGGCGAACAACGGCGAAGCCTGCTTCTACAGCCTGATCGATTCGTCCAGTGCGGCCCGCCCGGTGTTTTCGGCTCTGCAAAGCGCGGTCGCCACGCCCGCGCCCGCCCCGGTGGAAGCCACCGCCGAAGCCACCGCGGAAGTGACAGTCACGGTCACGGTTAGCCCGTAATCCGGTACCGGGGGATGCGGCGCTCACCCGCCTTATCCCCCGATCTTCTGCTATTTTTAATCGTTTCGTCACCTTTCAGCACTATCATGCAGGGCAGCAGGCCACAGAATCAGGAAGATGGCACGATGAGCAGCACCCCCAACGGCATCGCCGGCCTTTTGCCGGAGCGCTATCACCTTCTGGAACGCCTGGGGTCGGGCGGGATGGCCACCGTCTACCGGGCGGAAGACCGCAATCTGCGCCGCTTTGTGGCCATCAAAGTCCTGCATGAGCATCTGGGGTACGAGGCTTCGTTTCGGGAGCGCTTTGAGCAGGAAGCCCGCATCGTAGCCACCTTCAACCACCCCAACATCATCCGCATTTACGACTTTGCCACCGTGGAAAACCATGACCAGCGCCTGTATTACATGGTCATGCCCTTCATCCCCGGCACCACCCTGGCCGATGTGCTGGATGAACACCGCCGTGAGCAGCGCACGCTGCCGGCGGAGCGCATTCGGCGCATCATGGGCGATCTGGCCGGGGCGCTGGATTATGCCCATGATCGCGGGATGGTGCACCGGGATGTGAAGCCGGGCAACATTATCTTTGATGAACATGGCCACGCCATCCTGACGGATTTTGGCATCGCCCGCCTGGCGCAGCACAGCAACCTGACGCAGGAAGGCTTCATCATTGGCACGCCGGCGTATATGTCACCGGAGCAGGCCAGCGGGCTGCCGCTGGATGGCCGCACGGATATTTACAGCCTGGGGGTCATCCTGTTTGAGATGCTCACCGGCCGCCCGCCCTACGAAGATGATGGCACGCTGTCGCTGCTGCTGAAGCACATTCAGGCTCCCATCCCGGCGGTGGCCCCGCTGTTGAACCACAGCCGCCCGCAGCTTGATGTGGTCATCAGCCGGGCGCTGGCGAAGAAGCCGGAAGACCGTTACCGCACGGCCCGCGCTTTCGCCGATGATCTGGAAGCGGTGTTCGCCGGTAAACCGCTGGCCGAACCGGAGGGGGTGCCGCCGGATACCCGCGAACTGCCGCCCATCCCGGTGGATAAACCGGAACCAGAACCGGCGACGCTGCTGGTGCCGGCGGTGCCTGTCCCCGCCCGGCCGCCCACCACCCGCGTCCTCAAGACGCTCACGCTGCTCATCCAGCCCACCCGCCAGAGTCCGTGGCTGTTCCTGGGTCTGCTGGTGGTGCTGGTGCTGGTGCTGCTGCTGGCCCGCAGCGCTCAGCCGTCGCCTGGCGCAGCCGGGGTGGTGGATGGCACGGATACGGTGGACAGTATGACCGGGGATTTTTTGTTCACCACCACTTTTGACGCGGCCGATGATACTGCCACCTTCTGGCAGCAGACCGGCAGCGCCACCAGTTCGCGGCGCATCGCCGACGGGCGTTACATCCTCACCAACACCGAAATCAACCGCGCCCGCACGGCCCTGTTCACGCCGGATTATGTGTACAGCAATATTCAGCTCACCATGCAGGCCAACCTGGCAGGCGACAGCGCACCTTCCAGCGGCTATGGCATCGTCTTCGGCTATCAGGACAGCATGAATTACCACGTCTTCGCCGTGGATGGGGTGGGGCGCTTTGGCCTGTGGGCACTGCGGGCCGGTGAATGGCGCGAACTGCGCGACCTGGACGAGGACTGGACGGCCAGCCCGGCCGTGCTGTCGCAGCCGCAGCCCAACACCCTGACGGTGAATATTTTTGATGGTGTCGTCACCGGACTCGTCAATGGTACCAGCGTGGTCAGCCTGCCGGTGCCCGACCTGCGCCCTGGCAGCATCGGCATTTATATGGCCACGCCGTCACGCGGGCAAACGACGGTGGCGGTGGATACCTATGCCGCCCGCCCGTCCGTCCCCATGACCAGTGTGCTGATCGACCCGGAGACGGATACCGGCGTAAAGTCGATGGTGGGCGAAGGCACCGATGCCATGATTGATCCGCCGCAGTAAAGGGCCGGGGTGCCGCCCGGCTAAAACCGCGCCGACAGCACCGCCAGGTACAGCGGGCACAGCCCCAGCACCGCAATGATCGCCAGCACCGCCAGCGCAATCGTCACATAATCCGGCCCCTCATCCTCTTCATACTCGCGGATGGGCTGGCTGTTGCCATACTGCACCGCAAACGCGCCCGAATCGCCGCGGGCCACGGCCGGCGGCATGGGCACGCCAGAACCGGCGGCCGCCGGTGCATTCACGCTGTAACGCTGTTCCAGCGGCTGCGGCGGGGTGGTGGCACCCGGCGCGGCCGGAATCCCCGGCTGGCGTGGATGGTAGGGCTGTGGCGCGGCCGGGGCGGCGCTGAAACGGGCCGTAGGTTCGCTGGCGGGCGGCGCGGCCGGCGGCAGACCCACCCCCGGCGGGCGGCTCTGCGGCGGCTGAATGCCCCCCGGCGTAATCACCGGCGGCGTGGAGGGCACGGTGGGCAGGCCCGGGGCCGCGGGCATCCCCGGCATGTTGGCGTTACGCACCGTGTACTCGCGGGATTTGTCGCGGTATTCGGTGAGAATTTGCTCCAGTTGCCCGGCCATGCGGTAACGTGCGCCGGGTTCCTTGCTCATCAGCTTAAAGACGATCTTCGCCAGCGCTTCGGGCACGGTGGGGTTAAATTCCGTCACCATGGGGATGCGCTCTTTGATGTGCGCCAGCGCCAGTTCCTGCTGGCTGGCCCCGGAATAGGGCAGGCGGCCGGTGAGCATTTCGAACATCACAATGCCGATGGCGTACACATCGGCGGCCGGGCCCGGCTGCTCACCGCGGGCCTGTTCCGGGGCGAAGTAGTGCGGGCTGCCCCACACCACATCCACGCGCTGCTGCGGCTGCGTATCCGTCAGCGCCTGGGCGATGCCAAAATCCGTCACTTTCACCACGTCGGTGGGGGTGACGAGGATATTCTGCGGCTTCACATCTGCATGGACCAGGCCGGAACGATGCGCGTACCCCAGCCCGGCAGCGATCTGAATGCTCAGGTCGATCACCCGGTCTACCGGCAGCGGTGCGCCGGCTTTGATGATCTTCTTTAAATCCTGCCCGTCCACCATCTCCATGACGATGTAATGCGTGACATCTTTCGCGCCCACATCGCGCCCCACGTCGTACACAGTGACGATGTTGGGGTGGGTGAGGTTGGCGATGCTGCGGGCCTCCTGCTGAAATTTCTCCAGGAAAGCCGGGTCGGACGTTAAACTGGGGCGCAGCACCTTGATGGCGACCGTGCGCCCCAGCAGACGATCCACCGCCCGGTAAATGACGGACATGCCGCCCGATCCCTGCTGGGCGATGAGTTCGTAGCGTTGATTCAGAACCGCTTCGGCTGGCATAACGGAGTCCTTCCCGGCTGTTACGGGCGCATCATCGGGTCGAAGAGATGGCGATATTCTAGCAAAGCGCTGCGGTCTGTCATACTGGCAATGTAATCGGCCACCACCCGCGCCGCGCCCTGCCGGTCGATCTGGTGGCGGTAATCCGGCGGAAGCTGGCGCGGCTCCCGCAGGTAACTGGCGAACAAATGGCTGATGAAATGGCTGGCGCGTTCCTGCATCCGCACCACCGAGAAATGCCGGTACATATTTTCGTACAGGAACTGCTTCAGCGCCCGGTTGAGCACCTCAAACGCCTCGCTGTAAGTGACGATCATGTGGGGGTGGGTTTGCACCGCTTCCGGGGTGGGCGGCTGGAGGGCCGTCAGGCGCTGCATGGTGGTGGTCAGCACATCATCCACCGCCAGCCCCACCAGTTCGCGGATGAAGCGATGCCGCGTGACCTCATCCAGGCGCGTGCCCTGCCAGCCCAGGCGGTCGCACAACTGCCGCCACAGCGCCAGTTCGCGCAGTTGTTCCGGCATCAGCAGGCCCGCCTGCAACCCATCATCCAGGTCATGCGCGTTGTAGGCCAGTTCATCGGCGATGCTGGCGATCTGCGCTTCCACGCTGCCGCGCCGGTCGGGGGCGAAATCTGTCACCTGGCTGCGGTCATAATCGGTTTCATGGCGGGCGATGCCTTCCAGCGTTTCCTGCGTCAGGTTCAGGCCGCGCCAGTCCGGGTAGCGGTCTTCCAGTTCCGTCACCACACGGTAGCTTTGATGATTGTGGTTAAAGCCGCCCGCATCGGCCATCAGGGCATCCAGGATGTGTTCACCGGCATGGCCGAAGGGCGGGTGGCCCAGGTCATGCGCCAGGCAAATGGTCTCGGTCAAATCCTCGTTCACATTCAGCGCCCGTGCCAGGCTGCGGCCGATCTGCGCCACCTCCAGCGTATGCGTGAGCCGGGTGCGGTAATAATCGCCGGCATCATTCACGAAGACCTGGGTTTTATATTCCAGCCGGCGGAAGGCCGCCGAATGCACAATGCGATCTTTATCGCGCTGGAAGGCAGTACGGTAGTGCGGCTCGTGGTCATGATGAAAGCGCCCGCGGCTGCTGCGGCTGAGGAGCGCATACGGGGCCAGGGTGTCGGCTTCGCGCTGTTCCAGGTGCTGGCGTGTCATAAGCATCATCCGCGTCCTTGCGCTATGCTGGCTGCTGAGGTGTATTGTACCCCGGAACCGCGCCGGCGAAACCTGCCGCCAGAGTCCGGCGGCCCTGTGCTATAATGCAGCCAGAATGCCCCGTGCCCTGGCGGGCGCGGCGGGATAGTGACAGGAGGGTGCAGCGATGGAAATCAACCAGCTTGCCAGCATGATCGAATGGCTGGATGAAGAACGCCGGCGGGACAAAGCGCTGATTGCCATGCTGGAAGAACGGCTGGCGCAGCAATCGGAAACGATCAATACGCTTCAGCGCCGCCTGGGCGGTATTGAGTCGGAACAGACGGTGATGAAAGGCTCAGCGCTGCCGGCGCAAAAAGAGCATGAAATGCTGGAGACGGTGCGTAAAGAAATGCGCCAGCTTCTGGAACAATCCGAAGCGCGGCGGCTGGCCGCCGAGCGCGAGATGGAACGCCGCGGCGACCTGAACCGCGAGAACCTGGCCCGCAGCGTGCGCGAACTGACCGAACAACTGGAAAAAATCCAGCGCAGCACCGGCACCATTACCGAAGTCAAATCCGAAGGCAGCCGCCTGGCCGACCTGGTGGGCACGCTGTACCAGCGCGTGGAAGACCTGAATAAGAAGCTGGAAGAGCCGGATCGCCGCCTGGCG
>JALOOI010000284.1 GCA_025454495.1 Anaerolineae bacterium
CTGGCGCGGGCGCTGGTGCAGGATGCCGACCTGTATTTGATGGATGAACCCTTCGCCGCCGTGGATGCCGTGACGGAACGCGCCATCGTGGCGCTGCTGCACGCCCTGCGCGAGCAGGGCAAAACCGTCATCGTGGTGCACCATGACCTGCAAACCGTGCCGGATTATTTTGACCAGGTGACGCTGCTGAATGTGCAGGTCATCGCCAGCGGGCCGGTGGGCCGGGTCTTCACGCCGGAAAATTTGCATCGTGCTTATGGCGGCCGGATCGCCGTCCTGCCCGGCGGCGCGGCGGCCGGGCACATCGCCGGCGCGGGCGATTAAGCCGGCCCGCCCCGGCACCGCGCACCACCACCGACTGTCACCGACCATCCGCCACAGGAAGAACCCCTTATGTCCGCCGAAGATCGCCGTACCTGGGCGTTTATCGCCCTGATGCTGCTGGTGGCGCTGCTGTTCGTGCCCGTCAGCCAGGCGCTGCCCGGTGTCACCTATGATTACACGCTGACCGTGGTCGCCCTGGGCGGCGCGGCGCTGGGCGTGTTCAGCGGGGTGCTGGGCTGCTTTGCGCTGCTGCGTCAGGAGAGCCTGCTGGGCGATGTGCTGTCTCATGCGGCGCTGCCCGGCGTGGCCATCGCCTTCCTGCTGGCCGGCCGCCACATGCCGTCGCTGCTCATCGGCGCGGGCATCTCCGCCTGGCTGGGCACGCAGTTCATCGCCGCGCTCACCGCCACCACCCGCCTCAAGCCCGATGCCGCCATGGGCGTGGTGCTCACCTCGTGGTTCGCCCTGGGGCTGGTGCTGCTCTCCTACATCCAGAATCGGCCGGATGCCAGCCAGGCCGGGCTGGAAAAATTCATCTTCGGGCAGGCGGCGGCCATGGTGCAAAGCGATGTGGAATTGATCGTGCTGGCGGCGCTGCTGTGTTTTGCGCTGCTGCTGCTGCTGTGGAAAGAGTTCCAGCTCATCACCTTTGACGCAGCCTTTGCCCGCGCCGCCGGCTACCCGGTGCGCGGGCTGAATATGCTGCTTTCGACCATGCTGGTGGTGGTGATCGTCCTGGGGTTGCAACTGGCCGGGGTCATTTTGATGGTGGGCCTGTTGATCGCGCCGGGGCTGGCCGCCCGCCAGTGGACGCGCTCCCTGAGCCAGATGCTGCTGCTGGCGGCCATTTTTGGGGCGCTGGCCGGCAGCAGCGGGGCCGTCATCAGTGCCACGCAGGCGGCGCTGCCCACCGGCCCCCTCATCATCGTGATGGCCGCGCTCATCGTGCTGCTATCGCTGGCGCTGGCCCCGGAACGCGGCTGGCTGTGGCGCTGGTACAAGCGCCGGCAGGATCGCGCCCGCTTCCAGACCATCCCCTTCGGCGGGGATGCGCCGCCACCCCCGCCCGCCTGAGGCCGTTTTAGCCCCCCAGACCCTGCCGCAGCGCGTCCAGCGTTTGCAGCACCACCAGGTTCCGCGCCGTAAAGCCATAGGTGCTTTCGGTCGTGCCATCAAAGACGATGCTGCTGCCGCTGTGCGTGGTCAGGTGGGCGTTATCCGCCGCCATGCCCGCGCCGGGCAGCGTTTTGGCCGCCAGCCAGAAGTTCATCACCGGCAGGTCATATTCCCGCGCCAGGTTCACCGTGATTACGTTCAATTGCAGCGCCTTCAGCCAGCGGTCGGGCTGCGCCGGGTCGGTGGGGAAGGTGCTGAGGACGGGTACCACGTTGGCCTGAAGGCTCAGATCGAGGATGCGGCGCAGGGCGCTTTCGTAGCGCTCCGGCGTGAGGATAGAAATATCATTCGCGCCAAACATGATGACCACCATGCTGGCGTTGCTGGTACGCAGTTCGCACCACACCGGCGCTTCACCGCTGCGGCACACGGCGGGGTCGGCCCACAGCGCATCAATGACGGTGACGGCGCTGTAACCCACCTTGCCGGCCACGCTGGGCCGGGCGAAGGAGCCGGCGAAATAATCAATGGTGCTTTGCAGGTAGCCGTAGCTGCCCAGGCTGTAATTGTTCCAGTCAAAGCCATACATGAAGGCGACATTTTCGCTGTTGCAATCGCCCACTTTAGTAAAGCGCTGCGGGTTGCGCCCGGCGCGGATGCCGGCCGCGTAGATGCTGCGGGCGCGGGCCGTCACCCCCGGCACCACCGGCACGCCGGCCAGTTGCGCTTCCAGCGCGGCGCTGTCGCCACCGGGGGCCAGCGCGGCCGCCGGCGCTGCACCCTCCGCGGCGGCCGCCGGCGCAGTCACGCCGATCACCTCGCTGCTGACGGGCAGCGCGGCCAGTTCCACGCCGGCGGCAAAATCCACAAAGCGCGAAGCCACCCACCCGCGCAGGCCATTCGCGTTCACCAGCACCCAGTCACCGATGCTGTTGCGGGCTTCCAGGCTGACGATCGTCCCGCGGGTGAGGGTGCCAAGCTGCGTTTGCGTGCTGGCCGCCCCCATACGCACGTTGAGCGTGGCGGCGATGACGCGGCCGCCGGGTGCGCCGGCCGGGGCGGCGGCGGCGGCCTGGGCCGGGGCCGCTTCGGCCACCGCCGCCGGGGCCCCGCCAATGACCTCACCGCTGACCGGGAAGGAGGCCAGCAGCACGTCCTGCGCCCACGCCAGGTAGCGCGTGGCCACCCACCCGCGCACGCTGCCCGTGTTCACCAGCGCCCAGTTGCCGATGCCGTTCCGCGCTTCGATGACCACACCGGCATTCAGCGGGAGCTGCGCCAGCACGGTGAAGGTGCTGCCGGCCCCGCTGCGGACGTTCAGATTATTGCTGAGGACGCGGGCCGGGGTGCCGGGGCCGGCGGGCACCAGGGCCGCCGCTTCTGCGGCCGCCGCCGGGGCTTCCACCGCCGCGTCCGCGGCCGGGGCCGGGGCCCCGCCGATAATTTCTTCCGTCACCGGGAAGGCTGACAGCGGCACCTCCGCCGCCCACGCCAGATAGCGCGAAGCCACCCACCCGCGCACGCTGCCCGTGTTCACCAGCACCCGGTCGCCGCTGGCGTTGCGCCCTTCGATGATTACGCCGGCATTAATGCTCACCTGGCCCAGCACCGGGTAATCGCCGGAGGGGCCGCTGCGGACGTTGATGGTATCCAGCGCGGTGGCCGGGGTGCCCGTTTGCGCCACCGCCGGCAGCCCCGCCAGCAGCACCAGCAGCAGCCCCGCCAGCCAGAGTGTGTGTCTGTTCATAAGCCCTGTTCCCCATCCTCAGCGTGATGTAACGTCTAACAAAATACTCATCTGCCGGCATTGTAGCAGCGGCTTCGCGGCCGGCAAGGGGGGATTGGGCGGGACACTGGTACCGGGCGGGCGGCCTCACACGGCATCCGGCAGGCGCTGCTCGGCTTCGCGGATGGCCGGGAACAGGTAGCCGCCCAGGGACACCAGCACGCCCAGGCTGCCACACACCAGAAACATGAGCGCCATGCCCGCCCCCGGCCCCGTCCCCAGCAGCCCGCCGAAGACCCCGGCCAGCGCCCCGCCGGGCTGCATCCCCGGCTCAAACACCTGGTCGGTCAGCGGGCCCGTCAGGATGAGGGCCACGGGTACGGTGATGCGGGCGATGATGAGCCGCGCCGCGAACACCCGCCCCTGCAACGTGGGCGGCACTTTGGCCTGCCAGAGGGCCTGATTGCTGCCGTTAATCAGCGGCAGGCAAAAGGCGAAGCCAAACGAGGCCGCCCACCACACGGCCAGGTTCAGCGGCAGGGCCAGGCCGCTGCCCAGCGACATCAGCACCACGCCGAACAGGCTGCTGAGCAGCATTCCGCCCAGCACACCATCCACCCGGCGCGGGGTGCCGCCGCGCACGCTCATCCACAGCGACCCCACCACCCCGCCGATGCCGGCCGCCGACAGCACCAGCCCCAGCAGCGCCTCATTTTGCCCGCTGCGCTCCAGGATCATCGGTGTAATGAGCACGCCGATGAAGCTGCCGAGCAGGTTAATGCAGAAAAAGACGCTTTGCAGCCCCAGCAGCGAGGGCCGGGCGAAGATATAGCGAAAGCCGAAAGCGGCATCCTGCCACAGGGTATTCTGCGCGTGGGGCGCGGCCGGGTCACGCGCGGGCTGCGGGATGGGCACGGCCCACAGCGCCAGCAGCGCGATGATGAAAGTCACAATATCAATGAGCAGCACGCCCTGAAGCTGGATGAGCGCCAGCAAAAACCCGGCCAGCGGCGGCGCGAGGATGCCGCTGGCACCTTCGGCCAGTTGCAACATGCCGCTGGCCCGGCCGTAATCTTTTTTGTCCAGCATCAGCGAAATGGCCGCCGAATACGCCGGGAACTGAAACGCCTGAAACGCCCCCGTCACCACCCCCGCGGCGTACAAATGCCAGATTTCCAGGCTGCCGGCCGCATACAGCAGGAAGACGGCCACCGTCGCCAGCCCGGCCCCCAGGTCGCTGAGGGCCATCACCAGCTTACGATTCCAGCGGTCCACCAGCGCCCCGGCAAAGGGAGTCACCAGCAGCACCGGCACAAAATTGAAGAAGGCCGCCAGCGCCAGCGCGGTGGCCTGGCCCGTAAGCTGGTACGCCCAGATGGTTAAGCCGAACTGCGCCATCGCCGTCCCCACCAGCGACACAAGCTGGCCGATCCATACCACGGTAAACGCCCGCATCCCGCCGGTGGTATCGCGTTGGGCCTCGAACGCACTCTGGTTCATTGTTTTCGCTTTCGGGTAAGATGAGTGGCAGAATTATAGCGCACGGGTAAAATAAATTAAACATTTAAGACAATTCACA
>JALOOI010000285.1 GCA_025454495.1 Anaerolineae bacterium
CTGAGCATGGGGCGCACCCACACCCCGCCATGCACCGGCGCACCGGGCAGGATGGCCCCGTAATTGTCCCAGGTGGTCAACGCCTCCACATGCGTCGTCGTCGTTTCATACCCGTGTTCGCGCAGCACCCCGGCCATAAAGTCGGCCATTTCTGCCGTAGAACCATGCACGCTCGCATGAGCCAGCAAAATATGCATTGATGAACCTCGATCCTGTGGTGGTCAATGAATCGCTGCACATCCCGCCGGCACCGGCGGCCGGCCTGCGCCGCACCAGTACTTTTGGGCTACGCTTAGTATGCCATGCATATATGCAGAAAGATGCATATGTATTCAGAAATAGCACGTCCTAATGCAACATCGGTGGATGAGAAAGTGCTGCATCCGTGCCGGACTTGAATTGTACAACCGCGCAACCTGTGCTATGATGACCGGTATCGGCCGGCGGTCACAGCACCCTCGTGCCACACCCATTCTCCCGATCAATTGCCCATACCCTGCGGAGCAGGCAGCCATGATAGAAGTCGAAGTCGATAGCATCCGCGTCAGTTTGATGAATCAACTGCGGATCGTGATTTTGAAAGACCTCCACAGCGATCGCTTCCTGCCCATCTTCATCGGCCAATTTGAAGCCGAAGCTATCATGGTGGAACTGCACGCCCAGGCGCACCCGCGCCCCCTCACCCACGATCTGCTGAAGGCCGTCATCAGCGAGATGGGTGGCAAGGTGGTGTATATTCTGGTGAATGACCTGCACAAAGAGACATTTTACGCCCGCGTGGTGATCGACATTGATGGTAAAAAGATCGAGGTGGATGCCCGGCCCAGTGATGCCATCGCCCTGGCGGTGCGCGTGCGGGCCCCCATCTTCGTCAACGAAGCGGTGATGGAAAAATCGGCCGTGGAGCCGGAAGACAATATCGAACTGGATGCGTTAGGGCTGCGCGAAGCCGAAGAAGCGCCCTCCCCGCGGCCCGCGCCCGTGGAACCCACCACCGAGCGCGTGGACGAGAGCAAGCTGAGCGCCTTTGCCGACTTTTTGAACAGCCTGAACCTGGAAGACCTGGACGACGACGACCGGAAAAAATAGCGTCGCTGCCCTGCCCCCTGCCGTAACGATTCCGCCGGTGAGAGAGGGTGCCGCACCCTCTTTTGGCGCATCCCTGCCGAGGTACGCCCTGTGGTTGCTCCGCTGCTGCCATCCATGAATGCCCCCTACAGCCAGGAAGCGGAAGAAGCCGTCATTGGCTCCGTGCTGGTGAACCCGGCCGTGTTCATCACCATCGCCGCATTTTTAAATGCGGACGATTTTTTCCTGGCGCGGCATCGCACCATCTGGCAGGCCTATTTCCGCCTCAATGAACGCGGTGAAGCCATTGATTACCTGACGGTGGGCGAAGAACTGAAGCACGTCGGCGTGCTGGAAGATGTGGGCGGCCACCCCTATTTGATCCAGTTGATGAACAACACCCCCACCGCCATCCATGCCGAAGTGTACGGGCGGCTGGTGGAGCGTACTGCCCTGCGCCGCCGAATGCTGGAAGCCTCGGACAAAATCCGCGAGCTGGCGGTGGACGAGGCCAAAACCATCGACAGCGTGCTGGCGGATGCCGAAACGCTCATTTTTAGCATCGGGCAAAACCAGGCCCGGCGCGAATTTGTGCCCATCTGGGAGGCGCTGAGCGCCTACTATGACCGCATGGAGCACCTGCTGCAAAACCAGCGCGGGGCCACCGGCGTACCCACCGGCTTCCGTGATCTGGATCAGTTGCTCGGCGGCTTCCAGAAATCAGATTTAATCATCTTCGCCGGCCGGCCGGGCATGGGCAAAACCAGCTTTCTGCTGAGCACGGCCATGAATTCGGCCCGCATCGGGGCGCGGGTGGGCATCTTCACCATGGAAATGGGCACCGAGCAGATCGTGCAGCGCATGATTTCGATGGAATCGGGCATCAGTATGCAAAAGCTGCGCCTGGCCCAGCTTAACCGCCAGGAGCAGGAGCGCTTTGTGGAAGTGGTGGGGCGCATCAGCGAATTTTCCATGTTCATTGACGACACGCCGGCGCTGACCCCGCTGGAAATTCGCACCAAGTGCCGCCGCCTGATGTATGAACACGGGCTGGATATGATTATGATTGATTACATCCAGTTGATGAGCGCCGGCAAAGGCTACGAAAACAACCGCGTGCAGGAGATTAGCTACATCAGCCGCACGGTGAAAGAACTGGCGCGCGAATTGAACATCCCGGTCATTTCGGCGGCGCAGCTTTCGCGCGCGGTGGAGCAGCGCAACGACAAGCGCCCGCTGCTGTCTGACCTGCGCGAGTCCGGCTCCATCGAGCAGGATGCCGATATTGTGATGTTCCTCTACCGCGATGAGGTCTACAACGAAGCCACCGAATTCCCCAACCAGGCCGATGTCATCGTGGCCAAGCACCGCAACGGCCCCACCGGCACCATCTCGCTGTATTTTGAAAAACAGCTCACCCGCTTCATGGATGCCAATGTGCATCGTGTCGATCTCAGCCGGCTGGAATAGGGCAGCATGAAACCATTCGCGGGCTTTCTCCCTGGCAAACAAAAAACGCTGCCGGTGCCGGCGCAGTTCCTCACCGAAGTGGTGCCGCTGATTGACCATCTGGCGGAATTGAAGGTGGTGCTGTTCTGCCTGTATGCCCTGCATCACAAACCGGGCGAGCATCGCTTTGTGCGCCGGCAGGACTTCGTGACCGATGCCGCCTTCATGGCCGGGCTGCCGCCGGAGGCCGAAGCCGCGCTGAGCGAGGGGCTGGCGCGGGCGGTGGCCCGCGGCGTGCTGCTGGCCGCCCCCATCCGGCTGACAGATGGCGAAGACACGCTATACTTTATGAACAGCGCCCGCGGCCGGGCCGCCCTGCGCAGCCTGCAACAGGGCCGCTGGCGGCCCGCGCCGGACAGCCTGAACATCGAAATTTTGCCGGAACGCCCGACGATTTACGCCCTGTACGAGGCGAACATTGGCCTGCTGACCCCCATGCTGGCCGATGCCCTGCGCGATGCCGAGGCCGAATACCCGGCCGCCTGGCTGGAAGACGCGCTGCGCCTGGCGGTGGAGAACAATAAGCGCAACTGGCGCTACATTTGCGCCATCCTGGAACGCTGGAAGCAGGAAGGAAGACACAGCCATGAAACGCCTGCGCGATCTCGCGGTGAACCTTACACCCCCGGACAGTATGACGACTTCTTCCAGTCCTGAGCCAGCGCCCGTGAAGATCGTCTGTGCCGACCCCGCCCGGCCGGGGCAGCCCTGCCCGGTGTGCGGCGGCCTGGGCCTGGTGAAATATGCCGTGCCCATGGACGATGCCCGCTTTGGCAAATTGTTCCGCTGCCCCAATTACCCGGCCGCCGCCGATCTGGATCATCAGGCGCGGCTGCGTAAGCTGAGCCACCTGGAGGCCTTCCAGCAGCACACGCTGGAGAATTTTGAGATTGACCCGGCCCGCTACCAGCCCCACGAATACGACTCGCTGCTGAAAGCCTGGCACGCCGCCCGCGATTTTGCCGAACAGCCCCGTGGCTGGCTGCTGCTGGAAGGCTCCTATGGCAGCGGCAAAACTCACCTGGCCGCCGCCGTGGGCAATGCCCGCGTGCAGCAGGGCGACCCGGTGCTGTTCATCACCGTGCCCGACCTGCTGGATCACCTGCGGCAAACTTACCGCCCGGAAGCCGAACTGAGCTACGATGAACTGTTTGACCGGGTGCGGAATGTGGCCCTGCTCATCCTGGATGACCTGGGCGTGGAGAACCCCGGCCCCTGGGCCCAGGAAAAATTATTTCAGCTTCTCAATCATCGCCATGCCCACCGCCTGAACACCATCATCACCACCAATACCTCCCTCAATGATCTGGATGCCCGCCTGCGCAGCCGCCTGCTGGATCATCAACTGGTGCGCTATGCCCGCATCATCGCGCCGGATTTTCGCTCCTTCCGCAATTATGATGATCGTCTGATCGCCAATTTATCCATTTATGCCGGCATGACCTTTGAGAGCTTTGAGACGGATTACCCCGGCTTAAAGCCCACCGAAAAAGCCAATGTGCTGCGGGTGTACCAGGCGTGCCTGGCCTATGCGGATCGTCCCCAGGGCTGGCTGGTGATCGCCGGGGATGACCAGGACGGCCGCCCGCTGTACGGCAACGGCAAAACCCACCTGGCGGCCGCCATCGCCCTGCGCCGCCGGGAACGCGGCGATGAAGTGATCTTCGCCACCATGACCGACCTGCTGGATTATTTGCGCGAATCCTTCAACGCCAGCAGCAGCAGCGCCCGCTTTGAGCGCCGCTACGAAACCCTGCGCGATGTGAAACTGCTGGTGATCGATGACCTCAATACGCGCAGCCTGTCGGACTGGGGGCGGGAAAAAATCTTCCAGCTTCTGGATTACCGCTATGTGCGCCAGATGCAAACGGTCTTTACCCTGGCCACGCCCGCCGAACTGGATGCCCGGCTGGCCAGCCGAATGCTGGATACGCGCCGCAGCAGCCTGTTTAAGCTTATTGCACCGGCCTATGCCCTGCGTCACCGCCGATGATGACCCTGAGTACCACGCGCTATGAGCGCAAACACCGCGAAGCGGTGCTGAATTTGATGTTTTACAGCCGCCGCACCCACAGCCATCTGGACTGGTACCGGGCGGCGACGTGGCTGGACCTGGGGGAGGCGCGGCTGTGGCTGGCCTGGCAGCGCGACAGCCTGGCGGG
>JALOOI010000080.1 GCA_025454495.1 Anaerolineae bacterium
TGTTCCAGCAGCAGCGTGCCCATCATCAGGTTATCGTAGAACAGCGTGGCCGGGTACTCGCGGTTGAAGCCGATGCCGCCGACGGTGGCCGCCAGATGCAGCACCAGCGTCGTCCCCGGATGATCGGCATAGAGGCGCTGCACCTGCTTTTCTTCGCGCAGGTCATACTGCGCCCGGCGCGGGATGATGAGCCGGCCCACCCCGCGGGCCCGCAAATGCGCCGCCAGGTGGCTGCCCAGAAACCCGGAACCGCCCGTAAGAATAACCGTCTGCTGCGACCAGTCGAAGCTCATGACACCCTGCCTGTATCCACATAAAAAAAGGATAGGCTGGATTGTAATGCCAGCGGGCCGCATTTGCCATTCTGGAACCGGCGCGGCCGGGCCGGCAAGTGTGCCAACATTATAAACATTGTGAAAAGGCGTACACGCTTATTGACCCTGCCGAACAGGCCGGCTTATAATGTAACTGCCTGTAACATCATTCACCGATTCGCGTGCAGCACCATGTCTCCCGATGGATAAGCCCTATGTACACAGACAATCAGGCCGATAAGATTAAATTCCTGCACGCCGGGGAGGACGTTTACATCTGGCCGATGGCAAAAATTGTCATGCCGGAAGTCATTTCCCTGGGCGATTCGGTGAAAATTGATGATTACGCCTTTGTGGTGGGCGGCCTCAAAACCACCATCGGCAGCTTCGTGCACATCGCTTCGTTTGCCTCCGTCACCGGCGGCGGCGAATTTACCATGCACGATTTCGCGGCCATCTCCTCCGGGGTGCGTATTTTCACCGGCAATGAGGATTATTCCGGCGCGACCATGACCAACCCCACCGTGCCGCATCCCTACCGCGTGCCCACGCGCGGCTTCGTCACCATCGAAAAACATGCCATCGTCGGCGCGAATTCGGTGGTGCTGCCGGGGGTGGTGATCGGTGAGGGGGCCGTCATCATGCCCAATTCGGTCATCACGCAGAACTGCGCCCCCTGGCGACTGTACGCCGGCTACCCGCTGCGGCCCGTCAGCGTGCGCCCTTCAGAAACCATTCTGCAACTGGAACAGCAGTTACGGGCAGAAGTTTACCGGGCGGACGGCTCGTATATCCCCGCCCGCCAGCGGCCTATCACAGGAGAATAACACCATGACCATGGAACGCGACACCTTAACCGGCATCATCCTGGCTTCCGTGCGTGAATTCGCGCAGATGTCCGATAAAGCCCAGGGGCATGACCTGGCGGCGCTGGACGAAAAGACGCGCCTGTTCGGCGGCAGCGGCCTGCTGGATTCGCTGGGGCTGGTTTCGGTGCTGATGGATGTGGAACAGCAGGTGAACGACAGCCAGGGCACGGCCATCACCATCGCCGATGAACGCGCCATGTCCCAGGAGCGCAGCCCGTTTCGCAGCGTGGGCAGCCTGACCGATTACGTGCTGACGCTGCTGCATGAACAGGGAGCCTGAGCCGTGAGCGACACCGCGGCGCAGCCTGTCGCGCTGGTGACGGGCGCAGGCAAGGGCATCGGCCGGTATCTGGTGGAGCGCCTGGCGCAGGCCGGCTACCGTGTGTTCGGGTGCAGCCGGAAGCCGGTGGACTGGTCGCTGCCGGGGTATGAGCATGTGAGCGCCGATGTGAGCGATGAAGCCCAGGTGCGCGGCCTGTTCAGCGCCATCCGGGAACGCGCCGGCCGGCTGGATGTGACCATCAACAATGCCGGCGTGGCCTCCATGAACCATTTTTTGCTCACCCCGGCCAGCACGCTGGATAAGCTGCACGCCATCAATGTCCGCGGCACCTTCCTCGTCACCCGCGAAAGTGTGCGGCTGATGCGGGCCCGGCAGTTCGGCCGCATCGTCAACCTGAGCACCATCGCCGTCCCGCTGAGCCTGGGCGGCGAAGCGGCCTACGTGGCCACCAAGAGCGCCGTCGAAGCGCTCACCCGCGTTACCAGCCGCGAGCTGGCCCCCTTTGGCATCACCGTGAACGCGGTGGCCCCCACCCCCATTGATACCGATCTCATTCGCAGCGTGCCGGCGGATAAAATTCAGGCGCTGGTGGATCAACTGGCCATCAAGCGCCTGGGGCAGCCGGAAGATGTCTTCAATGTGGTGCGCTTTTTTATTCAACCGGAGAGCAGTTACATCACCGGACAGGTCATTTACCTGGGAGGGCCCCTGTGAGCCGCCTGGCATGGATGCTGGACAAATTCGCCGCCGCACCGGATAAGCCGTTCATCATCTGGCGGGATGAGGCCTATCGCTACGGCTGGCTGCTGGAGGAAGTGCGCCACTGGCAAAGCCGCCTGGCCGCCGCCGGCGTGCTGCCGGGGCAAATCGTCACAGTGGAGGGCGATTATGCCCCCACCACCGTGGCGCTGCTGCTGGCCCTGCTGGAACAGCAGGCGATCATCGTCCCGCTGACGGACAGCGTGGAAGCCCACAAGCCGGAATTTCGCCAGATCGCCGAAGCACAGGTCATCATCGACTTTAAGCAGGACGCGGCCGGCAGCATCACCCACATCCCGGCCACCGTAACGAACCCGCTGCTGCAAACGCTGCTGGCCGCCGGCGCGCCGGGGCTGGTGCTGTTCTCGTCCGGCTCCACCGGCAAAAGCAAGGCGGCCCTGCATAACTTTGACTTTTTGCTCAAAAAGTTCCAGCACCCGCGCCATACGTTCGTCACGCTCACGTTTTTGCTGCTGGATCATATTGGCGGCATCAACACGCTGCTGTATACCCTGGCCAACACCGGCACCATCGTCTCCATCGACAACCGCGACCCCTTTGCAGTGTGCCGCGCCATCGAGACGCACCGGGTGGAACTGCTGCCCACCTCGCCCACCTTCCTCAACCTGCTGCTGCTCTCCGAAGCCTACACCCGCTTCGATCTGTCGTCGCTGCGGCGCATCACCTACGGCACCGAAGTGATGCCGGAGCGCGTGCTGGCCCGCATCCACGACATTTTGCCGGCGGTAGAATTGCAGCAAACTTACGGCCTGTCCGAACTGGGCATCTTGCGTTCCCGTTCCGAAGCGCCGGATTCGCTGTGGATTAAGGTGGGCGGCGAAGGCTTTGAGACGAAAATTGTGGATAACATCCTGTGGATTCGCGCGGAATCGGCCATGATGGGCTACCTGAACGCGCCCGCGCCGTTTGATGCGGACGGCTGGTTTAACACCGGCGACGCGGTGGAGGTGAAGGGCGAGTACATCAAAATTCTGGGCCGCCGGTCAGAGATCATCAATGTGGGCGGCCAGAAGGTGTACCCGGTGGAAGTGGAGAGCGTGCTGCTGGCCCTGCCCAATGTGCGCGATGTGGCCGTCAGCGGCGAGGCCAACCCCATCACCGGGCAAACGGTGGTGGCCCGCTTTAACCTGATCGAACCAGAGCCGCTGCCGGAGTTCCGTAAACGGATGCGGGAATTTTGCCGCGACCGGCTGGCCGCCTACAAAATTCCCGCCCGCATTGAAATTGTGACCGAAGAACAGTACAGCCAGCGCTACAAGAAAATGCGCCGGCGCGAGGTGTAACCGCCCACCCTGAACCGTAACCGCAACCGTAACTCTGACCCTGGCCGCGTCAGCCGGGCTGGCCGGTGGCCAGCGCTGCGTCCGGCGCGGTCGCGGTCGCGGTCGCGGTGGCGGGCGCGGCGGTGAGGGTAATTTCTTCAAACTGGCGGTGATACAGCGCGGCGTAGGTGCCATCCAGCGCCAGCAGGCTGTCGTGCGTGCCTTCTTCGATGATCTCGCCCAGGCGCATGACGATGATCCGGTCGGCATCGCGGATGGTGCTGAGCCGGTGCGCGATGATGAGGCTGGTACGCTGCGCCAGCACCTGCTTTAAGCCCGCCTGGATGAGCGCTTCGGTTTCCGTGTCGATGTTGCTGGTGGCTTCATCCAGCACCAGGATGCTGTGCGGGCTGTGGATGAGGGCCCGCGCCAGCGCCAGAAGCTGCCGCTGCCCGTGCGACAGATTGCCCCCGCCCGGCAGCAGCGCGTAATCATAGCCGCCCGGCAGCGCCATGATGAACGGATGGGCGCAGGCCGTCTCGGCCGCGGCCACCATCTGCTCATACGTCACCGACGGGTCGAACAGGCGCAGGTTATCGGCGATGGTGCCATTAAAGCAGTACGGGTTTTGCGGCACCACCGTCACATAGCGGCGCAGGTCGGCCAGGCTCAAATCTCGAATGTCCACCCCGCCGATGCACACGCGGCCGCCCTGCACATCATAATAGCGGGCCAGCAGCTTCACCAGCGAGGTTTTGCCCGCGCCGGTGGCCCCCACAATGGCCACGCGCTCGTCCGCCCGAATCCGCAGGTCAATGCCGCGCAGCACCGGGTAATCCGCCTCATAGCCGAAGACCACCTTTTCAAACGCCAGCGTCCGGTCAAAGTGCGTCAGCGCCACCGGCTGCGCCGGCTCTTTGATGCTGGAGGACACGCTCAACATGCGGGCCACGCGCTCGCCGGCGGAAAAAGCCGTCTGGATTTGCGCGAATTGTTCAGAAAGCTGCATCACCGGCTCAAACGTGCGGCGGGTGTAATCAATAAAGGCGATCAGTGCGCCCAGGCTGGCCCAGCCGGCCAGCACACCGCTGCCGCCGCCGTACAGCACAATGCCCAGGCCGATGGTGGTGGTAAACTGGAGCAGCGACGCATACAGCGTATACACGTCGCGCAGTTCGGTATGCACGCCATAATAGCGGCTGTTCACCGCCTCGAACTCGTCCAGCGTGCGCTGCTGGCGGGCGAAAAGCTGCACGATCAACATGCCGCCAAACTGCTCGTTGAGGAAGGCCTGATAATCGCCGATGAGCTTATGAAAGCGCATGGAAATACCGCGGATGATGCGCCGAAAATACAGGCTGAGGCCAATCGTCACCGGCAGCGTGACCAGGCTGATGAGCGCCAGCCGCCAGTTGAGCAGGAACATGACGACGATGATGCCCATGAGCGTGAGCATGTTGCTGGCCACCATCACGATGCTGGTGGAGAGCAGTTCCGTCAGCGCTTCAATATCGTTGGACATGCGGGCGGTGATTTTGCCCACCGGCGTTTTGTTGAAATAGGCCATATCCTGGCGAATGATGTGCTCATACAGCGTCTGGCGCAGGTTGAGCAGCGCATTCTGGCCGATGGTTTGCAGCCAGAAGGTGTAGGCAAAGCGCAGGAGGAAGATAAAAGCGATGGTGAGGATGTAGGCCGCGCCGAAGGGGGCCAGGTCATCCAGCCGCCCCTGGCTGATGGGCCCATCCACCGCTTCCATGACCAGGTAGGGCAGCAGCAGGTTCAGCCCGCTGACGGCCAGCAGCAGCGCCAGGATGCAGGCCAGTTGCCAGCGGTAGGGCAGCAAAAAGCGCCCCAGCATTCGCACCAGGTAGCGGTCGGTGATGCTGCCATCGTGCAGGTCTTCTTCGGGACTATCGTCACCGGGCCGGGCGGGGGCGGCCCGGCCGGCCGGCGGCGCGGCGGTGTCGCGGCGGGCAAGACGCTGGCTGTTCATATACGGCTCGCTTCCTCATCCGCCTGGCGGCGGGCTTCTTCGTCCAGTTCACGCTCCACCATGCGGGCGTAAATACCCTGCCGGGCGATTAAATGGGCATGGCTGCCCTGTTCCACAATGCGCCCGCCCTCCATCACCACGATCAGATCGGCATCTTTAACGGTGGCGACGCGGTGGGCGATGATGATGCTGGTGCGCGTCCGCAGCACCTGGCGCAGGTCGCCCAGGATTTCGGCGGCGGTGCGCGTATCCACGCTGGACAGGGCATCATCCAGCACCAGGATGGCCGGATCATGGGCGATGGCGCGGGCGATGGCCACGCGCTGTTTTTGCCCGCCGGAGAGCATCACCCCTTTTTCGCCGACCAGCGTTTCCAGCCCGTGCGGGAGCTGCGGCAGATCGTTGCTGACGCGGGCGATGTGGATGGCCCGCTGCAATTCTTCCTCGCTCAAATCCGGCTTGCCCATGCGTACATTTTCGTGCAGCGGCTGGCTGAACAAAAAGGTGGACTGCGGCACATAGGCCACCGCCCGGCGCACGTCGTCCAGGTGCAAATGGCGCAAATCCACGCCGTCCAGGTACACGCTGCCTTCGTCGGGGTCGCTCACCCGCGAAATGAGGTTCACCAGCAGCGTTTTGCCGCAGCCGGTGGGCCCCACCAGCCCCACCACCTGCCCGGCGGGAATCTCCAGGTCAATATCGCGCAGCAGCCATTTGCCATCGGTGCTGCCCTTCAGGCCCACATGCTCGAACCTGATGGCCCCGCGCGGCTGCGCCAGGGCGATGGCATCGTCCGCATCTTTGATGCCGGGCGGCTGGAGCAGCGGGGTGATGCGTTTGAGCGCCCCCCGCGTTTGCTGAAAGCGCTGGTAGATGGTGCCCAGTTGCAGCAGCACATTGCTGATGAGGTTCAGGTACAGCAGGAACTGGGTAAAATTGCCAAGGCTGATCTGCCCGCTGAGGGCCATATTGCCGCCCACCACCACCACGATCCCGGTGGTGAGGTAGGCGATCATCTGCGGCAGCATCCCCACCGGCTCATTGCGGCGTTTAAAATACAGCCAGCGCCGGCGATATTCCTGGTTTTCGGCCAAAAATTTACGGCTGGCGTAGTCTTCGCGGCCGAAGGTCTTCAGCGTTTGGATGCCGCTGACGGTATCCTGCACCAGGGACGATAGTTCCCCGGCCTGATCCTGCACCTCTTCCGAGAGCCGGATGAGGGCGGTGCCGGCGCGAATTTGAAAATAGGTGCTGATGGCCAGCGTGACGAAGACCAGCACGGTGAGGGGAATGTTGATGGAGCCGAGCAGCAGTATGGTGACGATGCAGGTGAGCAGGGCGCTGCCGCCGCGGTTGAAGCCCAGGGCCAGCACCCGCCACACCCATTCCATATCGCTGTACATGCGCGAGATGAGGTCGCCCACGGCATAGCGCTGGTAAAACCCCTGATCCAGCGTGACCATATGCCGAAAGACCGACCGGCGCACTTCGGATTGCACCCCGTAGGCGATGGTGCCGCTGTAATGGCGCTGCCCCCAGAAGGCCAGCACCGTCACCAGCGACAGGCCCACCAGCAGCAGAATATCCTGCGCGACCTGTTCCAGGCGCACCCCGCGGCTAACATGATCGACAATGATGCCGATGAGGTACGGTTCCAGAGCGCTGGTGATGCCCCCGGCCGCGCCATAGACGATGGCCGCGAAGGCGGCGAAACGGTATTGATAAACGAACCCGCCCAGCCAGTGCATATCAGCCACCGGCGGCGGAGAAGTCGTGACCTGGGCTGCCACGCGCAAAACTCCTGAGGACACCCTGCATCAGTATTTCAGCATAGCAGAAACACTTTATGTCCAGGTAGTTCCAATTATGCGCGAAAATGATTAGTTTAAGAATTATCGGTAAGGGCTGGATGAGGGGGATAGCGCGTGCGCCCCGGTCGAGGTCGAACCAGGGCGCAGCGCCGCGGCCGTCGCCGGGCACAGCGGGCCGCGGCCACGCCACGCCCTAAAAGGGAATATCGTCCGTATCATTGCCCCGCCCGGGCCCGGACGGCGCATAGCCCTGGTCATAATCGTAGCTGTGGTCACTGCCCGAACCGCTGGCCGCGCTGTCGCCCCGGCCGCCCAGCAGGCGCAGCTCACGCACGCGCAGTTCCAGCGTGGCGGCCGGCTGACCATTGTTATCCAGGTAGGCCCGCGCCTCCACCGTGCCGATCACCATCACCTGCGAGCCTTTGCGGACGTAGCTGTTGGCAATTTCGGCCTGGCGGCCGTAAAAAGCGCAGCGATACCAGGTGGTTTTTTCGCGTTTTTCATTCGTCTGGCGGTCATTCCACGTTTCATTGACGGCCAGATTGATGTTGCAGACCGGCGTGCCACTGGGCAAATGCGTAAAGCGGGGGTCGCCCCCCACATTGCCCACCACGATGGTTTGATGGTACGACATAGAGCGCTCCTTCTTCGGCTTTCTGAACGAACAGGCCGTCTATACGCCGGCATGGGTGATGGAGAGGGCTACCCCGCCCATCATAGATTGTTTTACCACCGCCGGCGAATTCCGCCAGGGGGGGCCGGTGATCCCGAATCATCTTAGAACAAGAATTCTACCATCATATGATTAAAAAAACGATACAAAATGGCCCCGGCCGGGGCCATTTTTACGGTGTTTTTGCGGTTGGTGGGCCCTTATTTCAGCGCGTCCAGCTTCTCCAGCAGCACCTGTTTCACCACATCCGGGCGGCCGCCGCCCTTGAGCGATTTCATGATGCTGCCAAACAGGGCATTGAACACTTTTTCCGCGATGAGGGCGCTGTCCGTCACCTGGGCCAGGCCCTGGGCCTGCACGATGTCCGCGGCGGTCTGGCCCGTCTGCCACATCTCCGGCAGCACCTTGCGGGCGGCGGTCTGATGATTGAGGGTGCCGGCTTCCACCAGCTTAATCAGCCCGGCCAGGTGCGCCGCGCTCACCGGCGCAGTGTCGATCTGTTCACGATCCCATTTATGTTCGTTCAGCAGGCTGAAGAAGGCCCCGGTCAGCCAGTTGGCGGCGCTTTTGGCGTTCACGCCTTCGGCCAGCAGGCGCTCATAAAAGACGGCCACCGGCTTCTCCAGCGTCAGCACGCGGGCATCGTAGGCCGTCAGCCCCAGGTGCTGGACGTAACGGGCCCGGCGGGCATCCGGCAGTTCCGGCAGGGCCGCCTGCACCCGCGCCACCCACTCGCGGCTCACTTCCACAATGGGCAAATCCGGCTCCGGGAAGTAGCGGTATTCATCCGGGCGTTCTTTGTAGCGCTGGATGATGATTTTGCCGGCGGCTTCGTCCCAGCCGAGCGTCGCCTGAATCACGCGGTCGCCTTTTTCGTACAGCTTAATCTGGCGGGCCACTTCGGCATCAATGGCGCGTACCATGCTGCGAATGCTGTTGAGGTTTTTGATTTCGGTACGGGTGCGGAAAGCGGTATCGTCTTTGTGCATGACGCTCACATTGGCTTCAAAGCGCAGCACGCCCCGGCTCATATCGCCATGGTTCACGCCCAGGTATTGCAGGATGGCCCGCAGCTTCCGGGCATAGGCTTCGGCCTCGGCGCTGCTGCGAATATCCGGCTCACTGACGATCTCCAGCAGCGGCACGCCGGCCCGGTTATAATCCACCAGGCTGCCATCGCTGACGTGCGTCAGCTTGCCGGTGTCCTCTTCCATGTGGGCGCGGCGCACCACAATGCGCTTGCTGCTGCCGTCCTCCAGTTCAATATCCAGGTAGCCATTCACCGCCAGCGGGCGCTCATACTGGCTGATCTGGTAGCCTTTGGGCAAATCCGGGTAGAAATAATTTTTGCGGGCGAACTGGTTGTAGGGCGGGATGTCGCAGTGCAGCGCCAGCGCGACCATCATGCCATATTCCAGCGCCTGCTGGTTAATGACCGGCAGCGTACCCGGCAGCCCCAGGGAGACCGGGTCCACGGCGGTATTGGGGGCGGCGGCCACGCTGTCCACCACCGGGCAGGCGCTGAACATTTTGGTGGCCGTCAGCATTTCGGCATGGACTTCTAAGCCGACGATGGTTGTCCATTCACTCATAGCGCACAATCCTGAAGTTTGCAGAAGCCGTGAACCTGATGCGGCAAATTATAGCACAGCGCGGGCTTATCCCCGCAGCAGGGCCCGCGCCTGCTGCACCGCCTCCTCCCAGGCATGGGCGAAAAGATAGGTGGTGGGAGCCAGGGCACTGACGGGCTTGATGAAAGCCTCGGCCGTGCGCGGGCTGTTCAGCAGCACATAGCCGCGCAGCCCGTGGCACACTTCCTGGCGGATGGCCGCCCGCATCCCCATAAAATCAATCGGGATGGTGCGAAGCTGCGTCATATCAATGATGACGACATAGGGCTGCCCCCCGGTGAGGGCCAGCGTTTGCGGCATCAGCCCCTGGGCTTCGGCCATATTCACCGTATCGATCCAGCGATAGACCAGAATGCCCGTTTCAACGCGGTCAATTTCGATCATGGGCGGCGCTTTCGGCGTGGTTGGGCGGGTATACCGGCCGCGGATTATAGCACAGGGCGCAGGCTTATAACCGTTTGTACCAGTAGGCCAGCCCCAGGCGGATGACCTGTTCCAGCCACCGGTCAAAGCGTTGCTCAATGGTGGCATAGTCTTCCAGATAGGTAAACTGAAACGCCGAATCGGTCAGCGGCTCGGTGGCATACCCGGCGGTTTCTTCATCCACAGTAAGGTCTGTATCCACCAGTTTTTGCATGGCAAAAGCAGAACACACCATAATGCCTCTGGCGACATCCTTCCCCAGGCCGTGAAACGATAGCAGCAGGAAAACCGGCCGCGGATCGGCAGCATTCAGCCGAATGATGAGGCGCAGCCAGCTTTTGTGGTGGTGCAGATTGGCATAGTAGTTCAGGCTGCGGGCAGTTTCGACGATCTGGCGATAATACCAGCCGGCATGATCGTCTTCCGGGCCGGTAATGACCAGGGAGACCACCGTCTCTTTCACGATTCGTTGAATCTCCAGCTTTAAAGCATTCAGGCGTGTTTCGGCCCGCTGGAGCAATTGCGCGGCCGCCGTGGCGGCTGTTTGCTGTGCCTGTTCCTGTTTGACCTGCTGATAACCCTGCACGCGGCTGGCAATGGCTTCCAGCATCGTCTTGACGGCGGCACCTTCGGTCAAAAGTTGCTCGGAAAGGCTCAGGCTCTGGATGAAGGCCTGCTTTTGTGCCTCGTTGAACAGATCAATTAAAGGTACCAGCCAGCCATCGTCGGCCGCTTCCAGCGCGTGGATATATTGATCGCGGTCATCGCGGGTGATGACCAGCGGAAACCAGCCCGCCCGGATGAAGACCAGGCTGGCCAGCAGCCGCGCCACCCGGCCGTTGCCATCCTGAAACGGATGAATCTGCGTGAAACGATGATGCAGCCAGGCAGCTTCTACCGCCGGGTTGACGCGCTCCGCCATGTGCTGCTGATGCCACAGCAGCAATTGATCCATCTGCCCGGCCACCTGTTCCGGCGGGCAATACACATGGGTGATGCCATTGCGGCGGGGATTGTTGGGGAATTTTTTCCAGTCACCACGCAGCAGTTCCACCTGGCCGATGTTACCAAATTGATCGACCGCTTCGGTAAAGGGCTGGTGGCGGGTGAGAAATTGATGCAGTTGTTTGATGAAAGAGGTGGTTAGCTCGCGCTGGCTGGCGGCATAATCGAAGATATAATCAATCGCCTGCGCCTGATCGCGGATGAGGGGCACAATCTCGGCGGGCGATTTATCCGTTGTGCCATGCGGAATCAGCGCTTCATCAATACCCCGCTGGATGAGCATCTGCGTAATGCCCCGGTCAATGGTATACAGGCGCTCAATGATCCCGGTTTCAATGGCGATGCGGCGGCGCATTTCCACCAGAAAAGTCTGGTAGGCGCGGGTGGTTTCCAGCCGGGCTTTTTGCTCACGCCATACCTGCGCCAGCGCGGTTAAATCTTCGTACAGCAGGGATGGCCATTCATCGTCCAGATTAAAAATGCCTTCCCAGGCAGGCTCAGTCATCTGCGGCATATCCGTTCAGCGTCCGTGAATGGCCGCGGATTATAGCACCTGGCCATCCGGGGTGTGCGTGCCGGCATAGGCCAGGTCGCCATCCAGCAGCAGGCGCAGGGTGTAGCCGGGCTGCGGCGCGGGCAGCCGCAGGGTGATCTCGGACTGGCCGGCAAAATCGCGCTGTTCCCAGGTGTACTGGCTGCCATCCGGCGCGGTGAGGTGGGCCACCGCGTGGAACAGCCCGCCATCGCGTTCCGTCAGCGCCGGGTTAAAGCGAATCTGCGCCTGGTCGGCCCGCAGCGCCACCGACTGCACATACACCCGCCGATGATTGAACAGGTGATAATCGGTACGGGCGGTGATTTTATCGCGCCATTTGCGCCACGTCTCCGGCGGCAGCAGGTGATGCAGCGTCTCATATTCCGCCGGCGAGCGCAGCCAGATCAGTTGCAGGCTGTCCAGCCCCAGGCGCTCCGGGATCATCACCTGCGCTTCGCGGCAGCGCATGATCTCCTCTTTTTCATCCGGCATAAACCACGAGTCATGGTAGATGCGCTCAAAGGGCATTTCGCGGAATAACATGGGCGTGCGGTAGGTGTTGCGCGTTTTGGCGGGGTCGCCATAGCTGAAGGAGGCTTCCGGGTGACAAATGACCGCTTCCAGGTCAAACAGCAGGTACACCGGCACCGGGGCATAGCCCTTCGCCGGCGAGGAGCCGGGGCGAAAGCCCTCCGCCAGGAAGAGATCGGGCGTGCGCGGGCGAAAATACAGCCGCACGAATTTATCCCAGCGGGCATCCAGCGCTGCCCCCTGGAGGAAGGGCGACACCAGTTCTTCGCTGTGCAGCAGCCGCACCAGCGCGGACAGGTCGGTATAGTGGAACAGGAAATAGGGCCACCAGAAACGGGCCCCCAGCCAGGGTTCGGCCCGCAGGTCTTCCAGGTAGCGGCGGAACGACGGCGCGTTGCGCTTTTCGGTGACGGGCGGGCGCGGCCGGCCGGTTCTGACGGCCTTAAAGCGCGGCCGGTGCAGGCTGGCTTCTTTGCGGGCCGGTTCCGTGGGCGGCGCGGCCGCCGGGGCCGGGCGCTGGAAGGCCTCCCCGGCGCGAATATCGCTCAGCAGGTCGCGGAAGCGATCGCCATACAGGGCCGGCACGGTAAAATCCACATAGTTGAGGTGTTCCAGGTGCAGCGGAATTTCGGCGGCCGGCACGGCCAGCAGCGGCACCAGGCGCTTGCCCTTGCGAATGGCCCGCAACTGTTCCGCCCGGCACCACTGCGAGCCATAGGCCGCCGGACTCATCAGCGCCACCATCACCTCACAGCTTTCGATGGCCTGTTCAATTTGCTGCGACCAGCTAGAGCCGCCCGGAATTTCCGATAAATCCAGCCAGACGGGATAGCCGGCGGATTGTAAATCGGCCGAGAGCCGCAGCGCCAGGTCACGGGCATCGGCGCGGGCATAGGAGATGAAGATGGGGGTACGCTGGGCCATAACGCTGCTCCGGCTGCATCACGCTGGGGATGAGGGGTGGATACGGGTGAAGGTGGCGGTGAGCGGCGGCTGTTTGCGCTCCACCGGCGGGATGTAATGCAGCCCCGGCACCGGGGCTTCGCCTTCCGGGGCCAACAGAACAGGCCGCAGCCAGGGAAGCTGGCCCAGCAGCGCCATGACGACGGGCGCGGGCTGTTCCAGGCCGCCGGGCAGGTTGCGCGGCAGGATGTAACCGGCGCGGCGCACGTACTGCCACAAATCCTGAAGCTGCGTCTCCGGGATGTACAGGCTGCTCTCGCCGGCCACCAGCAATTTGAGGCTGATGCGCTCGCTGCCTTTGCGCGGCGCGGCCTGCACGGTGATGCTGCGGCCGTCCGGGGTGGTGAAGGGCGCTTTGCGGGCCAGCAGCGTCACCTGCCGCCAGAAATCATCAAACGTCACCGGCTGCGGCGTGCCTTCCAGCCACAGGCGCATGGCCCGCACATTGCGCGGGGCCGTCTCCAGCGGGTTATCCGGCTCATGCAGGTAAATGGTGATGGGCAGCGCCCCCAGGTACGATTCCAGCAGCGGGCGCACTTCCGCCGGCGGCAGCGCCGGGCCTTCGGTCAGCGCCAGCGGGAAAGATACCGAGGTGATGTTGTGCGTGGCATAGCTGCGGGCGAATTTTTGCAGCCCGGCTTCCAGATATTCCAGCCGCGCTTCGGCCCGCCAGTGTTTACGCACCGGCAGGTTCAAAATCCACTTGTGCGGCGTGCGCCACAAAAACACCTGGCCGATCTCCAGGCGGTCAGCCTGGCACAGTTCGCGGTAGGCCGCGAACATGTCCGGGTAGAAACGCTTAAAATCGCCCGCCAGCCCCTCGCCCATGGTGCCCACCGTATTCACCGGGTTCACCAGCACCTGGGCCGGGCTGTAAATGATTTCGCCAGCCACATACGTTAGCATAACCAGCATCCTGCATCCAGCGCCATAAGCCCCGCGCAACAGGGCCACTTCTGGCTTTCATGATAGAACATAATTTCGTGCGGCGCAAATGAAAAACGGGCAGAGTCTTCTGCCCGTCAGGCGCAGCAGCACGGCCGGCTTACGCCGCCGGGACAGGTGCGGGCGGGGTGGCCGGCACGGCTTCCAGGTCGGGCAGCAGGGTAAAGCTGTTCAGCACATTCACCGCGTCCGGCTGCGTGGTGGCGGCATCGGCGGCGTTCAGGTCGGCATCCGGCACGTCCAGCAGGCGCAGGCTGGCGATGTACAGGCGGTCAGCGCTGCCATTCAGCAGCACGGCCGCGCCGCTTTCGCTGTCGCCGTCCAGCGTGGTGAGGCGGTAGGACACCTGGAAGCCGGTCACGCCGTCGCGCTCAACGGGCACGGCCGAGAGGACGGTGAGGCCGGCCCGCAGGGCGGCCACGCGGGCGCTGGCGGCATCGGCATCGGCCACGCTGCCGGCGACCACATCCACCCGCAGGACGCTGGTGGGGCTTTCGATGCTGGCGGGCTGGCCGGGGGCGCTGTCCACCAGTTGCCAGGTGCGCGGGTAGCGGATGAGGTAGCGCGTGCTGGTATCAAAATGGGCGTTCCAGCCGAAAGGCTCCGCGGCCATATCCGGCAGCAGGGCCACGCTGTCCGCCAGGCCGTTCACCACATACTGCACCATGGCGGCGGCGTTGGGCGGGGCCACCACCCGCGACACATAGACAAAGGTGCCATCGGTGGTGGCAATTTGCCGGGCGATATAATTCTGGTTGCTGCGATCCATCGTAAAATCAATAATCATCCGGTCGCCTTCGATGCTGCGGACGGATTCGGTGGGGTTGCGATACTGGTTCCAGCTCTGGCGAATCCAGGCTTCGGTGAAGATGGAGCCGGCTTCGGCGATGTCGGTCAGCGGCTGCGCGGGCCTGATGACGCGCACTTCCGCCACGCTCAACTGGGCCGGGTTTTGCAGGGTCAACTGGGCTTCATTGTCGGTGAGGCTGGTGGTGCTCACGCTCCAGCCGGTGGGGATGCCGGCGGTGAAGAGGCCGGAGGGGTGCAGCGTTTCGTCAGTGAAGCTGATGCTCTCCAGGCTGGCGATGGGCGCGGGCACGGTGGGGGCGATGGTGGGTGTGGGCAGGATCGCCTGCTGCTGCAAGTTGTTCTGGAACAGGGGTAACACCAGGCTCAGCACCATCGAAGAAATGAGGATAATGCCAATGACGAGAAGGGAGCGCCGCTGGGCGCGGTTATCGCGGTAGCTCATAGTGCGGTTTATCTCCAGGAAAAAAAAGGCACGCAGAAACAAAACGGGGTTCATGATACCTGATAATGGGCGCGGTGTTAAGTTCGCATTGGCGGCCGGCCCGGGCCGGCCGCGCGGGGGGGCGTTAACGGCTTTGCCAGTTCACCGGCGGCGGGGGCGTGTCGCCGGCCAGCAGCGCCCGCAGGTACAGCGCGGCCAGGTCAAAATCGGCCTTCAGGCGCGGGTAGCGGCCATTCATGGTGTGCAGGGCGGTGAAGATGGCCTGGTGCCCCACCGGCTTGAGGGTGACGTAGCGCATGGCCCCGCCGGCGCGGGTGATGCACATCTGGATTTCCATGGCCTCGCCGGTGTGCATCGTTTCGGCGGCCTGCTCCCCCAGCAGGAACAGGGCCGTGGCCACGGCCGCCAGGCGCTGCGTGCTGTCGCCGCCGTCCAGGGTCGAAGTGAGGGTGAGGCCGTCCACCCGCGTAAACAGCAGCGCTTCCACTTCCGGCGCGGCTTCCTGTAACGACCACAGGCAGCGCGTCGCCAGATTAATGCCCTGCGCGTCCAGTATCACTGGCACTCCTGTTCGCCGCCATCCGGCGGCCGCATTCTGATGATGAACAACTATCGCGGTGCCCCTCACGTCAGTTATATAATAAGATGAGATGCATATTCCGGTCAACAGGAGCCATGCCCATGCCCGCGGTGCCCCAGAAAGCCTATGCCGACTGGCTGGCCTTCGTCAACAGTGACCCGGCCGCTGAAGATGTGCTGGCCTATCATCTGCTGGATGAAGCGCAGGCGCGCATCCGCATTTTGCAGGATGCCCTGCAAAAGCGCGACCTGACGGCGACGGAACAGGAAGAACTGGAGGCCTATGTGCAGCTCGATTACCTCATCCAGGCGGCCAAACTGACGCGCCTGGAAGAACTGGAGCAGCAGCGATGACGGCGATTCTGGGCGGGCAGCGGCGGCGCATCGCGGAACGGGCGGCCTATCAGTGTGAATACTGCCACCTGCCGGAGCGCTGCGCCGGGGCCCTGCATGAAGTGCACTACATCATCCCGGCCCGGCATGGCGGCGGCAACGTGCCGGAAAATTTGTGTTATGCCTGCCTGTCCTGCATCCTGCACAAGGGGACGGATATTGCCTCGATTGACCCGCTGCGGCCGGATGATATGATCGTGGTGCCGCTGTTCCACCCGCGCCAGCAGGCCTGGGCGCAGCATTTTCGCCTGGTGGATGGGCGCATCGAAGGCCTCACCCCGGTGGGGCGGGTGACGGTGCGCCAGCTTGACCTGAATGATTTGCAGCGGGTGGAAATTCGGCGGCGGCTGCACCGGCTGAAGCGCCAGCCCTGACCGGACTGGAGGCCCGACGATGACCCTCACGATCGAACCATTGACCGACGCACACCAGGCCGCCGTGCTGGCCATTTATGCCGAAGGCATCGCCGGCGGGCTGGCCACCTTTGAAACCACGGTGCCGCCCTGGTCAGCCTGGGACGCGAATCATCTGCCGGCGGGCCGCCTGGTGGCCCGGCGGGACGATCAGGTGATCGGCTGGGCGGCACTGTCGCGGGTTTCGGCGCGGGCGGTGTATGGCGGGGTGGCGGAGGAGAGCGTGTACATCGCGGCGGCCGCCCGCGGGCAGGGCGTGGGGCGGGCGCTGCTGCTGGCCCTCATCGAGGTATCGGAAGCGGCCGGCTTCTGGATGCTTCAGGGCAGCATCTTCCGGCACAATGTGGCCAGCCTGGCGCTGCATGAGCGCTGCGGCTTCCGCGTGGTGGGCTACCGCGAGCGCATCGCGCAGCGGGACGGCATCTGGCACGATACCATCCTGGTGGAACGACGCAGCGCCCGGTAGGGCCGCGACCGGCATTCGGGCAGCTTTTACTATGCCGGCTGCATGGCAGCAGGAAGCAGTTTCGATGACCCTGTGGCAGCATCTTCAGCGTTTTGCCCGGCCCACCCTGGCGCTGGCCGAGCCGGCCGTGCTGCTGGTGATGACCGTGGCTTTCTGGCACCATTCCCCGCCCATCCGCGATGCCTGGGTGTGGCTGCTGGTGCTGGCGCTGCCGGTGTTCGCGCTGCGTCTGCTGGCCTATCAGCGCCTGGCCACCTGGTCGCCGCTGCTGGCCGTGTGGCTGGCGCTGCTGCTGCTCACCGCCTGGAATTTTGCAGCGGCACCGCTGCGCCGGGCGGATTACCTGGTGCTGGTGTGCCGCCCGCTGCTGGGGGTGTGGCTGGCGCTGTACTGCGTGGAACAGGTGCGCGTGCGCGGCCGTTTTACTATTTTGCTGGTGGCCAGCGCCGGCATGGGGCTGGTGGCCGGCGGGCTGGCGCTGACGGCCACCGCCTGGAATGAAAAAAGCGAGCTGTTCCGCCCGCTGCTGGCCGTGCTGCCGCGCCCGGAGTATCGTACCCTGCTGCCGGATATGCTGCTGAGCTTTAACGCCAACGAAATCGCCGGGGCGCTGGCCTGGCTGTGCCCGCTGCTGGCCGGCATCGCGCTGCTGCCGGGCCGGGATGTCCCCGCGCGGGCGCTGCGGCTGGCCGGCGCGGCCGGCTTCGTGCTGACGGCCGCGGCCCTGTTCCTGGGGCAAAGCCGTTTTGCCACGGGCGGCGTGCTGCTGGCGCTGCTGCTGCTGTGCGGGCTGTGGCTGCGCGGCCATCGCCGGCGCATCGCCCTGGCGGGGCTGGCGCTGGTGCTGGCGGCCCAGGCCGCGCTGACGCTGAACCTGCTGCCGGGGCCCGCCGGCCCGGGCCCGGGCGGGGGCAGCGGCCTGTCCCCGCGGGATGAAGTCTCCCTCAGCAATCGCGGCGACATCTGGCGCAGCGCCCTGCTCATGCTGCGCGACCATCCGCTGACCGGCGTGGGCATGTCCATGTACCGGTCGGCCGTCCGCCAGGAGCCGTATACCATCCCCTATTATGTTGCCCGCGACGAAGCCCCGCCCCACGCCCACAATGAATGGCTGCAAATCGCCGCCGACCTGGGGCTGCCGGGGCTGGCGCTGGTGCTGCTGTGGCAGGGGCTGATGGTGGTGGGGCTGTGGCGCGTGTGGCAGCAGGGCCGCGGCGAGGTGCGGCTGCTGGCGCTGGCGGTGGGAGGTGGGCTGCTGGCGCACGCCGTCTATGGCCTGGGCGATGCCATCACCCTGTGGGATCGCTATCAGTTTTTGCTGTGGTGGCTGTCGGGGCTGGCCGCCGCGCTCATCTGGCACACCCGCGCCGGCCGCGCTCAGCCTTAAGCCGCCGCGCCGGCCGTTTTGCTGTACTCTGAAGTTTGACCGACATTGATCCTGCACTATAATTCAGATACTATCGGCACCGGCGGCCGGGGCCCCGGTTGCCCGCCGCAGCACCGCCGCAGGGAGGCAGGGCCACACCGCCCCGCCGGCAACAACAGGCCAACTGGCTGCTAGTGTGAGACCTGGGATGATTTGTAACGGGATGGCGTGCCAACAACCGAAAACGATGCTGTTATGTCGCCGCTGAAGGGGGGACTGGCGGTGCAGGTGCAGCGGGGGCTGGCGCTGCTGGTGGCCGGCGCGGCGCTGCTGGCGGTGCCGGATGCGCTGGCCCGGGTGACCCCGCCCGATCTGCTGGTGGCGGCGCTCACCTGCCTGGTGATGTTTGTGCTGGCCCTTGTCCTGTCCGGGCAGCTTATTAACCGCCTGTGGACGGGCTATATTCATCTGGCGGTGATGGCCACCTGGCTCACCCTGGGCGCAGCGGTGGCGCTGGTGATTATCGTGTGCGGGGCGGGGCTGGCCGCGGCCCTTCAGCAGCGCCGGGGCCGGCCGGCCCCGCCGGATTTTCACCCGCTGGATGAAGCCGCCGGGCGCATGGTCATCTCGGCGGCCGGGCTGCTGACGGCCGTCACCCTGTATACCCTGTTCGGCGGGCAAACCCCCGCCCGCGATATGGCGCTGGCGCATGTGCCGCTGCTGCTCGTCACCGTGTTCAGCAGCCTGGCCGCCACGCACCTGGCCGGCTCGCTGCTGGTGGCCGCCGCGCCCCGGCCGCGCCGCCTTAGCCCCAACAGCATCCTGGAAATTTTACTCACCGGCACCGCGCTGGTGCTGCCGGTCATCTTCTACGAAATTAACGCGGCGGCCTTCGTCGTCGTCATGGGGTTAATTGCCTTCCAGGCGTACCGCTACCAGCAGATCACCCGTGCCCAGCATGAGCTGATGCAGCACATGCGCGAAACCAGCACCCTGTATAACCTGGGCCAGGCCATCGCCAGCACGCTGTCCCTGGAAGATATTCTTCAACACATATACCGGGAGATCAGCCACCTGGTGCAGGCCACCACCTTTTTCATCGCCCTGTATGATGAAGAACGGCGCATCCTGGAATACCCGCTGTTGATGCAGGACGGGCAGCCGGTGCGCCGCCCGCCCGGTAAGCCCGGCCCCGGGCTGACGAATTATGTGCTTCAACACCGGGCCTGCCTGCTCATCCGGCGGTCAGAAGTCGCCGCGCTGGATGCCGCGCTGAAGCCGGAGGACATGGAAGGGGTGGTGTACCTGGGCGTGCCGCTGGTGGTGGGTACCAAGCTCATCGGTGTGATGGCCGTGGCCCACGCCAGCGATGTAAACGCCTTCCGGCGCAGCGATGTCACCATTCTGGAGACCATCGCCAGCCAGGCCAGCCTGGCGCTGCGGAATGCCGCCCTCTATGCCCGCACGGTGCGCATGGCCCACAGCCTCTCGCTCATCAATCATTCGTTGCAGGAGGTGATGTTTAACCTGAACCAGCAGCAGGCCCTGCAAACGGCCGGCTGGATCGCCGGCGAGGTGACGAAGGCGCAAAAGGTGGCCATCTTCCTGCTGGATAACCACAGCACCGCCCTCAAGATGGTGCATTCGGCCGGTTTCGTGCCCGAAGGCACCCCCTTCGCCCTGGAAGCGGTGCCCCTGCAACCGGGTATGTACGAGTCCGGGTCGCGGGCGATTTACGATCTTCAGGACATCACCGATGCGACTGATATGGTGCTGCGCCATGCACTGGTGGGGCGCTTCCGCGCCACCCTGGAAGTGCCGCTGCGCTCCGGCAATACCGTCATCGGCTACCTGGGCGTGTACCACGATGAGCCGCACTATTACGAAGCGCCCGAAGTGAACCTGCTGGAGATGCTCACCAACCAGATCACCGCCGCGCTGGACAATGCCGAACTGTTGCAGGCGCTGGAGATGTACGCTTCGGAACAGGCGCAGCTTGTGCATCTATCGCGCATTTCCACCTCCAACCTGGAGCTGGATCGGCTGATTTACGATGTCTGCGGCACGCTGCGCCAGATGATGGACATGCAGCGCATCGAACTGGCGCTGTACACCCCGGAGCGCAGCCGGTTGCAGGTGTTCCACGAAGCCGGCGACGATGGCGCACTGCACGCTTATGATCTTTCGCCGGGCTTCATCCCGGAGATTAACAGCCTGCTGCACGAAACCATGCTCACCGTGCGCCTGTACAACACCGACAGCGCCCGTTCCGCCCCGCTGACGGCGCTCATGTTCGGCAACCGCGATGCCGCGCTGGCGCTGGTGCCCATGCTCATCAACCGCCAGGTGATCGGCATCATCATCATGGGCAGCCCCTATGAGCGCGATTTTACCGACAACGACCGCCGGCTGATCGAAATGGCCACCAACCAGATCGCCGCGCAAATCCACAACGCCCGCATCCACGCCATGACGGAAGAAGCGCTCTTGCAGCGCCTGCAACAGCTTTCCATGATCGAAGACATCGCCAGCCAGATTTCGCGCTCGCTGGAAGCGGAATCGGTCATTAACAGCGTGCTGGATGCCGCCCTGCGCTCCACCGGGGCCGACCTGGCGCTGCTGGCGCTGCTGGAAGATAACAACGACACGGTGATTATCATCCTTCAGGAGATGGTGGAAGGCAACGTGCTGCGGCGCGTGTACACCCGCCCCCGCACCGAAGGCGTGATCGGCCAGGTCGTCCGTACCGGCGTGACCATCCTGGAAGGCAACAATACCCGCCTGGAGCATTACGTCTCCGACAGCACCCAGACCATGTATTCCACCCTGGCGGTGCCGCTGCAAAAGGCCGATCTCATCATCGGCGTGCTGAATGTGGAGAGCATCCAGCGCGATTTCTTCAGCCCGGAGCAGGCCGGCTTCATCAAGAGCCTGGCGGGCCATGCGGCCATCAGCATTGATAATGCCCGCATGTTAACCGAGCGCCAGAACCAGATTAACACGCTCAATTACCTGCGTGAACTGACGCTGGAAGCCTCCACCCTGTTCGAAATGCAGCGGGTGACGCAGAGCGTGTTGCAGGCGGCGCTGAACATCTTCCAGGGCGAAACGGCGCTGCTGTACGATTATGACGATGCCACCCGCGAACTGGTCATCCTGGCCACCGTCGCGCGGGAGCCGGATCGGGCTTACCCCACCATCCCGCCGGAACTGGTGGAAGACGTGCGCCACAGCGGCGAACCGGCTTTCGTCAGCCGCATTATTCAGCATCGCTACTACCGCCCGCATGACCGGGCGATGGATTATGAAAGCCTCATCGTCATCCCGCTGCGCCGCCGCAGCCAGGTGCGGGATGTGCTGTGCATCACCTTTGATGTGGTGCGCTACTTCACCGGGCGCGACCGCAGCACGGTGGACCTGATGGCCTCGCAGATTGCCGGCCACCTGGAAAATGCCGCGCTCAACGAAGCCCTGCGCGACAGCAATAACCGGATGCGGGCCATCCTGGATGCCACCCGCGACGGCATCATTTTGCTGGATCGCGCCGGGCGCATCAAAGACAGCAACCGCGCCGCCGCCGAAATGCTGGGCATTGACCTGGTGCAGGCGCTGAACCAGATTTATGAACGGGTGATGCACGAACACGGCGAAGCCCTGTCCGCCGCCGGCAGCAGCATCACGCAGCGGGCGCTGCCGCCCGAAGCCCGCACCCAGGAAAACGGCAGCAGCCGGGAATATGTGCTGGTGCGCGGCTCCCGCACCCTCTACATCCTGGAGATGCTGCTGCCCGTGCAGGACAGCAGCGGCCGCTTCCTGGGCAGCCTGCTGCTGCTGCGCGATGTGACCGAAGAGCGCGAACTGGCCAAATATCGCCAGAAAATTCAGGATATGGTGCTGCATGACCTCAGCAAACCCCTGGCCAACATCGTCTCCAGCATGGATTTTTCCATGTCCAACCTGATGGAGAGCAAAGATGCCGATTCGCAGGGGCTGCTGAACCAGACGCTGCAAATTACGCTGGACAGCGCCAACAGCCTGCTGACGCTGGTCGGCAGCCTGCGCGACCTGCCGCGCCTGCGCCGGGGCGAAATTAAATTGCAAAAGCGCCCCGTCCACCTGCACACCCTGGCCGAAAATGCCTACCAGACGCTGGAATTTACCATGCGCCAGTCCGGCATCGCCCTCAGCTATGACCTGCTGCCGGACAAAAGCGAGGTGCTGGTGGATGATGAAATGATCCGGCGCGTCTTCATCAATTTGCTGCACAACGCTTTTAAATTTACCCCGCCGGGCGGCCACATTCTGGTCTCCAGCGATGCCCACGCCCCGGCGGACTTTGTGCGCGTGCTCATCAGCGATACCGGCCCCGGCATCCCGCCCGCCATGCGGGACAAAATCTTTGAAGAATACACCCAGATCGACAGCTTAAAGCCCCACCAGGGCGGCAAGGGCAGCGGCATCGGGCTGGCTTTTTGCCGGCTGGCGGTGGAAGCACATGGCGGCCGGATCGCGGTGGAGCCGGACGGGCGCTTAAGCGGCGCGTGCATCGCCTTCTCGCTGCCATGCGTGGCCGCCGATGCCGCGGCCGCCGCGCCGGGCACACAGCATACAGGGACAACCTCATGACATCCTCGCGGTTTCAGCCATTCATTGCCATGTCGCTGCTGGCGATGACGCTGCTGGTGGTCTTCAGCAGCGCGGGCAGCCTGGCCCCGGTGATGAGTGAGCGCTTTCTGGAACTGGTCATTTATGCGCTGCTGACGGCCTTCGCGCTGGCGTTGAGCGTGCCGCTGACGCATGGCGAATTGAGCGTGGCGCACGCCATCGGCATGATGGCCTTCTTATCGCTGGAAGCCAGCACCTACCCGGCGATGAGCATCGCCATCTTCAGCGGCGGCATCCTGGGCGCGGCCGCCCTCATCGTCCGCGGGCGTGACCCCGACGGGCGCAGGCGCACCCTGCCGGAACTGCGCCAGGGGGTGTATCTATCGGCCCGGGTGACGCTGAGCTTTTATGCCGCCGCCCGCATTTATGCCGAAGTGCTTCAGGGGCCGCTGCCCCTCTCCGCCCCGGGCCGGGATAATCTGCTGGAACTGTCCGCGCCGCTGGCGCTGTACGCGCTCATCTACACCATCGTTTACCTGGCCATTTACGTCCTCCAGTTGAACAGTGAGCATATCCCCTGGCAAACGCAACTGCGCGAGAATGGCCTGTCGATCCTCATCATTTTGCTGCTGCCGGTGCCCTTTGCCCTCATCGGGGCAGATGTCGCCCGCGCGGATGAGAGCATCATCTACTTCACCATCACCATTGTGGGGGCCGTGCTCATTATTTCCGGGCTGTACGCGCTGAGCCACAGCCAGGAACGAATGCGCCGCCAGGTGATCGAACTGCAATCGCTGTCGGTGGCCACCGGCATGATGCGCGGCAGCCTGGACCTGGACAGCCTGCTGAAAACGCTCTACGTCCAGATCAGCGAATTGCTGGACACGCGCAGCGCCACGCTGGCCCTGCGCGGCAGCCCGCTCACCATCGCGCTGGTCATGCGCCAGGGGGTGGAACAATCGCCGGCGCTGCCCCCGGATGATGTCGCGCTGCTGCAACAGGTGCTGGCCGGGGGCCGGCCGCTGCGGCTGGATACAGACAGCGGCGCGTCCCTGCCCGCCGGCATGATGTCCTGGCTGGGGGTGCCCCTCACCGGCAGCGGGGCCCAGGTGAACGGCGTGGTGGCCGTGCAGTCCTACGACAGCGCCCGCATTTTTACCGAAAATGACCTGCGCCTGCTGAATATCGTCGCCACCAGCGCCAGCATCGCCATCGAAAATGCCCGGCTGTACACCGAAAAAAGCTCCCGCGCGGAACAACTGGCCACGCTGAACCAGATCGCGGCCCTGCTGACGGGCACGCTCTCCCCTGGCGAAGTGCTGGATACGATTGTCTCCTCCGCGTCCACCATCTCCGATGCCACCGGCATCGCCGTTTACCTGTACGACACAGCCGAACCGCCGCAGTTACAACTGGTACGCAGCGCCGGCATCCCGGCGGATATGCTGCCGCACCTGGCACAGCCGCTGCTGGCCGCCCGGCTGGTGCCCGGCCAGCGCCCCGGCCCGCTGCTAATCAGCGACCTGGCGGCCGACGCAGAGACGGCCCAACTACGCCCGGCGCTGCTGGCCCAGGGCTGGCAGGCGCTGGTGGAACTGCCGCTGACCATCGGCGACCTGCTGCCGGGCTTCATCGCCTTCTTCTTCTTCACCGGGCAGCCGGGCCTGCGCGAAGACCTGGATTTGTTCCAGGCCTATGCCACCCAGGCCGCCCAGGCCATCAAAAATGCCCGCACCTACGAAACGGCCGATAAAGCGCTGGAACAGCGCCTCGAACAACTGAA
>JALOOI010000286.1 GCA_025454495.1 Anaerolineae bacterium
GCCAATGGCGGCGCAAAACGCATCAGCATCAGGAACAACGCCTGAGCGCGAACTGACCGCCGGCCCCCGCCGCTGACCGAAGCCGCCCGCGACCTCTCGCCGGCGGCTTTTGCTGCTGGTCGCGGGCGGGGCGTGATGCTACAGTGATGGCCATGGACCACCGGCAGGACTGAAGGAGGCTGTGGATGCGGCGCTGGATCATCATCGGGGCAGTGTGTGCCATGAGCGGGGTCGCCCTGGGGGCATTTGGGGCGCACGGGCTGGCGCAGCTCCTGGCCGCGCATGACCGCGCCGGCACGTACCAGACGGCTGTGCAGTATCACCTCATTCATGCCCTGGCGCTGCTGGCGGTGGCGTGGCTGTCCACAGTCATGGTCGAGGCCGGGCCGCGCCGCCTCATTCAGGCGGCCGGCTGGCTGTTTACGGCCGGCATCGTGGTCTTTTCTGGCAGTTTATACCTGCTGGCGCTGCTGAACCTGGGTTTTCTGGGGGCGATTGCGCCGGTGGGCGGGGCGGCCTTCATCGCCGGCTGGGGCTGCCTGGCGTGGGCCGCCTGGCGCACACCGGCGCGTTAAACTGCGTCAAACGCGGCGCGGGAACACACCCGTGTAATCTTCGCCAGTTCATGCCCGATGAAGTGGGTGGTGTCGCCGACGCGGATTTGCAGCGGGCCGTTAAACGGCGCACGATCCATCAGAAAAATCGTCGCGCCGGGGCGCACGCCCAGGCTGTCCAGATAGCGCAGTTTTTCCTCATCGTGGGTGTTGCAGCGGCTGATGACGTATTCCGTCTGCGGGTCGGCGCTGCTCAGCAGGTCATCCACCACCCGCGGCATCTGTCCCTCGCGCGTGGGGATGGGTTCACCGTGCGGGCAGCGGCGCGGGTGGCCGGCCATGGCGCTCATGCGCTCCACCAGCGCATCGCTGATGACCGCCCCCAGATCATCGGCGGCATCGTGCACCTCATGCCAGCCGAAGCCCATCACATCCACCAGAAAACGCTCCACCACCCGGTGCCGCCGAATGTTCATCAGCGCTTCGTGTTCCCCGACCGGGGTCAGCTTAATGCCGCGATACGGCTCATGTTCCAGGTAGCCTTCTTCGCGCAGGCGCTGCACCATGCGCGTTACGGCCGGGGCGGAAACACGCATCATCTCTGCCAGTGCCGAGGTGGAAATGTAAGGATTATTTTCCTGATAGCAGGCAATCCGGTAGGCTTCGGCCAGATATTCCTGCATGGCGGGGCTGGCGGTCATGCGGCGCTCATTCCTGTCATGGCTGAATATTGCTGACGCTTATAATAAATATAGCCGGGCCGATTTCGCAAGAGTTAAATTTAATGTACACAGCCGGTTTAACTGGTGTTTAAGCTGCCGGGGCAGCCCGGCGCGGCCACCGGGTGAGAGATTTCTAACCGGCTTCAGTGGTTGTGGCCACACGCCGGCGCTCTATAATACTATAATGCAGGGTACACACCCGCGATACCGGAAACGAGATAGCACTTTATGGATCCTGGCGCAATCATCAAAGACCAGTACAAAGTGGTCGAGCATATTGGGCGCGGGGGCATGGCCGATGTCTGGTCAGCGCGTGATGTGCGCCTGCGCCGCATGGTGGCCATCAAAACCATCGCCCGCGGGCTGTCCGCCGATATTGACCCGGTGGCCCTGTTTGAAAAAGAAGCGCAAACCATCGCCGGGATGGAGCATCCGCACATTTTGCCCATCTACGATTTTGGCGATTATGAAGGCAGCCTGTACATCGTCATGCGCTTCGTCACCGGCGGCTCGCTGGAGCAGGTGCTGCGCCAGGGGCCCATGCCGCTGGCCGAGGTGCTGAAGATGGGCGAGGCCATCGCCCGCGCGCTGGATTATGCCCACGAAAACAACATCATCCATCTGGATTTAAAGCCGCCCAATATCCTGCTGGGCAGCGGGCAAACGCCCTACCTGGCCGATTTTGGGCTGGCCACGGTGCTGGATGTGGAAGGCCGCGCCCGCAATCCGGGGTCGGGCACGCTGCTGTATATGGCCCCGGAACAGATCGTCGCGGAAACGATTGATCGCCGTGCCGATACTTATGCCTTCGCCATCATGCTGTTCCACATGCTCACCGGCCAGCTTCCCTTTGAGGGCGAAATTCCCCTGGCGCTGGCGCAGATGCAGTTCGGGCGCACGCTGCCAGAGGTGGACAGCCTGAACCCGGCGCTGCCCTATGCCCTCTCCGATGTGCTGCGGCGCGGCACGGCCCAGAACCCGGCTGACCGGCCGGCCACGCTGCTGGAGATGATCGACACCCTGCGCGAGATTGTGTCGCCGGCGGCCACGCTGGAAGTGTGGGCGGGCGAACCCGGCCTGGAGGACGAGGTGCCGGCGGCCGACCTCAGCCCGGCGGCGCAGGATCGCGTGAGCGCGGGCGATGCCGAACTGCTGGAAGCGGTGGATTTGTACACCCGCGCCCGGTATCAGTGGGCGGGCGGGCAGGGCCGCTTTTTGCTCGGCGTGTCGCACTTTATGCTGATGAGCGGCTACTACCAGAATGCCGCGGAGTATGACCTGCCGCTGGATGATGCCGGCCGGGAGATGCTGCTGCGCGGGGCGCTGGAATATGATTTTGAAACGGAGGTGTGGTGGGCGCTGCTGAACGATGAGAGCCGCCGCCGGGTGTGCTTCCATGCGCTGCGCAGCCTGAACACCCCGGCCCGCATCCGCGCCATGTACCGGCTGGAAACGCTGCCGGATGACCCGGCCACGCCGCAGATTCCCCGCCTGGTGAGCCAGGCGCTGGAGATCGAACAGGACAGCGCGGCCCGCATCGCTGCGCTGAAGGTGCTGACGGTGCGGGCCCGCCTGCTGAAGCCGCGCCAGAAAGTGCAAATCCAGAGTGCCTACCAGGGGCGTTTGCTGACCTCGATGACGCGCCTGGGCATTCAAATTCTGCCGCCGTCGGTGTGGCAGGAGGCGGTGTATTCGCCGGAAATTGACCTGTTGATTGCAGAAAATGCGCTGGATACCGAAGCCGACGACGTGGCCGAAGCCGCCGCCCGCGCCATCGGCCAGATGCGCTCCTTAACGGCGGTGCGGCATATTGCCGCCGAACAGCGGCGCAGCCGGGCCGGGTCGTTGCAGGCGCTGGCCCTCATCCGCGATGAAGCCCCGGCGCTGCCGGATGTCGTCAGCCGCCAGGGGCGCAGCTATGCCTGGCTGACCAACACGGCCCGCCGGCTGCTGGCGCAGCCGCTGGAGACCATCCTGCGTTTTGTGCTGGTGCTGCTCGGCGGCTGGATCGGCATGGGCGAGCTGGTGTATGTGACGTTTCGCAGCCAGGCGCTGTTTGCGCCGCAGCGCTGGGGCAACGCCATCGCTATCGGGCTGGTGTTCGGGCTGTTCGTGGCCCTCACCGCCCTGCTGGCGGATGAATTTTCCCGGCGGCTGGATCGTTTCTGGCAGTGGTGGATGCGGCTGCTGGTCTTCGGCCTGGCCGGCTACCTGATGGGCACCCTGACCTATGGCGCGTTCACCTGGCTGTACCTGCAATATGTGCCGGACTGGGGCATTATGCGGCTGGCGGGCTTTGCGCTGGCGGCGGGCTTCGTCCTCAGCCCGCTGCTGCGGCTGCCGGCCCCGGCGGCGGTGCTGCTGACGACGGCGCTGGCGTTCCTGCCCGTGTTCGCGCTGTACCGCAATTTTTACTTCGGGCAGTATTTTTCCGTCACGCCGCTGGCCCCAATCGGGCTGTTGTTCGGGGTGCTGGTGGGCTGGCGCACGCGGCAGCAGGCGCGGCCCGGGGCGCTGCTGGCGCTCCCGTTGCCCGGCGGGGTGCGCCATGCGCTCAGCGCGGCCGGCGGCCTGCTGTGGGCCACGGGCACGTGGGCGCTGTTCGCGCTGCTGTTCAGCCGCTTTCTGGAAGGCGGGGCGCTCACCTGGGATGGTGTGCTGGCCCTGTTCCTGCTGAATACCAGCGTGGGGGCGCTGGTGGCTTATTTCGTCAGCGGGCCGCGCCTGCTCACCTTTGTGCTGGCCGGGCTGGCGGCCGGGCTGGCCTATGAACTGACGGCGGGCTGGTGGCTGTACACCGCGCCGGCGCTGCCGGGCCTGCTGGATCGGCTGCAATTTTTCCTGGCCAGCGGTGGCTGGCAGTTGTACACCTCGGCTTATGTGCCGCCGGCGGTGTTCGGCTGGCCTGTGTCGCTGGTGGCCGGGGTGCCGTTTGCGCCGCTGCCCGGTACGCCCATTTTTTATCTGGATCCGCCGCAGCTACGGCTGAATATGGTCTTTACGGTGGGGGTGCCGCTGCTGCTGACCATTGCCCTGGGAGCGAATTTCATGGGGCTGGTGCGCGGCTGGCTGGCGTTCATCGGCCGGCCGCTGCTGCTGAAGGAGCGCCCCGCCTGGCTGAGCGCCCTGCTGGTGCTGACGCTGTTCGTCACCGCGCTGATGAGCGTGCTGGCCTTATTTTCGCTGCATGTCAGTGTGCCGTGGGCCCTGGGCTGGAGCCTGTGGGCGTTCTGGATGTTCGTGATGGCCCTGGCGACGTGGCGTTTTGCCCGCTGGGGCGGGCGCGGGCTGGCGGCGGGCGCGGTGCTGCTGCTGGTCGGCGGCTTCCTGGCGGATGCGCTGGATATTGTGGCCGCGCTGAATGCCGGGCTGCTGCCAGGGCTGGCGCAAATGCAGGTCATCCCGCTGCATCCTGGTTATGTGCCAGGATCCGAGTCCCTGGCGCGGGCGCTGACCA
>JALOOI010000287.1 GCA_025454495.1 Anaerolineae bacterium
GTGTTCTGCGCCGGGCCATGCTGCCCTTCCTGTGCAAGGTTGCTCTATCAGAAGCTAATGATAGCGCAATCTAACGCTGTGGTGCAACAGAAGACGCGGTGGGCGCAGCAAATTCACGACGGGCGGCTGTTTCGCCCTCACGCCCTCGTTCTCCCCGGTAGAGGCACGATCCATAACAGGGCACGATGCATCGTGCCCCTGCGCATTGCACCCCGGCACCGGGGTGGTCGCCTCCCGCCCCTTTCTCCCAGACGGGCTGCGACCCGGACGAGGGGCGGACGCGCCTTTCAATCTTTTCTCCGTGGCGCTGTGTTTTGGGGCACGGCCGCGGCCGCCCCCCGGTTGACAGGCCGCCGGCCCCTGGCCTACACTCAACAGAGATAAATGCACACCGCAAGGACAACCCCGCGCCCATGAATCAGCCAGCCCTGCATCGCCCGCCGCAGCCCGCGTTCTGGCGCAACCTGCGCGATCTACCTCAGGCGTTATCGCTGTCGGCCGTGGTGGCCGGCTTTCTGGTGGTGCTGGTGGGCTACACGGGCCCGCTGCTCATCCTGTTGCAGGCGGCCCGGGCCGGCGGCCTGACGGACGCGCAAACGGCTTCCTGGCTGTGGGCCGCCACCGTGGGCAACGGCATCACCACCATGCTGCTGTCGCTGCGGTATCGCCAGCCGCTGACCGCGCCGTGGTCAACCGCCGGGGTGGCGCTGCTCGTCACCAGCCTGGCCCAGTATACGCTGCCGCAGGCGGTAGGCGCTTACCTGCTGTGTGCGCTGGCAGTGATGCTGCTGGGCGCGTCCGGCCTGTTCGGCCGGGTGATGGCGCTCATCCCGCAGCCGGTGGTGCAGGGGATGCTGGCCGGCATTCTGCTGCGGTTCGGCATCGGCCTCTTCACCACGCTGCCGGAACGCCCGCTGATGGTGATCGCCATGATCGGGGTGTTTTTTGGCCTCAAACGGCTGCAATTTCGCGCCCCCACCCTGGGCGCGTTAATCATCGGGGTGGTGCTGGCGGCCGCCGGTGGCGAAATCCACCTGGACCAGGTGGCGCTGACGCTCACGGTGCCGCAGATCACCCTGCCCGAATTTACCCCGGATGCGGCGCTGTCGCTGGCGCTGCCGCTGGTGCTGCTGGCGCTGTCGTCGCAGTATGCGCCGGGGCAGGCGGTGCTGCTGGCGGCCGGGTATCGTGCGCCCATCAATGGCATTCTGGTCATCACCGGCGGGGCCTCGCTGGTGTGGGGGCTGTTCGGCGGGCACGGCGTAACCCTGGGGGCGCTGCTGGCCGCCCTCGTCACCGGGCCGGATGCCCACCCCGACCCCGACCGGCGGTATGCGGCGGCATGGGCTTCGGGCGCGTGGTATGTGCTGTTCGGGCTGTTCGGCGCGACGGTGATGAGCCTGTTCGCCGGCTTCCCGGCGGCGCTGGTGGCCGCGGTGGCCGGGCTGGCGCTGAGCGGGACGATCACCGGGGCCCTCACCGGGGCGCTGGCCGTGCCGGAGGGCCGCGAAGGCGCGACGGTGGCGTTTTTGTGCGCCGCCGCCAATTTTACCCTGCTCGGCATCGGCGCACCGTTCTGGGGGCTGGTGGCCGGCATCGCCGTCCATCTGCTGCTGCGCTACGGCCGGCCCGCCGCCCCGGCCGCCGTCAAGGATGATGCGGCATGAGCCTGTGGCAGTTGCTCACTTATGCCCTGGGGGCCGTCATCGGGCTGCCGTATTACATGCTGCTGGCGCTGTGGCGGCTGCTGCGCGGCGATACCGACGGGCTGGCCGCCATCACGGTGGTCATTCCGTTATATGTGCGGGCGCTGCTGCTGCCGGTGTACGTCTTCTTCCTGCTGGCCTCGTGCGCCAGCCTGATGGTGTCGCTGTACCTGCTGCATCCGGGCGTGGCGGCGGCCGTGGCCGGGCTGCAGGGCGTGTTCGTCATCCTCATCGTGCTGGTGGGGTATGCCCCGCGCCAGGATACGCGCCATCTCCAGGCGGCGGGGGTGCAGTATGTGCTGCTGTTCAACGGCTTCTGGCAGACGGTGCTGTGGGCGCTGTTTTCGCACCTGTCCTATCATGAGCCGTTCTCCGTCCTCAGCCTGTTGATGGCCGGCGCGGTGGCCTATCTCAACAGCACGGTGGTGCTGAATACCGCGCTGGATGAGCGCTACCGGGCGCAGTTCGGGCCCGGCGCATGAGGCCGGGCCCGGCCCGGGCCCGGGCGTTACGCCACCTGGATAATCACCTTGCCGCGGGCGCGGCCCGTCTCCAGGTAGCGGATGGCTTCGGCGGTTTGCGCCAGCGGGTAGCGCCGGTCAATGAACGGGGTTAGCTCGCCGGCGGCCAGCCGCTGCGCCAGAAAATCCAGATCCGCCGGGCGCGGATCGGCCAGCAGCGTGATGACCTGCTGCCCCTGACCGCGGGCCAGCCACATCCCCGTCAGCACGCCCATCAGCATCCGCGGCATCGACCAGAAGCCGGCGTTGACGATGATGCCCCGCGGGGCCAGCACGCGCCGCACGGCCGCCACCGGATGATTGGTCACATTGTCCACGATGAGATCGTAGCGGGCGCTGCCGCGGGTAAAATCGTCACGGGTGTAATCGATGACGTGGTGCGCCCCCAGGGAACGCACCAGGTCGATGTTGCGCGTGCTGCATACGGCCGTCACCTCCGCGCCGAAATAGCGGGCAAGCTGCACGGCGCAGGTGCCCACGCCGCCGGAAGCCCCGTTAATGAGCACCGCTTGCCCCGGCTGAAGCTGCCCTTTGTCGCGCAGCGCCTGTAAGGCCGTCAGTCCGGCCACCGGCACCGCCGCCGCCGCTTCAAACGTGACCGCGGGCGGCTTCGGCACCAGGTATTTTTCGGCCGCCGTGACATATTCCGCAAAGGCACCGCGTACCTCGCCGAAGACCGCATCCCCCGGCTGGAAGCGCGTCACCTGGTCGCCGACGGCCACCACCGTCCCGGCCACATCCGCGCCCAGATGCGGGCTGGTGGGCCGCCACAGGCCATCACTGAGGCGCACCAGAAACGGCGCGGCCCGCATTCGGTGCCAGTCCAGCGGATTAACAGCGGCCGCGTGCACCCGCAGCAGCACCTGCTGCGGGCCCGGCACCGGCTGCGCCACCTCGCGCAGTTGCAGCACCTCCGGCGCGCCATACTGTGGTAAAACAATGGCTTTCATGGCGTTGTCCCCTCTGCCTTAAGCGTGACGTACACCGTCACCTGTGCTGCGCCTGTACGCAAAAAGGGCGGCGGTGTTGCGGGGGGGGAGGTGAGGTGCGGTATAATAGAGTGGGCGGCGGCGGCAGGACACAGCCGCCGTCTGTGTGGAACAATCCGTTTCATAAACCTGCTCCGCCGGCAGCCAGCGTGAATTACAACCTCCAGGACAGGTTGAACATGAGTGAGGAGCTAACGCATGACAACCATTGCCAGTATGACGTTAGAAGAACTCCAGCAGTTGATCGATGAACGCATTAATGAGCATCTCACACATCTATTGGGCCAACTGGAGATGGATGAAGAGGAACTGTTCACCGACGAAGAACCCGATACCCGTACCTGGGAGCAGGTGAAACAGGATATCGAGCGTGACCGCTGGACACCACCGCCAGGCGCAAAGTCATCATTGGAGCTGCTGCGCGAAGATCGGGAGAGTTGATGGCGATTTGCATTGTTGATGCGAGTGTCGTCATTGAGTATCTGGTAACAGGTACATACACGCCGAATGCACTCGCATTATTCAATCAGGCGACACCGAACGACCGTTTTATCGTACCGGAATTTTGCTTACTGGAATGCACAAACGTCCTGTGGAAACAGGTGCGTTTTAATGGGATGCCTGTCTCACGGGCAGAGGCACTACTCCGCCACCTGAAGAAACTCCCACTAACGCGAGTTCCAGCCAAAGCCGCGTTGAGTAATGCCTTAACGATTGGTTTGACGCATCAGCTTGCGATTTACGATGCAGCGTATGTCGCATTGGCAAAGCGTTCAGGCTATCCGCTCATCAGTCTTGACCAGCCGCAAATTCAGGCGGCTACTGCTGAAGGCGTATCACTGATACCGATCACACAGTTGAAATTATAGATGCAAGCAGGCGAACACTCGCAAGGCACTGCTCGTATTTTTTCCTGCCGTATAAGACAGCATATACGACACAAATGCCCCTGCGCCCACGGCAGCACCTGCCCTGCTGCGGCCGGGGGAGGCGGGCCGGCCCGTGCGTCAGCGCCGCTGCTGCTGACGGCCGGCCGCGGCCGGGCCGACGCGGCGAAAAAAATGCACCGGCGGCCACCGGGAGCGCGGAACAGGGCCGCGCCGACGCGGGCTGTTGGCCGTCCCTAACCATGAACCCCCCTGCCCTGCTGTGCCCGAAAACGCAGCCTCCGGGGACGTTATGGATCGCCGGGCCGGTGGCCTGGTACCGCCCCACAGAGCCGCCGCGGACATGGATCCCCCCGCCCTGCTGCCGCGCCCCACGCACACCCGCGGCCGGCGCGCCTGCCCTGCGGTGGCCACGCAAATGATGGTATGATAACGACACAGCAGCGACAGCCGGTGATTTTAGCCGACCCTTCGGAAAGGATAGCCTGATGCCTGCCGCCAAAACCACCCCCGTCACGTACCAGCTCAAGATCACCCTCCAGGGGCTGCGCCCGCCCATCTGGCGACGGGTGCTGGTCGCCGGTGATACCACCCTCGCCCGCCTGCACGACATCATCCAGATCGTCATG
>JALOOI010000288.1 GCA_025454495.1 Anaerolineae bacterium
CCGCGCCGGAGCTGCTGCGTGCTGTGGGGCTGGCTGCTGCTGTGCCTGCTGCTGGCCGCCTGTGCCCCGGCCGCGCCGCCGGCCCTGCCCACGCTGGCCCTGCTGCCGCTGCCGTCCCTGGTATCAGCGCCCACGACCGTCCCGCCGACCATGACCGCGGCACCGGTACCAGCCCGGACGGCCACGGCCACCCCCTCGTCCACCGTGACCGCGACCGTGACCGCGACCGCGACCGTGACCGCCAGCGCGACGCTAACCGCAACCGCGACCGCGACCCCGGACTGCCCGGCCGACGCACGGGTGAGCCTCCAGTTTGAGGGGATTTATGCGCTGATGCTGGAACTGCGCGAACCCGTGCGCCAGGCATTGTACGCCGCGCCGGCGCTGCCGCCCTGCCGCCGCTGGACGGTCTCCGCCTACCGCGATGCGGGTGCCTGGGCCAAAATTACCCTGGTTCCGGCTGAACTGGTGGCGGCCGGCTGGCAGCAGGTGGAAGATTATGCCGATGCCTTCGTAGAGGTGGTGGCCTATCGCCAGGCGGATGGCCGCTGGCAGGCAGCGATGGTGAACGGCGGGGCCCCGGCCGCCCTGCCACAGCCCATCCCGCCGGAGTTTATGGCCGTCGGGGCCGCGCCGCCCCCGCTGGCCGGGGGTTATCGCTTTCCATGGCGCAGCGGCGATACCTGGTGGGCCATCCAGGGCTGGCACAGCGGCAGCGCGCTGGATTTTCAGCCGGCACCGGGGGCGCGTTATGGCGTGCTGGCGGCCGAAAGCGGCCTGCTGCGCGAAATTTGCAGCGATGGCCGCCAGAGCCTGCTGCAAATTCGCCATGCCGATGGCCGCGCTACCTATTACCTGCATGTGCGGCTGGCGCTGTCCGTCCGGCGGGCGCTGCTGGATCAGCCGGTGCCGCGCGGGCAGTACCTGGGCGAATTGATCGACCAGGCGCAGTTCGTCACCCCCTGCGGCCGCGGCTACAGCCGGCATTTGCATTTCATCGTGTCTGATCGGGCGCTGGTGGTGGAGGGTGTGCCGCTGGAGGACATCGCTGCCGTTGCCACCTGCTGCGCGGCCCCGCCGCGTTACCTGTCCTCCAACGTGCGCGTGGATGCTCAGCCGCGCTGAAGCACCGGCGCGGCGGGCTTTGGTGCCGGCTGTGGTGGCATAAACTGCCGGATCACCGCCACCGCCCGGTTCACGCCGTCTTCCTCACGAAGGCGCTCGCCCAGGTCGGCGGCACGCCGGCGCAGGTCGCGGTCGGTGACGGCGGCCGTGATGGCCCGGGCCAGGTTATCGGCCGTCAACTGCCGGCGCGGGATGGGCTGCGTCCCCACGCCCAGGTCAGCCGCCCGCCGCCCCCAGAAAGGCTGATCGCCCATGAACGGCACCATGACCGCCGGCACGCCGGCCCGCATGGCGGCGGCCGTGGTGCCCGCCCCGCCATGATGCACCACCGCCCCCATGCGCGGGAACAACCAGCTATGCGGCAGCGCCCCGATGACCTGCACCGTCGCCGGCACATCCGTCACCTTCAGTCCGCCCCACCCGGCCGCCAGCACGCCGCGCTGCCCGGAACGCGCCAGCGCCGCCAGCGCGATCTGCCCGGCGGCCTGCGGGTTGCGGCTGCCCATGCTGCCAAACCCGATGTAGACCGGCGGTTCCCCGGCGTTCAAAAAATCCACCAGTGCGGGCGGGGGCTGCCAGTCCGCCGGCTCATCCAGAAACCAGTACCCCGTGACCTGGTAACGCGCCGGCCAGTCCTGCGGGCGCGGCAGCACATGGGCGCTGTAACCATACAGCACCGGCACCGCCTGCCGATCCAGCGCCCGGTACGGCCCCCACCACCCCGGCGCAGGCAGCCCGGCGGCCCGGCGCGTGGCTCCATCCACCGTCCGCGACATCTGCCAGAACATTTGCCGGGTGAGGTGGAACGAGGGCCGATTCAGCAGGCGGCCCAGGGGCAGACGTGGCACCAGCGGCGTGGCAAAAGCCGCCGTCGGGGTGAACGGAAACACATAGGCCTGAATCACCGGAATCTGCCAGGCTTCGCCCAGGGCAAAAATCCCGGATAACCCGGCCAGGCCGGTGAGGATGAGGTCGCTGCCCTTCAGCAGCGGCGGCATCTGCCGCCCCAGGTCATCGGCCGCGGCGGACATTTCCTGCCGCATTTTGGCCAGAATACGCAGGAAGTTGCCGCTTTCCAGCACCTCCCGCCAGGCATCGGTTTGCACGCGCTCCTCAGGACTCAGGCCGGTGCCGACAAAGGTCAGGCCGGCTTCGGTGGCCAGCGGGGCAAAATTATCGGTCGCCAGCAGGCGCACGCGGTAGCCGGCGGCCTGTAACCCCCGGCCCAGGGCAATATATGGCTGAACATCGCCCCGTGATCCAGAGGCGACGATGGCAATTTCGGTCATGTGGTTGTCTCCGTGACAGGCCTCAAAATTAATCGGGGTCCGGGCCCAGGCCATGCAGCAGCAGCCCGCTGAGCAGTTCTGGCAGTTGTTCCCACTGTTCGGTCAGCAGTTCATCGCCCAGGATGTATTGCAGCAGCAGCCCCTGCACCATGCCGGCAATGGCCCGCAGGATGAGGCGGGCATCCTCCGGGGCGATGCCGCGCTGTGCCACCTGGGCCGTAAAATAGGCTTCGGCCAGGTGCAGCGTGGGCTGCATGATCTGCGTGTGATACAGCGTCCGCAGTTCTTCATTCACCGGCAGTTCGGCCAGGATGATGCGGAACAGCGCGAAGTTATCCCCCCGCAGCGCCAGCAGCGGCTGCTGGATGAACAGCCGAATGAACGCGGGTAAATCCAGCGTCTCCGGCGCAGGCAGCGGATTCTGGCGCAGCACGCGCTCGCGCATTTGTTCAAAAATGCCCGTCAGCAGCGCGGTTTTGCTGCCAAAGTAATTGTAGATGGTGCCATCGGCGATGCCGGCCTGGCGGGCAATATCGCGGATGGTGGTGGCATGAAAGCCTTTCGCCGCAAAGACCACCGCCGCCGCCGCCAGAATTTGCTCTTTGCGGGCGATGATGAGCTGCTGTTGCAGGGTATCGGTCATGGCACAACTTTCTGGATGAGCATTGAATGCGCATTCAATGAAGTGAATGAATATTCATTCATCAGTTTAGGGCCAAACAGGCCGCCTGTCAAGCAGCAGTCGGCGGCCGAAGCTCAGGCGGCGGCCGGGCTAACGGTGAGGACAGCGCCAGCGTACCGGCGGCCGCCGGCGTTACACGCCGCTGAAGGCGCTGAAGCCGCCATCCACCGGCACAATGATCCCGGTCACAAACCGCGACGCATCCGAAGCCAGCCACAGCAGCGTGCCGATGAGATCCTCCGGCTGGCCAAAGCGCCCCATCGGGGTGTGGTCGATGATCTGCCGGCCGCGCGGTGTCAGCTCGCCGGTTTGGGCATCCAGCAGCAAAAAGCGGTTCTGGTCGCCCAGGAAAAAGCCGGGGGCGATGGCATTCACGCGGATGGCCGGGCTGTGTTCCCGCGCCATGTACACCGCCAGCCACTGCGTAAAATTGTTGATGGCCGCTTTGGCCGCCGCATAGCCCACCACCCGCGTGAGGGGGGTAAACGCCGCCATCGACGACAGATTGATGATGACCCCGTGCTGCTGCGCGGCCATGGGCGTACCGAAGACCTGCGAGGCCAGCAGCGTGCCGGTGAAATTGAGGTTAAACACCCACTGCATCGCTTCCGGCGGCAGGTCAAAGAAGGTGCGCTGGCCGGGGATGGCAGTGGCTTCCGGGGTATTGCCCCCGGCTGCGTTCACCAGCAGATCAATGCGGCCATACAGTTCCAGAATGCGCTCGCGGGCGGTGATGAGCTGCGCCTGATTGAGCACATCGGCGGCCAGCCCGTAAGCACGGCCCCCGGCCGCATTGATGCGATCGGCCACGGCCGCCACCGGCAGTTCGCGCCGGGCCAGCACCACCACCGTCGCGCCGGCCGCGGCCAGCCCCTGGCACAGGGCGCTGCCCAGAACCCCGGTGCCGCCGGTGACGACGGCCACGCTATCGCTTAAAGTCTGCTGTGCGGTCACAGGTGATACGTCTCCTTCGCCAGATCATAGGCGCAGGCCCGCGCCATGCTCAGCGCGTCGGCTTCGGTCACAATATAGCGCACCACCAGCCCGGCCAGCCAGTCGCAGGCGGCCCGCCGCCACACATCATGCCGGGCGGGAATGCTCAAAAAAGCGCGGGTATCGTCATTAAAACCGGCCGTATTGTACAGCCCGGCCGTTTCCATCACCTGGTCAAAATAGCGGCGCATTCCGTTCAGGCTGTCGTGGAACCACCAGGGCGGCCCCAGGCGCAGCGCGGGGTAATGCCCGGCCAGCGGCGCAAGTTCGCGGCTGAAGGTGGTTTCGTCCAGCGTGAACAGGATCAGCGTCAGGCGCGGGTCGCTGCCGTATGCGTCCAGCAGCGGCTTCAGGCTGCGGGTGTATTCGGCCGCCAGCGGGATGTCTGCGCCCTTATCGCGCCCGAAGCGCTGAAACAGTGCCGGGTTGTGATTGCGCAAGGAGCCGGTGTGAAGCTGCATCACCAGGCCATCCTCACAGCTCATGCGGGCCATCTCGATGAGCATATGGCCGGTGAAGCGCTGCGCGGCCGCGAGATCAACCGGGCCGCGCAGGGCCTGCTCAAACAGGCGGACAGCTTCGGCCGCGCTCAGGCGTTCAGTGAA
>JALOOI010000289.1 GCA_025454495.1 Anaerolineae bacterium
CTCCCATCGGGCGAGGGACGGGAAAAGGATCAGCCCTCACCCTGTTTCCCTCTCCCCCAGGCGAGGGACGCGAAAAACACCGCCTGCACCCCTTCGCCCCGCGGGAGCAGGGGCCGGGGGATGAGGGCGAAAGATGCAACGCAGAGGCACAGAGGGAAAATATAAAACCCTATGCAGGGGCACGCTGCATCGTGCCCCTGCGGATCGTTGTAAATTATAAAGGATCATGATGGATCGTGCCCGCAACTGAATCCCCGGCGCTGAGGCGCAGCCAGACCCGGCCCAGCAGGCCGCACACCAGCGTAATGAGCAGCGGCACGCCATTCAGCAGCAGCCCGATGGCGGCCGCGGTGCCGCTGTCGTAGCCGGCCAGGGTGGTGAGGGCAAACGTCCAGCTCATTTCGACCATACCAAAGCCGCTGATGTTGAAGGGAAAGGCGCTGGCGAACATGCCCAGGGTGACGATGACCACCAGCAGCGGCAGGGGCAGCGGCACGCCGGCGGCCTGCAGCAGGATGGCGTTCAGCAGGAAGCTACAGGAATAGGTACACACCGACCAGGCGAAGGCACGGGCGAAGCGACGGGGCTGGCGCAGCAGGTCAAAACCGGCGGCCAGCCGTTCCAGGCGCGGGGCGAGGGCCGGCAGCAGCGGCAGCGGCACCCGGCGCAGCCCGTGGGCCAGCCGGCGCAGCAGTGGCCCGGCCCAGTAGAGCGCGGGCAGCCCGATGATGACGCTGCCGGCGATGAAAAACGCCTGTAACGCCTGCTGACCGGCGAACAGATCCCCCGCCAGCGGCAGGCTGACTGCCCCCACCAGCAGGATCACCATCAATTCCAGCAGCCGCGCCCCCAGCAGGCTGCTGAGGCCGGCCTCGGCCGAGAAGCCCAGATGCCGGCGCAGCAGCAGCACATGGGCCAGTTCCCCCAGTTTGAAGGGCAGCACGCGCACCAGCAAATTGTGATACAGCCCGATGGGATACAGCCAGCGGGCCGGTGCGGGTTCGGTCAGCAGCGCCTGAAAGCGCAGTACGCGAAAGCCATTGAGCAGCAAATAGACCCCCGTCAGCGCGGCCAGGGTGCCGGCGGAAAGCTGGCGCAGCGTGGCCAGGAAATGCGCCCAATCGATGAGGCTGATGAGCGTGCTGATGATGACCAGCCCGATGAGCAGGCTGAAGCCGTGCCACAGCCGCCGGGCGGGGCCGGGGGCCGGGGGTGGATGGGGTGCGGGCAGAAGGCTCATGGCGGGCCTGTGAACGGGTAACGGGCGGGTCAACGGGTCTATGATCGTTTTCTCATCAAACATTAATCTGCTGAGAAGCGCTCTGATTGTAATGCAAAAACGGTGCCAGGTCAGGGAGGAAGCCGGCGGGCTGTGCTACAATTTTGGGGCGCTGGATGATGGGAGCCACTGTAACCGGCAGCCTTACAGCGCTTTTTGCAGGTCAGTGACTCCGATGATGTGGCGAGAGAAAATTTGTGCTAAAGTATCACCGGAAAAAGAACAAATATTCTGAATTAAAGAATCAATAAAGAGTCAAGGAGAGGCGGGATGAAACTCACGTTTCTGGGCGGGGCGGATGAAGTGGGGGCAAGCTGTACGCTGGTGGAGATCGCCGGTAAGCGGCTGCTGGTGGATGCGGGGATTCGCATTTCGCCCAAAAGCAGCCGCGGGCTGGAGAGCAGCCAGCTCCCGGATTTGCAGGTGATGACGGCCACGGGTGGCATTGATTATGTGCTGGTGACGCACGCGCACACCGACCACACCGGGGCGCTGCCGCTGGTGCTGAGTCATTATCCACATGTGCCGGTGCTGATGACGCGCCCGACGCTGGCGCTGGTGACGGTGCTGCAAAAGGATGCACAGCGCATCATGAAAAGCCAGTATGAGGAAGAAGGCGAACTGCCGCTGTTTGATGAGGTGGCGGTGGATCGGTTGATGCAGGCGATCCAGATGGTGGAATTCGGGCAGGCGGTGAAGCTGGGGGACGGGTTGCAGGTGACGTACCATGTGGCCGGGCACATCGCGGGGGCGGCGATGCTGGTGCTGGAGAGCAGCGAGGGCACGCTGGTCATGTCCGGGGATGTGTCCAAAAGCCCGCAGCGCACGGTGGAGGCGGTACGGGTGCCGCGCATCAAGGCGGATGCGCTGGTGCTGGAGAGTACGTATGGCAACCGGGCCCATGCCAACCGGGAAGCGGAAGAACGGCGGCTGGTGGAGACGCTGGTACGCATCACCGAAAGCGGCGGGCGGGTGCTGATTCCGGCGTTTGCCCTGGGGCGGGCGCAGGAGATTTTGCAGATTCTGCTGGCGTATCGGGATCGGCTGAGGGTGCCAGTGTATGTGGATGGCATGGTGCGGGCGGTGTGCAGCGCTTATGCCCGCTTTGCAGATGTGCTGCCGGCGGCCACGGTGCGGGCGGCCGGCGAGGAGGCGCTGTTTTTTCGGCATCTGGTGAAGCCGGTGCTGACGGCACAGCAGCGCAGCGACATTGCCACCACGTCTGCGCCGTGCATCATCGTGGCCAGCAGCGGGATGCTGACCGGGGGCGCATCGCAGTATTATGCGCGTTATGTGGCGGAAGACCCCATGAGCGCCATTCTGCTGACCGGGTACCAGGATGAGGAAGCGCCGGGCCGCTTTTTGCAAAAGCTGATGAAAGAACGCAGCGAGGGTGATGAGCCGCTGCTGCGCCTGGGCAAGGAGACGGTGAAAGTGCGCTGCCAGATCGACACTTATTCGCTGTCAGCGCACGCGGATAAAGATGAACTGGTGAGCATTGCTCAGGCGTTTAAGGCGGGCGAAGTGCTGCTGGTGCATGGCGATGCAGCGGCGCGGCACAGCCTGGCCAGCGAACTGCGCCAGCGCCAGATCGCCGTAACCAGCCCGCGTACCGGCACCACGCGCGAATTTGCGTTCCGGGAGCGCCCGTGGGCCGCCGGATCAGGCTTGATAAGTGGTCAAGAGACGACGGCGGTGGTGCTGGAAAAACTGTGGGAGCTGTTGCAGGCGCAGGCGGGCAATTTTTACAGCACCCGCGAACTGGCCCAGGTATGGTGGGGAGATGGTGAACAGGCCGGCGCGATGCAGGCGGCGCTCCAGCACCCGGACAATATCTTTTTTACGTCCGACTGGCGCAGCCAAAGCACGTACCGGGTGAAATCGGCCGATGAGGTCAGGCGTACCCGCCGGCAGCGGCAGATCATGCTGAGTTACCCCGATCTGGTGGGCCGGCTGGTGGTGCTGCGCAACAGCAATCAGCAGCCCCGGGTGGGCGTGGTCAAAGCTGCCGATATTGAGAGTTTTGAGGCTGATGTGCAGGATGCCAGAGGCACCCATTATCCGGCGGACGCGCTGCTGTGGGTGATCGGGGCGTGGCAGGGCTTCCCCGGCGTGGAAGGCAGCCAGCGCACGCAGCTTGGAGCGCTCATCAAAGAAGCGCGGGGACACATGGAAGCGCTGCTGCCACTGGCGCGGCGGCAAACGCTGGTGAGCCTGGGGAAAGCCATCCAGCCGGAAACGCTGCTGCCGGACGTACTGCCCGCCGGTGTAAGTGAGCAGGTCGCGCTGACCGCGATCGTGCTGGCGCTGGCGGCGGATGGTGCCTCGCTGGAAGCTGATGGGCTGCTGCCGCGCCGGGCGCTGGAGCACGGGCCGCTGGAGCAAAACGAAGCCCGTGCCCTGGCGACCGCGCTGTTTCCACCGGCAGCGCGGCTGCGTAAAGTGGGGATGGAAGTGCATCGTAAGCGGCTGACGCTGCATTTTGATTTCCCGCAGAGCGTGCTGCGCCAGTATGGTGATCTGCTGGAAACCCTCACCGAACAGACCGGCTGGGAAGCCGAAGTGCGCCCGACCGTCAATCAGCAGGCGCTGGCGCTGGCCGTGAGTGAGCTGTTGCCGGCGGAAACCCGCATTCTGAAAGGCCCGTCCATTTTTATGGATAAGCGTCAGGTGCAGGTGGAACTGACCCCGCTGGCAGCCGATCAGCAGGCAGAGATCGAGCAGCGTTTTGTGGCGCTCACTGATTTTCGGCTGATCGTGGCCGGTTCCAGAAGCAGCGCTGTTCAGCCCGCCGGCAGCAGCAAACCGGCCGCCGGCGGGCGGATGGAGATCAACAGCGCTTATGCAGTCATTCGGCAGGCACTGGAACAGCACGGGGTGTACAAAGTCAGCCTGAAGCAGGATCAAATTGTGCTGTCGTTCATCTCGCCGCAGGTGGGCGAACGCTTTCGGGAACAGATAGCCGCGCTGGCGCAGCAGACCGGCTATGTGCTGAGCATCCATCCACACCCGAACCAGCAGCACATTTTACTGGTCGCGCGGCAGCTTATGGAAGCCGCCGGCTGGTCGATCCGTAAGGGGCCCGGCATTCACATTGAGCGCGGGCTGGTGGAAGTTCGGCTGAGCGAGGCCCCGGGAGCAGCCAGTTATGAGCAGGTCAATGCTGCGCTGGTGGCCCAAACGGGCTATCAGTTGAGCATCGAGATACAGGGTTAGCCACCCGGTCGCAAAAGCCGCGCCGGCGGCTATAGCGTCCCCATGGGTACGATATAGCGGCCGGGTGCATTTTTTAGCCGGCTCAAGCCGCTGCCGCTGGCAACCTTCATGCATAAAATTCTGG
>JALOOI010000290.1 GCA_025454495.1 Anaerolineae bacterium
CTACTTTTACCCTGCTCCAGCCCCCACAAGATGTGGGTAATGCATAGCCCCCAGGCGAGGGACGGAAAAACGCCGCCTGCTCCCCCCGCTGCCCGCACCCTGTCTCCCTCTCCCATCGGGCGAGGGATGGGAAAAACGCCGCCCTGCACCCGCCGGTGCCCTCACCCTGTTTCCCTCTCCCCCAGGCGAGGGATGGGAAAAACGCCCGCCTTCCCCCCTTCGCCCCCTGGGAGAAGGGGCCGGGGGATGAGGGCGCATCCCATCCCGCGTGTCAGGGCCGCCCCTGCCACCAGCGCGTCAGCCTGCATGAACAGCATGACGAAGCTGCACCCGGCCAGCAGCACGCCCAGGCGCAGGAAGGCCTGCAACGTCTCACGTTCCATAGCGGCGCAGCCCCTCCGGTTGATGCAGCGGCAGGCAGGCGGCCTGCTGCTGGAAGCCGGCCGGCACGGCCAGCGGCGGCAGGCTGGCATCGCACAGGCCCGGCACATGGAACGGGCAGCGCGGGTGAAACGCGCAGCCGGGCGGGATGGCCGCCAGCGCGGGAATATCTTCGCTGCGCAGCGGAATTTGCTGCTTGTGGCGCGTCAGGTCGGGGTCGGCTTCGGGGACGGCGGCCAGCAGCGCCCGCGTGTAGGGGTGCGCCGGCTGACCGATGACCTGCGGCGTGGGTCCGATCTCCACGATGCGCCCCAGGTACATCACGGCGATACGCCCTTCCCAGGCGAAATATTTGGCCAGCGCCAGATCATGGGTGATGAACACAATGGCCAGCCGCAGTTCCTCGCGCAGGCGGTGCAGCATCTTCAAAATGCCGATGCGAATGCTCACATCGACCATGCTCACCGCCTCATCCGCCACGATCAGCCCTGGCTGCACCGTAAGGGCACGGGCGATGCTCACCCGCTGGCGCTGGCCGCCGCTGAGCTGGTGCGGATATTTGTTGACGACATCGCCCGGCGGCGTTAAATCCACCAGCGTGAGCAATTCCCAGATGCGCCGCCGCAGCGCCGCCCGCCCGCTGACCATGCCATGCCGCTGCAACGGATAGCTGAGAATTTGCCCGATGGTGTGCGCCGGGTTCAGCGAGGCAAACGGATCCTGATGCACAATTTGCAGCGTGCGCCGCAGGTCGGCGCGTTCCCGTGCGCCGGTGTAGCTGGCCGGCGGGCGACCCTTAAACAGCACTTCGCCTTCGGTGTGCGTCAGCAGCCCGGCGATGATTTTGCCGGTGGTGGTTTTGCCGCAGCCGCTCTCCCCCACCAGGCATAAAATTTCATTGGGGTGAATCTCCAGATTAATATCCTGGAGCACGCGCAGCAGGTGATTATCTTTTTTATAGGTCTGGTAGACGTGGCGCAGCGCCACCAGCGGCGCGGCCGCCGCGGGAGCCGGGTTAATCACGGGCGAGTTCCTCCTGGCGCGTTTTGAGGATGGTGGCGGTGTGGTAACAGGCCACCGTATGACGCTCATCCTCCGGCGCGGTGGTCAGCGGCGGCGGTGTGGTGCGGCATTCGTCGGTGGCGAAGCGGCAGCGCAGGTGAAAACGGCAGCCCGGCGGCGGCTCCACCAGGTCAGGCGGGCTGCCGGGGATGCTGTGCAATTCTTCGCGGCCCACGCTCAGGCGCGGCGCGGCTTCCAGCAGCCCCAGGGTATAGGCGTGGCGCGGGCGATAAAACACCTCGGCCACCGGCCCCATTTCGATGATCTCGCCGGCGTACATGGTGGCCACCGTATCGGCAATTTCGGCCGCCACGGCCAGGTCATGGCTGATGAAGATGACGCTGAAGTTCAATTCTTCGCGCAGGCGCTTCAGCACATCAATGATGCTGCGCTGCGTCAAAATATCGACCGCCGTGGTGGGTTCATCCATCAGCACCACCTGCGGCCGCAGCAGCAGCGCGGTGGCCAGCAGCGTGCGCTGGCGCATTCCGCCGCTTAATTCATGCGGGTAGGCATTAAAGACGCGCCGCGGATCCAGCCGCACTTTCTGGAACAAATCCAGCGCCCGGTCGCGGGCTTCTTTTTTGTCCATGCCGTGCGCGGCCGCCGTGTCGTAAATCATACTGCTGATTTTGATGACCGGGTTCAGCGAATTGAGCGCCCCCTGAAACACCATCGAACATTCGCGCCACAGGAACTGGCGTAGCTGCCCGGTGGTCAGCCCGCGCACATCCACGGTCTGGCCATCGCGCCGGCGATACACAATCTCGCCGCTGTCAATGGTGCCGGTGGGCGGCAGCAGGCGGATTAACCCCAGGTTGATGGTGGACTTGCCGCAGCCGCTTTCGCCGATGAGCGCCAGCGTTTCGCCGGCGTGCAGGTCAAACGACACCTTATTCACCGCCCGCAGCCGCCCGCGCCGGGTGAGATAGCTGATGCAAAGATTGCGCACACTGAGCACCACCTCTGGCGCAGCCGGTGTAACGGTCATCGCGTTTCATCCCCTGTGTGATGGCTAAACAACCGCACTACAGCCCGCTGCGGAGGCGCGGGTTAAACACTTCTTCCAGCGACCGGGTGAACATGACCAGCGAAAGCTGGAACAGCGCAATCGCCAGCACCGGGGCCAGCACCATCCACACGCTGATGGAATTGGACAGCGCCCCCTGCTGCCGCCCGACGAAGATCATCACGCCCCAGTCCGGCTCGCGCAGCGGCACCATGCCCAGGAACACCAGCCCCACGATGGAATACATGGCCACGCGGATGGAGAAAATCATATTCACCACGATGTAGCTAATCATGTTGGGCAGCACTTCGCGCAGGGTGATGTGCCACAGCCCCAGGTCCAGGGCGATGGCCGCTTCCACATAATCGCGCTCGCGCAGGCTGAGCACCTGGGCGCGGACGGCCCGCATCAGCGTGGGCCAGCTCAGCAGGGCGAACAGCAGCGCCAGGGCCACGTTGCTCTCAAAGGTCAGCACGCTGGCCAGCACCAGCAGCAGCGGGAACTGCGGAATGGTGAGGATGAAATTGGAGAACGCCGAAAATACCTGATCCACCACGCCGCCCAGCAGCGCCGCCAGCGCCCCCAGCACCACGGCGATGATCGTCGTCAGCACGCCGGCCAGCCCGGCCGTGAGGATGAGGCCCTGCCCGCCGTGGACGACGTGCGACAGAATATCGCGCCCCTGCCAGTCCAGCCCCAGGGGAAATTGTGCGGAGGGAGCCTGGAACAGCGTCCGCGACTCTGGCAGGCGGCGGTCAGGGTGCGGGCGGCCGTCGTAAGGGATGAGCAGCGGCCCGAAGACGCTCATCAGGAAGAAGAACAGCACCCCCAGGAAGCCGATGAAGCCGGCCTTGTTCCGCAGCAGGGCCACCAGCCCGGCCCGCACGCTGTTGCCCAGGCCCGCCAGCAGCCGCAGCAGCAGTTCCAGCCGCGTCTCTTCAAAATTGACCTCGGCGAGGGCCGCGCGGGAAGTAAACGGATCCTGCTTGTTGACGTAAGCGTAAGAAATGACCACGGCCGTGGTCAGCACGATCATGGGCACGCCGCCCAGGAAGCCGCAGGCAAAGCCGCTGAAGGCGCAGGCCAGCCAGCCGAGCAGGCCGGGGCGAAGCTGGCGATAATACAGCGCGATGCCCAGGGGAATGAGGCCGCACACCATGCCGATGAGCAGCCCCGGCACGGTGGCAATGGTGGCAAAGCCGATCATGAAGCGTCCTCCTTGCCCAGGCGCACCCGCGGATCCAGCAGCCCGAACAGCAAATCTGCCAGGATGTTGGAGAAGACCACCGAAATGGCGATCACCAGAAAGATGCCCTGCATCACGGTGTAATCGCGCACCAGGATGGCCGTGGCCAGGTTACGCCCCAGGCCGGGGTACTGGTACAGCGTTTCGATGATGACCGCGCCGCCGACGATGAAGCCCACGCTGATGGCCAGGCGCGTCACCAGCGGCAGCATGGCGTTCCGGCCGATGTAGGCCGTCAGCAGGCGGCGCTGCGACAGCCCCCGCGCCCGCGCCACGGTGATGTAATCCTCGCCCAGGGTGCTCATGGTGCTGCTTTTCATCGTCAGCATCCAGCCCCCCAGGGACGTAATCACGTAGGTGAAGACGGGCAAAAAGGCGTGGAACAGCAGATCGAGAATATAATCCAGCCGGAAGCCGGGTTCGATGCCCGGTGTGGAGCCGCCGAGCATCTGCGCGAAGGGCAAAATGCGTAACTGCACCCCCGCCACAATAATCAACAGCAGCGCAATGACATAATCCGGGATGCCGTACATGACCGAAGCAAAGGCCGTCATCACATTGTCGAACAGGCTGCCGCGCCAGTAGGCCATCAACATGCCGATGAGGATGCCCAGGCCAAAGCTGATGAGCAGCCCCAGGCCCACGCTGAACAGCGTCCACGGTAAAAAGCGCAGCAGCATATTCATCACCGGCTCGCTGGAGATGATGGATTTGCCCAGGTCGCCGCGCAGCAGCTTGCCCATATATTCGGTGTACTGCTCCAGCAGCGGGCGGTTGGGGTCAAAGTCGAACAGGGCCCCGGCGCGGTTGGTGGCTTCTTCCACCGTCAAATTTTGCTCGCGCATGAGCTGTTCCACTTTGATGGAAAACGGGTTGCCGGGCATTTGCCGGATGAGGATGAAGGTGAAGGTGGTCACCGCCCAGATGGTGAGCAGGCCGCCGGCGACGACGCGCAGGGTGTAACTGCGATAAAAACGGCGCAGCCAGTCAGCGGGGGTGGGCGCAGCGGCCGCAGGTCATAGGGTATCCTGTCAAACAGCCAGTTGGGATGAGGCCGGCGGCGGGTGGGCCGCGGCCGGGCAGGCCAGGCCCACCCGGCCGGGCCGCGCCCACCCGGCAGGCAGGCGCGGCGTGCTGCAACCGGCGCTTTAGCCGCCGGCCGGGGCGATCTGCCCTTCCAGCAGATACAGGATGACGAAGCTATCCGAGGACGGGTTCTGGAGGATGGGGTCATCATCCGCCGGAGCGCCGGCCAGTTCGGCCTCGTTCCAGGGTTCGGTGCTGAGGATGATGTTCAGCGGGATGAACGGCATCAGGTCATTGAGGATGAGCGCAATCTTGCCGGCGCGTTCCTGCTGCGCGGCCACGTCCAGCCCCACATTGACGTTGTTGATGAGATCCGTCAGGTTGATCTGTTCGCCGCGCCATTCAAATTCCATCGGGAAGTTCATGCCCGGCTGGCCTTCGCCCAGGCCGGCATAGTTGAAGCGAATGACCGGGTTACGCAGGTGGCTGAAGGCAAACGGCGAGCCTGCGCCCCAGGACCACACGGACAGTTCAAAATTGCCGGCGAAGATGTCATCCCGCGCCTGCTGCCAGGGCACGGCCCGCGGGGTAATATCGAAGCCGAATTCGTTCAACTGGTCGGTGGCATTTTGCGCCGCCGCAGAGAAATCGGCAAAGTCGCCGGGGAATTTGTATTCGGACTTGATGGTGTTGCCTTCCGCATCCACCCATTTACCGGCATCGTTGCGGGTGTAGCCAAGCTGCGTCATGATGTCTGCGGCGGCTTCCGGGTTGAAGGTGTAGGGGTTCAACTGGTCGATCACGTCCTGGGTGAGCATGTTGGGCACCTGGGCATCCAGAATGCCGGCCATGTACTGCGTGCCGGTCGCGCCGAAGCCGTTGGTGAGGAAGGCATTTTCGCTGCGGTCGATGACGAGCGCGGCCACCTGGCGCACTTCTTTGATGTTCCACGGGGCCACATCGTGGTTGAACAGCAGCGAGGGGCCATAACCGCGCGGCTGGATGAGCAGGCGGATGCCGGCATCCTGGAAGGCCTGCTGCGTGGCCGGGGGATACACATTGGTAGACCAGGCAATATCGCCATTGAGCACCAGCGGGGTGGTGACTTCGGTTTCACCCGCCCACAGGCGAATTTCGCCAAAGTTGACGGTGCCGGAATACAGGCTGTTGGGCTGCCAGAACAGGCTCATGTAGCTGTCGCCCACGTCATCCAGCGTGTAGGTGTAGGGGCCGCTGGCCAGCAGCGCGTCCGGCCGGAAGTCATTGATTTTGGCGTTGAGGTCTTTCCATTCCTGGTCATCGCGGGTTTTGCCATCCGCCGCCAGCGCCAGGGCTTCTTCGGCCAGTGCGCCATAGGTGGCGGCCGGGCGAATGTTTTCTTTCAGGATCAGCCGTTCCGCCAGCAGCGACGGCTCACCACTCCACACAAAGCGCACGGTACGGTCAGCGACCTTTTCCACGCTGGCCACGGTGTTAAACTGCGACCAGCCCAGGATGCGGCCAATGCCATAGGTCGCCACGACATCATCCGCCGTGACCGGGCTGCCATCGCTCCAGGTGGCTTCTTTCAGCGTCAGCTCATAGCCGCCATCCACGAAGCCCCACGATTCCGCCAGCAGGCCCACATATTCATCGGCCGCCCATTTGTAGAAGGCGGCGGGCATTTCCACCAGTTGCCAGTAGACCACCCCCAGGTTGGCGGTGGGGCCGTTGGGCGAGAAGCTGTTGAGGTTATGATCCGGCTTCAGCACATAGGGCCACGTGCCCAGAAAAACACCGGCCGGGGCTTCCTGTGCCATGGTGGGCACCAGACCTGCCAGCATGACCACTGCCAGCAGCAGCGCAAAAATTCTTTTCATAACATCACTCCACGTTCATATTGGTCTAAGGTACAAACCTTTTTTAAAGGGTTTGCACAACGCAAGCATAACGCCGTCCGCTGAAAAAGGCAAATGGCGCTGCTTTCAGTCAAGCCAGTTTACCCGGATCACGGTCATTGACTGTCGCTCGTGTGAATAGCGCCGCCAATCTACGCACATCTGCAGGTTGGGCCGAATACACCGGACTTTCGCCCATTGTGCAAGAAATTGTCAATCAATCAGGATGGACAAGCGGCAAGAGTCTTTCATTGATCGTCGTTGGGCGAGGACGAGACAGGGGACGAAAATTCTTTTCTGCTTTCGAAGCCGGTCCATCTACCCGGCCAAATCTCCAGATTCTGTACTACTTGCCGGGATAATCATGCCTTTGTAGATGCTGCCTGATGTAGCTGAAACGGATATGGCGGTGGGGTAAGGCGATGCCCAGCTTACCAGCCTAATCCAGCGCGTAGCGGGGATAGGTGTGGCGGGCGTGTTCGGCAGCCGCCAGGTCAATCGAACGGGTGACGAATGGCTCATCAGCCGATGTCACCCCCAGAACTGCGCCATCCGGGTCAATGATCCAGCCTTGCCCGCCAAAGGGAACGCCAGGGCGATCCGGTTCAGCGACTCGATTGGAGGATAAGGAGTAAGCGCCGGAAACCACCGCCAGCGCTCGCCCGCCGGCCAGCCATTTATCCAGTGATTCTCTGGCAGTGGCACGCGGGGTGACAATCAGATGCGCTCCAGCCTTGCAATAGTGCCTGGCTTTGTCCATCGCCCACATCTCGGTGCAGATTAAGAAACCAGTCAGGGCTGCGCCGCCCCGAACCAGGGCGAAATCGCCATCGCCGCGCTGATACCACTCGGCTTCCCAAAATCCATCCTCGCGCGGCAGGTAATACTTCGTGTGCGCTGCCTGATAGCCGTTCAACGAATCCCAGATGAAGCCCTCATTCAGCCGCTGCCCATTCCGGGTGAGTGGGCGTGTACCCAGGATAATCGCTGGTTCCAGTTCGGCCAGCCGCATCAGCCAGGCATCGTGGGCGTCAACAGCGGCTTTCCAGGCGGCGAGGTCAACGACAGTCTCGCCACACAGCCAGGGGTAAAAGGGCATTTCCGGCAGCAGCACCAGGGTGCTGCCTTCCGCTTTGACATGCGCCGATAAAGCCGTCCAATCCTGATGCAACTTTTCGGGATCATCATGAAATTGGCAAACTGTGATTTTCAGCGTTGAGGGTGACATGACAGTTCGCTTTCGTCTGGGGATTGAGATGTTGTTATTCACCCTTGCCAAGTTGTACTGTTTGTCAAGTCTGATTTTTATGGTAGCATCTGTTTCCGCCACTTGTGCACCAGTCGGCAAACGGAATAACATTGCCCAATCAATGTTATTCATATAGTACTCATATATCCTCCTAGCGTTTTGGGTAGTGATAGAGCCTCCAGACCCACTTTGGCCTGGCCTTGCCCTATATGGTGCTAGACTATCCAATTCACGCTCTAAATTAATTCCGCCATCGTAAACGGAATTAAAAACATAAACGAAGCTGTTACTACTGATAACATCGTTTGTAGGTTCCCATATCAAA
>JALOOI010000291.1 GCA_025454495.1 Anaerolineae bacterium
ATTCGTGTAACCTTTAGAAGAATTGACCGCGGTTGGGCTTCCAGAAGCGGGGAAGCAGCGTCACAAATAGCACGCTATCGCTGTTGTCTGGCGGTGGTGGAAAGTGTGTGGTGGCTATAAACAAGAAAGCACTCTGAGTGAAGTTCAGAGCGCCACGCCTTTCTTGCAAGCTAGTCTAATCTCTTAGACCGGTCACTTGGCAGAAAACCTGCTTGCAATTTCTATTGTATTGCAGGTCTGTGATTTTTGCAAGATGTGGCATCTGACTTCATCCTCGCAAAGGATGAGTCTGTGATGAGTATCAGCACGGAACAGGCTGCTGAAGCCCTGTTCTCGACGGCTAATCTTTATACATCGTTAAACTATGCGGTTATCCCGGTGTTTGGGGACGCTGCGCCCGACCGTGCTAAAGTGGCGGCGCTATCCTGGAAAGAGTTTCAATCACGCCGCCCGTCAGCGCTGGAACTGCGCCGCTGGTTCCTGGAGCAGCATTTTGGCGGGCTGGCGATTGTCACCGGGCGCATTTCGCGCCTGCTGGTGCTGGATTTTGATGATGCTGCGCTTATCACTAAATTTGAACAGCGTTTTCCGCATCTCACTTCCACCCGCATTGTCGCATCAGCCGGGCGTGGCACACCCCATTACTATTATGCGCTGCCGCCTTCGCTGTCTCTGTCCAGCCATCACGCTGCCGGGGTGGATTTGCTGGCAGATGGTGCTTATGTCCTTGCGCCGCCTACCACCATCGCCGGCAAAAATTATCGTGTGCGTCGCGGTGGACTGCCACTGCTGCTGACGGAACGCGATGCCGCCCGCCTGGTGGATTTTGTCCGTGAGCAGGCAGCCCGCACACCTGCGCCTGTGCCGCCAGTTTTGTCGGCTGTAGACCACCCTCCAGCGATCATCGCCGCGGCAACACCTGCTGCTGCCATCCCTGACCGTCCCCGGCCACAGCTCACCCCTGCACAGCTTATCACGAATTATCAGCATCTGGCACCGCGCATTGGGCGCAATCAGGCGCTGTTTCAGCAGGCGCTGGCGGCCCGTGATGCTGGCTGGTCACCGTCCCTCACGCTGCTGGCTCTGGGCGATAGACACGTTGCACATCCCGCCGGCATGAGTCATAAATCTGAGACTCCGGCACAGCGTCAGCGCGAAGCACAGCGCACCATTGCCAGCGCCTTCAGCCGGCCGCCGCGTCGCGCTCAGTCCCCGGCGAAGCTGCCCGCGCTGCCCGGCCCCCTGCGGGAAGCCCTGCTCCAGCGCGGTGAGGTGGCTCTGCTGCGGGTGCTGGATGCGCTCACCATGCAATCCGTTGCCCCCGGTACCCTGCTGACCGAAAAAGCCATTGTCACCGCGCTGGCCGGCAGCATCGGCCGCCATTCCATCCTCAAAGCGCTCAGAGCGACTTTGCCCGATGGCCAGCCCATTTTTGTACCGCAGCACCCTTCCCCGGCGACCCCATCCCCGGCTGACGCTGCCATCGCGGTCACTGCGTTCCCGGAACAAACACTGCTATTTGTTGGGGAGACAGAACCGAACAAAAAGCGCGGCCGTCCGCCACAGCAGTACCACATGCCCGATCCAGCCGCCCTGTGCCAGGCGCTGAAGCTGCCCTGTATCCCCGGTGACGCGCTCCAGCCGGATGATCTCGCCAGTGTGCGCCGCTATCGTCAGGGGGTGCACCGCGGCCTCATCGCCCGCCGCCCCGGCCTGTACGCCCGCGACTGGCTGGCCAACCGTCTGGGCATCACCGCCCGCAGCCTTCAGCGCTATCGTCAGGATGCCCGCATCTGCATCAAACCCGTGTTCCGCGAATACGCCATCACCTGGCACACCCTGAACATGATCCCCGATCCTGCGCCCAATGGTGGCGTTTTTCTGGAAGATGACACCGGCCGCCGCTACCCGGCGCTGCGTCCGCTGGCGCAAAAATTGCTCAAACAGCGGCGTAAACTGCGCTGTCTGTACCAGTGTGAGAACTATTACAGTCTCGCCGAAGCCGCGATCAGTGCCGCGCCGGCCGCGCTGCCGACACCGCTGAAACCCGCCTTGAAGTCGCTGCCCGCTGCGCCGATCACCGTGTTTAACGCGCCACCCGCTGCGCCGCTCACGGTCGTAACCCCGCTGCCCGCCGCCCGCCCGCCGCTGGTTTTGCCGGCTGAACCTCTTAAACTTATCACAACTGATAACAGCCTGCGGATCGCCATGCCCCCGGTGCCGCCCGCTGACAAAGCGCCGCCTGCCCGCTATTATCGCCGCCCGCTGCCGGATGCCGCGCATGAAGCGCTGGCGCAGCAGGTGTATACTGCGCTGCGGGCGTGCGTGCCTGCGGAGGGCCCAAAGACCGGCTACACCAGCCTGGCCGTCACCCGGCGGCTGGTAGACCGCTATCGCCCGCGGCTGGTGGAACGCGCCCTGGCCACCCTGCGCCAGCGCCGCCACCTGCGCAATCCGGCCGGGTTTATGTGTACCTGGCTGCGCGGCGCAGCCCGGGCCGCCCATCACACATGCACGCCTAATGCGGCTGCGCTATAGTTATGCTTTACCCACATCTGTACAGGACTGCTCATGACCGCTTCTCCGGCTCCCGGTAAACTGGCCGCCTGGTATGCCGCCACCCGCCCGCGGGTGTTCGTCGCTTCCTTCGTCCCCATGGGGCTGGCCGCGCTGCTGGCGCTCCAGGATGGCGTATTCAACCTGCCCGTGTTCCTGCTGTCGCTGGTGGGGGTCATGCTGCTGCAAACCGCCGCCAACCTGGTCAATGAATACATGGATTTTCGCAAAGGCGCGGAAGACCTCAAGCAGGCGGGGCAGGGCATGGTCATCAAGCAGCGGCTCCTCACCCCGGCCGAAGTGCTGGCCGGCGCGATTGCGTCCGTCGTCGCCGGTTCGCTCATCGGGCTGTTTTTGCTGGCCCAGAGCGGCCCGTGGCTGTGGATCATCGGCGTGGGCGGCGTGCTGGTGGCCATCACCTACACCGCCGGCCCCTATCCGCTGGCTTACCATGGCCTGGGCGAAATCGCCGCCGGCCTCTTTATGGGCCCCGCCATCGTCCTGGGCGCGTATTACGTCATGCAGCCGGACATCTCGGCCGAAAAAGGTGCGATGCTGTCCCTGACTGCCTTCCCGGTCATGCTGATGACGGCCGCCATCCTGCACGCCAACAACATCCGCGATCTGGAAGCGGATCGCGCGGTGCACAAGCGCACCCTGGCCGTCATCTTCGGGCGCGATGTGGCCCGGCTGGAATATCGCGTGCTGGTCATCGGCACCTATGTCGCCCAGGCGGTGCTGGTGCTCATCGGCTGGCTGCCCGTGACCACGCTGCTCACCCTCATCACGCTGCCGCAGGCGCTGCGCCTCATCGGCATCATTGACCGCGAAACCGACCCGCTGCTGCTGCACCGCGCCCAGGGTGGCACCGCGCAGCTTCACGGGCGCATCGGCCTGCTGCTCGGCGCGGGCTGGGCCGCCTGGCTGCTGCTGCACGCCCTGTTTTAACCACTGGCTCACGCATCGCGCACACGTTAACTGGCTCCAGGGAGAACCCATGCTCATGCCGGCCCCCATCCGTACCGATGGCAGCAACATCTTCGCCCGCCACACCATGGCGCAGCGTCTGCCGCAGCTCATTCGCCAGGTGCAACAGGCCAACACCTTTCACCCCTCCATCCTCCGCGCGCTGGATCAACTGCATGATGATCTGGTGCAGGACGTGCCCATCCCGCTGCTGCGCTATCCCGCCCCGGATGCCGACCAGTGGGCGCAGGACTTCGCGGCGCGCCGTGGCGACACCTGGCAGAACAGCCAGTGGTTCTTTGCCGAAGTCTATTTCTTCCGCCAGATCATTCAGGCGACGCGCTATTTTGAAACCGGGGTCGATCCGTTCCTCAGCATCAAGCTGGAAGAATTTTACAGCGACCGCCTGCGGGCCCTGATCCAGCGCGTGCTGGCCGAAGAACCCGCCGACCCGGCCGAGCAGCTTCACGGGCTGCTGGCGCAGATGCTGTGGGCCAACCGCGTTGACCTGAGCCTGAACATCGCCGGGGCGGGCCAGCAGGGCGGGGCGGAGGACCTGCTGGTGGATGACCGTCCCGCGGCGGTGGCGCTGCTGCTCGGCGGCACCGGCCCCGTCCATCTCATTTGCGATAACGCCGGCAGCGAGCAGGCCATGGATCTGGCGCTGGTGGATGCGCTGCTGCGCCGGCACATTCCCGTCGTGCTGCACGTCAAAATGCACCCCACCTACGTCAGCGATGCCACCGCCCATGACATCTGGTATTTCATCAGCGATCTCATCGACGGCGATTACGACAGCCCCGACGATGACGCGCCGGCCGCCTTCGGGCTGCGCCTGTCCGCCGCGCTGGATGAAGGCCGCCTGCGCCTGGCCCCGGATTTTTACTGGAACAGCCCGCGCTGGCTGGATGACCTGCCGCTGCGCCTGCAACATACCTTCGCCGGGGCCCGCCTGGTGATCCTGAAGGGCGATGCCAATTACCGCCGCCTGCTGCACGATACCATTTACCCCGCCGACGTGCCTTTCGCGCAGGTGGCCGCCGCCTTTCCCGCGCCGCTGCTGGCCATCCGCACCCTCAAGAGCGACCCCGT
>JALOOI010000081.1 GCA_025454495.1 Anaerolineae bacterium
GGCCGCCAAATTGACCGGCATCGCCGTCGAAGCGGCCAGCGGGGCCGCCGTGCGTGATGTGGATGGCAATACCCTGCTGGATTTCGCCGGCGGCATTGGCACGCTGGCGGTAGGGCACTGCCCGCCCGCCGTGGTGGAGGCGCTGCGCGAACAGGCCGAGAAGCTCATCCATATGTGCGCCATCGTGGGCACCTATGAGCCTTACGTGCGCGTGACCGAACTGATGAACGAGATCACCCCCGGCGACCACGCTAAAAAGACGCTGCTGCTGAACAGCGGCGCGGAAGCGGTCTTGCCCGCTATTATACGAAGCGCCCGGCCATCATCGTCTTTGAGGGGGCCTATCACGGGCGTACCAGCCTGACGCTGGCCATGACCAGCAAGTATTCGCTGTTCAAAAAAGGCTTCGGCCCCTTCCCGTCCGAAATTGTGCGCCTGCCCTTCCCCAACCCCTACCGCCGCCCGGCCGGCCTCAGCGAAGCCGATTTTGTGGATTACGCCATCCAGCAGCTTGAGAATGCTTTCGTCGCTCAGATCGACCCCGAAGTGGTGGCGGCCATCGTCATTGAGCCGATCCAGGGTGAAGGCGGCTTCATCCCCACGCCGCCGCGCTTTTTACAGCGCATCCGCGAACTGTGTACGCAGCATGGCATCGTCATGGTGGCGGATGAAATTCAATGCGGTTTCGGGCGCACAGGGAAATTGTTCGCCTGCGAGCATTACGACATCGTGCCCGATTTGCTGACGACGGCGAAATCACTGGCGGCCGGGATGCCGCTGGCGGCCGTCACCGGCCGCGCCGAGATCATGGATGCGCCGCATCCGGGCGGGCTGGGGGGCACTTACAGCGGCAATCCGCTGGCCTGCGCCGCCGCCATTGAGGCCATCGACATGATCCGCCAGCCGGAGTTTCTGGCCCGGGCGACGGCCATCGGCGAGCGCCTGCGCCAGCACCTGGAAGAATTTCAGTCACATCACCCGCTGATCGGCGATGTGCGCGGCGTGGGCGCAATGATGGCCATGGAACTGGTGCGCGACCGCCAGGCGAAAACCCCGGCCCCGGATGAAGTGGCCCGCATCACCCAGGAGACGCTCAAACGCGGCCTCATCACCATTCGCGCCGGGCTGTACAGCAACTGCGTGCGCTTCCTGCCGCCGCTGAACATCACCGACGCGCAAATTGATGAAGGCATGGCCATCGTCGCTGAAGCGCTCCACGTCATTAGCGCGGAACAGACGGCCGCCCGCTGAGGGCCGCCCGGAGACGACATCATGAGCGAGTATCGTTTGCAGCAATTGATTGATGGCGCATGGGTGCCGGCGGCGGACGGGGGCACCTGGGAACTGGTGAACCCGGCCACCGAAAGCGTCCTCCAGCCGGTGCCGTTTGGCGGCGCAGCGGATGCCAGCGCGGCGATTGATGCCGCCCACCGGGCCTTTAAAAGCTGGTCACGGCTGACCCCCTATGAACGCGCCGACTACCTGATGAATGCCGCCGCGTGGATTCTGGCGCGGGTGGATGACCTGGCCCGGCTGACCACCGAAGAATCCGGCAAGCCATTGAGCGAAGCCGCCGCGGAATGGCGCAGCGCCACCAATTACCTCAAATGGTTCGCCGGGGAGGCTCCGCGCAGCTACGGGCGCAGCATCCCGGCGCGGGTGGGCACGCGGCGTATTCACGTTCAGCCGCAGCCGCTGGGGGTGGTGGGCACCATCACCGCCTGGAATTTCCCGGTGTATAACCTGGTGCGTTCCTGGGCGGCGGCGCTGGCAGCCGGCTGCACCGTGGTCGGTCGGCCGGCCGAATATACGCCGCGCTCGGCCATGCTGCTGGCCCAGGCGCTGCACGACAGCGGCCTGCCGGCCGGGGTGCTCAACGTCATCAATGGCGACCCCGCCGCCATGGCCGGCGTGCTGCTGGACGACCCCCGCTGCCGCAAGATCAGTTTCACGGGCAGCACGCGGGTGGGCAAATTGCTGCTGGATGGCGCGTCTAAAACTGTCACCCGGCTGGCGCTGGAACTGGGCGGTAACGCGCCGGTGCTGGTGTTCCCGGATGTGGATGTCGCCGCCGTCGCCCGCGAGGCCGTCACCTGGAAATACCGCAACTGCGGCCAGGTGTGCGTGGCTCCGCAGCGCTTCTTCGTCCACCGTCAGGTGGTGGAAGAATTTACCGATCATGTAACCCGGCTGACGGAAAAAGTTGTCGTGGGCAGCGGTCTGGATGCCGCCACCCAGGTGGGGCCGCTCATCAACGCCCGCCAGCGCGAGCGCGTGGAAACGCTGGTGCGCGAAGCGGCCGCGGCCGGGGCCCATGTCCTTACCGGCGGCGGCCGCCCGGAGCACCTGCCCCGCGGCTATTTTTATCAGCCGACCGTCGTCAGCGGGCTGACACCGGCCATGCCGCTGTATCAGGAGGAGACGTTCGGGCCCGTGCTGCCCATCATCCCCTTCAGCGAGGTGGACGAAGCGCTCAGCATCGCCAATGCCACCGAATACGGGCTGGCCGCTTTCGTCCTCACCCGCGATCTGAATACGGCCCTGCGCGTCTCCGAAGACCTGGAATATGGCATGGTGTGCGTCAATGACTGGCTGCCCGCCACGCCCGAAGCGCCCTTCGGCGGCATGAAGCAAAGCGGCATCGGGCGCGAGTGCGGCATGGAAGGTCTGGCGGATTATCAGGAGACGAAGACCATTTTCTTCGGCGGTGTACAATAAATGCCGGGGCGCGTCTGGCGATGCGCCCCCGCTTCAGATCGCTGTTTGATGCATGGCCGGCTCAGGGGGCAATCTTCAGCGTGACCCCTTCGCGTTCCAGCCAGGCGCGGTAGTCGTCTGGCAGCGTCTCATCGGTGATGAGCACATCAATTTTGTGCATGGGCAGGATGTTCTTGAGCGAATGCACGCCAAATTTAAAGCGATCCAGCAGCAGGACGATTTGCTGCACGCTGGCGGCCATGGATTGTTTGATCTGAATTTCCAGCAAATTGGGGTCGCAAATGCCATCCGCGAGGGTGATGCCGGTGGCGCTCAAAAACAGGGTATGCGCCCGCACATTGTGGAAGAACTGTTCCGCCTGCGGGCCCACAAAGGTTAGCCCCACATCGCGCAGCATCCCGCCGCAGCTCAGCACCTGCACCTGGGGCACCCGCTGAGACAGCTCGTTCAGCGTGCCCAGGCCGTTGGTGATGACGGTTAAATTGCGCTGCGTCAGGTAGCGGCACATGGCCATCACCGTCGTCCCGGCTTCCATGATGATAATCTGGTTATCATGCACATAATGCTGGCAGGCATAGCGGGCGATGCGCTCTTTGGCCGCGCGGTTCACGCTTTGCTTGCGCGTGTACACCGGCTCATCCATCTGGCCCGCCAGCAGCGCCCCGCCATGGACGCGCTTAATCATCTCCCGGTCTTCCAGCACTTTTAAATCACGCCAGATCGTCATCTGTGATACTTTAAAATATTCACACAAATCCTCAGTATTCACCGAGCCTTTCGCCTGCAATAAATCGACAATTTCCTGGCGGCGCTGCTCAACCAGCAGCGCATGGCGGGTTGTTTTGTCCATGATTCTGACCTGTGGTATGCCGGTTCAATCCCTACGGCATCAGTATATCACTTTTTGCCACCTGATAACTTATCCGTGGCTTTATGATTACATTTGATAAAATTGATTATTTTTGTTGACTTTATGTGATTATTGCGATAATGTTTTGATAAATTATGTGCCTAAAAATTGCCCTCATGGATGTTATCTTATGCCTGCCATTGATTTATCTGCCGTACAGTATGATCCGCTGAACCCCGTCATTGCCGGTGCGCCGGTCAGCGAGCGCCGCCTGTCCGATCTACAGGGCTATTTTGCCGATACCGCCGCCTTTGAGCAGGCGCTGGCCATGGATGATCCTGTGCTGTACCGCGTGTACAGCCTCGAACCGGGCACGGGTGAAGGCGACCTGGCCTATGGTTTTGGCGTGTTGATGCCCGGTAAAGTGGGACAGGAATATTACTTCACCAAAGGCCATTATCATGCCTGGCGGGCGGCGGCGGAGGTGTATATCGGGCTGAGTGGCAGCGGCTATATGCTGCTGGAAGACGAACAGACGGGTGCCAGCCGCCTGCTGCCCCTCACCGGCCACAGCGCCGTGTATGTGCCCGGCGGCACGGCGCACCGCACCATCAACACCGGCACCACCCCCCTCACCTACATCGGCATCAACCCGGCCCGGGCCGGGCACGATTATGGCAGCATCGCCGAACGCGGCTTTCGGCAAATCGTCGTGGAAGTGGCGGGAACGCCCACCCTCATCGACCGGGCGCTGTATGCCGCCTCCGGGAGGCCAGCATGACCGACATACCCGCCAACAAACCGCCCGTCAGCTTTGTTGAACGCCCGTGGGGCTATTTTAAACAGTTCGCCCACAATCAGCCGGTGACGGTCAGCCTGATGTCCGTGCGGGCCGGGCAGCGCCTCAGCCTGCAATCGCACACCGGGCGGGCGGAATTGTGGATCGTGCTGGATGATGGCGCGGTGATCGAAATTGATGGCACCGTGCACCATGGCCGCGCCGGCGATGAATTCTGGATTCCGGCGAACAGCGCCCACCGCCTGAGCAGCAGCCTGGCGGAAGGCGAAGTGCGCGTGCTGGAAGTGGCCTTCGGCAACTGGCAGCAGGACGACATCACCCGCTATGCGGATGACTACGCCCGCCCGGCCCAGGGGGAGTGAGCCACATCATGGACACCTTCCGCCGCACGTCACAGCATCTGCTGCCGGTGCAGTACACGCCGGGGCCGCCGGGGCAGTATGATATTTACCCGTCGTTCCCGCTGCCGGCCGGCACCATTCAGGCGGGCTATGCCGCGCTGGCGCAGGCCCTCAGCGGCCAAACCTTCGTCATCATTGACGGCTACGGCGGCATCCTGTGGGAGGATTTTCGCCACCGGCTGGATGCCGCCCTGCGCGACCTGGGGCACGTGGCCACCTGGCGCGATGTGGTGGCGGCCCATCTGCCGCCGGAGGTACTGGAGGCGCGGCTGGCACCCTTCATCGGGCAGGATGACCCGCTGTTTGGCACCCGCTTCACCGGCATCCTGGCCGACTTTTTCGATGCCGACGCGCTGCGACAAATGTCCCGGCCCGCGGCCGGAGCGGCTTTGACCATTGTCTACGGCTGCGGGGCCGCGCTGGTAGCGTCGTCCGGCTGCCTGGTGTATGTGGATTTGCCCAAAAACGAAATTCAATTCCGGGCGCGGGCCGGCAGCATCACAAACCTGGGAGCCAGCACGCCGGCCACCCCGCAGCAAATGTACCGGCGCTGCTATTTCGTGGACTGGGTGGCGCTGAACCGGCATAAAGCCGCCCTGCTGCCACGGGTCGATCTCATCGTGGACGGGCAGCGGCCGCCGGCCCCGCTGCTGATGACCGGCGCGGCGCTGCGAACCGCGCTGACGCAGATCAGCCAGAATTACTTCCGCGTGCGCCCCTGGTTTGAACCGGGCGTATGGGGCGGCCAGTGGCTGAAGCAGCACCTGCCGCAACTGGCCACCGATGTCCCCAATTATGCCTGGTCGTTTGAATTGATTGTGCCGGAAAATGGCCTCATCTTCAGCAGCGATGGCTATTTGCTGGAAGTATCGTTTGACTGGCTGATGTACCACGATCATCGCGCTATCCTGGGGCACGCCGCGGAACGCTTCGGCACCGAATTCCCCATCCGCTTCGATTTTCTGGATACCTTCGCCGGCGGCAATTTATCCGTCCAGTGCCACCCGCGCCCGGAATATATCCGGCAGCACTTCGGCGAAAATTTCACCCAGGATGAAACGTACTATATTCTTCAGTCCGGCCCCGCAGCCCGCGTGTACCTGGGCTTCCAGCCCGATGTTGACCCGGCCGCCTTCCGCGCCGACCTGGAACGCAGCTACCAGCAGGCCACCCCGCTGGACGTGGAACGCTACGTGCAAAGCCTGCCGGCCCGCCAGCATGATCTGTTCCTCATCCCCAATGGCACCATTCATTGTTCCGGGATGAATACGCTGGTGCTGGAGATCAGCGCCACGCCGTATATTTTCACGTTTAAGATGTATGACTGGATGCGGCTGGATTTAAACGGCCAGCCGCGCCCGTTGAACATCGCCCGGGCCTTTGAGAACCTGTATTTTGATCGCCAGGGCGAGCGCATCCCCCGTGAATTCGTCGCGCAGCCGGTGATCGTGGCGCAGGGCAGCGACTGGCAGATCGTGCATTTGCCCACGCATGAGGTGCATTTTTACGATGTGCAGCGGCTGGAATTTGCCACCCATCTGGATATCACCACGGATGGCAGCGTGCACATCCTGAGTCTGGTGGAAGGGCAGGCGCTGACGCTGGAGACGGCGGCCGGACTGTGCCGGCGCTTTCACTATGCTGAAACCTTTGTCGTGCCGGCCGCGGCCGGGCATTACCGGCTCACCAACGAGAGCGCTCAGCCCATCAAAGTCATTAAGGCTTTTATCAAACCATGAATCGCTATCTGGCCGGTATCGACGGTGGTGGCACGCGCACCCGTGCGGTGATCCTGGAGGAAGACGGGCGGGTGATCGGCAGTGGCAGCGCGGGCGCGTCTAACTACGATGACGTGGGCATCGAAGCCGCCTGCGCCAGCATCGGGGCTGCCCTGGCGGGGGCCCGGCAGCAGGCCGGTTTGCCGGCCGCGATCCCCATGGCTTCGGTCTTCTTCGGCATGGCCGGGGTGACATCGGAACAGGATCACCAGGTGATGGGTGATATAGCCGCGCGGCTGGGTTTTACCGGCGCACACATCGGCATTGACCACGACTGCCGGATTGCGCTGGCCGGCGGCTTAAGCGGCCGGCCCGGCATTGTGCTCATCGCCGGCACCGGCTCCTCGGTGTATGGGATGAATGCGGCCGGCACCGGCTGGCGCACCGGCGGCTGGGGCCACCTCATCGGCGATGAAGGCAGCAGTTACTGGCTGGGGGTGCAGGCGCTGCGGCTGGCCGTGCGGGCCTACGACGGGCGCAGCGCCCCCTCCAGCCTGGTGGCCGCGGTGCTGTCGCACCTGGGCATTGCGGACATGAACGCGATTCTGCATCGCATTTACGTGCAGCCCTTCACCCGGACGGATGTCGCCGCGCTGGCCCCGTTGATTTTTGCCGCCCATCGCCAGGGCGACCCGCACACCGGCCCGCTTCTGGCCCAGGCAGTCGCTGACCTGGCAGAGATGGTAAGCGCGTGCGCCCGGCAACTGCATTTTGACCGGGAGGACATCTGTGAAGTCACCCTGGTCGGCGGGCTGCTGAATGCCGGTGAGCTGTTCACGCAGCCGCTGCACCGGGCGCTGGCCGCCGCCGTGCCCAATGTGCGGATCACCCTGCCGGAACTGCCGCCGGTACTGGGGGCGGCGCTGCTGGCCCTGCGCCAGATCGTGACGGTAGATGCGGCCCTGGTGGCCACCTTAAAAGCTCAGCTTGCTTATGTATCCGCCGGTTAAAACAATTTTTTGTGCTGGAGTTGGGCAATATGACCGATCGTGTGATTGATTTTCGCTATGCGCCCTGGTCCGTGTGGACCAGCATTTGCCGCCCGGATGACCCCTATAAAACGCTGGTGCGGGAAGATGGCGCGCTGCTGTATGGCTTTAACGCCGTCACGTTTGAAGCATGGTATTTTAACCGCGTGCTGGAATTTAGCCTGGATGGGGCCGCCGCGCCGCAGCGCATTGAACAGCAGACCGAGAGTGCCGCGGTGCCGGTGGTCGTCACCACGCTGCATTACCCGCACCTCACGCTGGAACTGCGGGCCTTCGGGCATTTGCACGACGGCGACCGCCGTACCGATGTGGTGCTGTGGCGGGCCACCGCCCATGCCGGGGTCGATGAAGCGCTGACGGCCTTCCATATTGATCTGTATGACCGGCGTTATGGCTTCACCGGGCGCACCTACACCCCCGCCCCGGCCCCGGCCAACGTGTGTTTTGCCGTTCCCTTCGACCAGATGGGCCAGCCCGATCGCTGGGCATCGGCCACGCGCATCGTCCATGAGGATGCCAGCCAGCCGGCCCCCGGCGAGGTCGCCTTCATTTCGTCGCCGCAAACTGTGGTGCCCTTTCACCCGCGCGGCTTTCGTCCGGCCAGCGGCCTGTCCACCGGGCGTTTTATCCTGCGGGCCGGCGAAACCACCGGCGGCGCGATCATCCTTCCGGTCAATCATCAGGCCGTGGCCGGGCTGGATGAAGCCTGGGCCCTGAACGCGCTGGCGCAGGAACGCGCTTTCTGGCAGGGGCTGGCGCAGCAGCCAACCGCCATCATCGTCCCGGATGCCGGGGTGATGGATATGCTGACCGCCTGTGCCCGCAACATCCTTCAGGCGCGGGAGATCGAAGACGGGCTGCCGGTTTACAAAGTGGGGCCCACCGTTTACCGCAATTTATTCGTGGTGGACGGGCATTTCTTCCTGGAGGCAGTGCAGTACCTGGGCGATACCACCGCCGCCGCGCAGGCCATCCATACCCTGCTGCGCCGCGTGCGCCCCAATGGCGCAATTTACCAGATGGAACATCATGCCAAAGAGACCGGCATTTCCATCGCCACGCTGGTACGGCAAACCGAACTCCTGGGCGATGCAGAGCGCCTGCGCTCGCTGTGGCCGGTGGTGCAAAATGCCATCACCCACATCGAAAGCCTGCGCGAAGAAGCCCGCCGGCTGCCCCCGGATGACCCGTGCCACCATTTGCTGCCGCAGACCTTCGGTGATGGCGGTGTGGGCGGCGACCGGGGTGAATATACCACCACCTTCTGGACGCTGATCGGGCTGCGCTTTGCCGCCGATGCCGCACAGCGCCTGGGCTATGACGCAGATCAGGCCCGCTTTGAAGCGGCTTATACGAGCCTGATGGACGATTTCCGCCGGCACGCCGCCGGCCAGATGCGCCAGACGGACAGCGGCCTCACCTACCTGCCCATCAAATTTGAAGGCAGCAGCGATCATCACTGGATTCCAGAGTATCCCGGCAGCGTGCCGCCCTGGAATCATTTACAGCCCCAGTCGGCCACCTGGGCCTTTTGCCAGGCCATTTACCCCGGCGAAATTTTCGCGGTGGATGATCCGCTGGTGCAAAATCTGCTCACCCTGTTCGACCAGACCGACGACGCTGAAGGCATCCCGGCGGAGACCGGCTGGCTGCCGTATCGGGCGCTGTGGGGCTATCACGCTTCCTTCGCCGCCCATGCCTGGCTGTATGCCCGCCGACCGGATAAAGCGGTCGATTATCTGTACGATTTCGCCAACCATGCCTCCTCCACCCGCGTCTGGCGCGAGGAACAATCCCTGCGCGATACCGGCAACGGGCAGCTTTTTGGGGACATGCCGCATAACTGGGCTTCTGCCGAATTTATCCGGCTGGTGCGTAACCTGCTGGTCTTTGAACGCGGCAGCACCCTGGAACTGCTGGCCGGGCTGCCCCCGGACTGGCAGCGCGACGAAATCCGCCTGGAGCGCACCCCCACCCGCTTCGGTTTCGTGCGGCTGCACGTCCGTTTTAGCCCGCCGGGGGAGATCACCATTGATTACCAGCGTGAGAGTGACGGGCACCGCGACCCGTCCGCCGTACTGCTCACTTTGCCCCCCGTGGAAGATGTGCGCCTGAACGGGCAGCCCGTCACCGTGGCAGCGGGCACCCCGCTTGCGATTGCGGCCACCACAGCTCACATCACCGCCCGCCTGCAACATCGACCGGCTTAAACGAGACAAAGGAGTGCCATGCCCAACGGGTAAACAGGATGATCGTGCGCCACAAATTAGATGAACAACGTTAGCAAAATTAGGTATAAGGAGCTTCTACGATGTATCGTCGGCTAAGTTTACTGCTGGCAGGGCTGCTGGTGGCGCTGTTGTCGGTTTCGGCAATGGCCCAGGAACGCATTCAGATCGTGTACTGGACGCATAATCACGCGCCGTCCATCCCGGTGAATCAGCAGATTATTGATGAGTTCATGGCCGCCAACCCGGACATTGAGATCATCTTCGACAATGCGCCGCACAGCAACTATGAGCAAAAACTGCTGACGGCCTTCGCCGGCGGGCAGGGCCCGGATATTTTCTGGGCCGGCGACTGGATGGTGCCGCAGTTCCTGGCCAATAACATCATCGCCCCGGCCGGGGAAGCCGCTTTCGAAGCCTACGGCGTGAGCAGCCTGGAAGAATACATGGCGCTGTTCGCCCCCGGTTCTCTGGAAGCCTTCATGGCAGACGGCAACGTTTACACCGCCGGCACGTCGGAATATAACACCTTCAGCCTGATCTACAATGTGGATCATTTTGAAGCCGCCGGCATCCCGCTGCCCTCCACCGAAGAACCCATGACCTGGGAAGAATTCAGCGAAATTGCCGCTGCGCTCGTCCAGACCGAGGACGGCCGGGTTAGCCGTGTGGGTGTGACGTGGCCCTTCAACACGCCCATCTGGACGGTGCTGATCCTGGAACCGATGATTCGCCAGCTTGGCAGCGAAATCGTTGACCCGGCGACGGGCGCAGCCCAGTTCAATACGCCGGAAATGCTGCGCGTGATGGAACTGCTGGCCGCCTGGCGCTCGGTGAATGCCATTGATCCGGCCATGTACACCAACCTGCTGGAAGATTTCGTCGGGGAACGCTCCTCGATGATCTTCGGTGGCCCGTGGGCCCCGGCCCCGCTGGCCGACCTGAACCCGGACCTGAACTGGGCGGTGGCCCCGCTGCCGCAGTTTGCCGATGCCACCGACCGCGTGACCACCATGTACGCCTGGGCGTGGTACATCAATGCCAGCTCCTCGCCGGAAAAGCAGGCCGCTGCCTGGCGCTTTGCGAATGCACTCACCTCCAAACAGCAGTTGTGGTGGGACGAAGTTGGTTATGTGCAGGCCCGCCTGGGCACCGCGGACAATGGCATGGACATGACCGAATACCGCGCTCAGTCAGACCCGCGGCTGATGGTCATCTTCAATGATTACCCCTACGGGCAGTTTGAATTCCGTTCCACCGCCTACTTTGAAATTTCCGACATTCTGACCCGCGCCATGGGGCGCGTGCTGGGTGGCGAAAACCCGGCCGATGTGCTGGAAGCCGCGCAAACCGCTGCCTCCTTCGTGCTGGAATAAGCCGGTGTGCGTGCGCCAGGGAGCCGGTGCCTGGCGCATTGCATCTCCCGCGGACAGGTTGCCCCGGTGGGCGTGCCGTCCGCGGGACTCCTCGCACGCATCCATAGCCAGATTGGAATAACCCGCCATGAAACTCAAAAACGATTTTATAACAGCGCCCTCCCTCAGCCAGCGCCGCGCTCGTATGGGGTTTCTGTTTGCTGTGCCGGGGCTGCTCTTTTTTATCTTCTTTTACCTGTATCCCATCCTGGAAACGATCCGCATCAGCTTTCACCGCTGGGGGCTGCTGGATCAGCCGCGCTTCATCGGCCTCAGCAACTATCAACAGCTTTTCGCCGATCCTGAATTTATCAATTCGGTCTATGTCACCCTCACCTATGTCTTTGCGACCTGCATCCCCATCTGGTTCGTGGCGCTGGGGCTGGCGCTCATCTTCAATGAGAGCTTTCGTTTTCGCCAGGGCTTTTTGACGATTTACTACATTCCGGCGGTGATCTCGCTCACGGTGTGGTCGCTCATCTGGTTTTTGATGTACAACCCCACCTACGGGCTGACGGCCTACGTCACCGATGCGCTGAACATGGGCAATGTGCGTTTTCTGGATGCACAACTGGCGATGCTGGCCATGGTGCTGTTGAGCGTCTGGAAAGGCACGCCCGTCTACATGATTATCTATCTGGCGGGGCTGCGTTCCATTCCGGGGGATTATTACGAAGCCGCCAAAGTGGACGGCGCGAACAAATGGCAGCGCTTCTGGCACATCACGCTGCCGCAGTTGCGCCCGGTGCTGCTGTATGTGGCGGTCATCTCCATCATCGAAGCGTTTAAAGTGTTCACCCCGATGTACATCATTACGCGCGGTGGGCCCGGCTCCGCCACGCGCGTGCTGCCCGTCTTCATCTTTGAGAATGGCTTTCAGTTCCTCAAGATGGGCTATGCCAGCGCCGCCTCGGTCATTTTCCTGTTGATGTTAATCCTCCTGAGCGCAGTTCAATTTCGCCTGTTACGCTCCCAGGCGGATGATGAGTGAGGCCTTATGTTCAATATCACGCTGCAAGTTGCCGCCCATCCCGATCACGGGCAGCGCACCCGGCAGGTTGTGTCGCGGGCGGTGCTGTATCTGCTGCTGGCGGTGGGTGCCTTCATCTTCTCGGTGCCCATGCTGTGGATGATCTCGGCATCGTTCATGTCCACCGCCGAGTTATTCTCCACCGAAACCCGTTTTTTGCCCTCGTCCCTGCGCTTTGATAACTATATCGAGGTGTTTACCAGCTTCAATTTTGCCCGCTACCTGTTGAACAGCATCATCGTTACCGGCGGCATCATCCTGCTGAACCTGATTTTTTGCCCGCTGGTGGGGTACAGCCTGGCCAAGTTTCGCTATCCGGGGCGCAACCTGCTGTTCATGTTCATCCTGGCGACGGTGATGGTGCCCTTCACGGCCATCGTCATCCCGCTGTATTTAACGGTGCGCTCCCTGGGCTGGATCAACACCTACCAGGCGATGATCGCACCTTTTGCCATGTCCGCCTTCGGCATCTTCCTCATGCGCCAGTTTATGCACGCCATCCCGGACGATTATATCGACGCGGCCCGCATTGACGGCGCGAGCGAGATCGCCATTTACCTGCGGATTGTGCTGCCCATCAGCCAGCCGGCGCTGGTGACGCTGGCGCTCATCACCTTCATCGGTAGCTGGGATGAACTGCTGTGGCCGCTCATCGTCACCAATTCGGAAGCGCTGCGAACGCTGCCCATCGGGCTGACGAAATTCGTGGAAGCCTACCAGACGCGCTGGGATTTGATGATGGCGGGATCGGTGGTGGCGGCGCTGCCGGCGGTGCTGGTCTTCCTGATGATGCAAAATCGTTTTCTGGCCGGTATGGCGAGTTTATCAGGATTAAAATGATGATGACGCAACGGCGCAGGGTTTCTCTGGATGGCCGGTGGCAGTATACGCCGCAGGCGCAGCAGTTGCTGCGGCCCGGCGGGGTGATCGTGGAAGATACGGCGGCGCTGCCGGCGGGCGGCACCATGACGCTGCCCGCCTGCTGGCAAAAAGGCGGGCTGGATAATTTTCATGGCCGGGTGCGTTTTGAACGCGCCTTCACGTTTGCCGGCTTTGGCCCCGGCGAGGCCAGCGCCTGGCTGGTGTTCGAGGGGGTGGATTATTATGCCCGTGTATGGTTAAACGGCGTGGAACTGGGCACCCACGAGGGCTATTTTCAGCCGTTTGAATTTGATGTGACGGCGCAGCTTCAGCCGGGCGAAAATCACCTGGTGGTGGATGTGGCCTGCCCGCGCGAAGAGCCGGTGACGGTGTGGCATTCGCAAAAGATCATGCTGAAAGGCATCCTGAGCCACTGGGACTGCCGGCCGGGGAGCTGGGATTACGAGACCGGCCAGGATCTGAACAGCGGCGGCATCTGGAACAGTGTGCGCCTGGAACTGCGTCCGGCGGCGTATGTGGCCCATGTGCGCGTACAAACGCGGCTGGTGCCCGGCGGCGTGCCGGATACGTTTGCCTTCACCGATGAACTGGATACCGCCAGCCTGGCGCAGCAGGCGATGGTGCTGGTGCGGGTGGAAGTGGCCGGCCCGCGCGGCGATTATGCGCTGGAGGTGAGCCTTGGCGCTGAAGCGCCCGTCACGGTGCCGGTGTCGCAGCAGCACGCGCATGAGGCTCATACCGTCGTGGTGCGGGTGCCGCAGCCGCGCCTGTGGTGGACGTGGGACACCGGCGAGCCACACCTGGAGCCGTGCCGCGTGCGGCTGATGCAGGCCGGGGGTGTGCTGGATACGTGGGAAGACGCAATCGGGCTGCGGGAACTGACGCTGAACCCGGAAAATGGCGAGTATCACCTGAACGGTAAACGCTTCTTCGTGCGCGGTACCAGCGTGGTGCCCACCCTGTGGCTGAGCGAGTACGACAGCGCCATGATCGACCGTGATATTGCGCTGCTGCGGGCCGCCCACATCAACGGTGTGCGCGTGTGTGTGCATGTTAACCGGCGCGAATTTTACCAGGCGTGCGACCGCGCCGGGCTGATCGTGTGGCAGGATTTCGCCCTGCAATGGGGCTATGCCCCCACCCAGGCAGTCATGCAATCGGCCGTGCGCCAGATCCGCGAGATGGTGCGCCTGCTGGCCAACCATGCCTGCATCGCGCTGTGGGTGTGCCAGAATGAATCCTCCTTCCATAACAAATTCGTCCTCGACCCGGTTTTGGCCGCGGTGGTGGCCGCCGAAGACCCGTCGCGCTATGTGCGCCCCACCTCCACGTTCAGCGAACATACCTATGTGGGCTGGTACAACAACCACTACCGGGATTATGTGGCCCTGCCCGGCACGCCGCTGCTGAGCGAATTCGGGGCGCAGGCGCTGCCGGATGTCGCCAGCGTGCGGGCCATGGTCGGCGATGCTTTCCCGCCCGATCTGGATCGGCTGGCCTATCACGATTTTCAATATCATCAAACGTTCCATGTGGCCGGCCTGACCATGGGCAGCAGCCTGGAAGAATTCGTGCAGCAGTCGCAGGCTTACCAGGCGAAGCTGCTTAAATTCGCCATTGAGCATTTTCGGCGGGCCAAATACCGCGCCCTGGGCGGCATGTATCAGTTCATGTTCATGGACTGCTGGCCGGCCATCACCTGGTCGGTGGTCAGCTATGAGCGCGTGCCCAAACAGGGGTATCACACGCTGCAACAGGTGTATCAGCCGGTGCTGATCGGTGCCCCTCTCATCGACAGCCGGATACTGATCGGGGTGGATCGCGGATCGCATGAGCGCCCGCTGGTGGTCAAACCCTGGGTGGTCAATGATCGGCATGAAGTGCTGCGCGACTGCCACTATACGGCCGCGCTGAGTGGCATGGGGCAGGCATTTCACTTCCACGTCGCAGAACGGTTTGCCGTGCCGGCGGATGACGTGTTGAACAGCGTTCCCTCGCTCGTGTGGGACATTCCGCCGGATTTACCCGCCGGCCGCTATACCCTGCGCCTGCATCTGCTTCAGGGTGAGCAGGTCATCAGCCACAATGACTATGACATCAGCTTTGAACGGGCGGAGGGATAATGAACGGACGTTTTAGCGGGCAGGTGGCGGTCATCACCGGGGCCACGGGTGCCATTGGCAGCGCCACCGCGCATCTGCTGGCGGCGGAAGGGGCCGTCGTGGCCCTGCTGGATCAGCAGGTGGCGGCCGGTGAAGCGCTGGCCGCCGCCCTCCAGCACCAGGGCGGGCAGGCGCTGTTCGTCCCCTGCGATGTCAGCAGCGACAGCGCCATGCCGGCGGCGCTGGCGCAGGTGGCACAGTCCGCCGGCGGCCCCACCCTGCTGGTGACGATTGCCGGCATCAACCTCAATGGCACCCTGGAAACACTCACGGTCGCCGACTGGGACAGGATGATGGCGGTGAATGTGCGCGGGGTGTTCCTGGCGGCCAAATACACCGTCCCATTTATGAAGCAGGCCGGCCGGGGCGCAATCGTCAACATGAGTTCGGTTTCGGCCTTTGTGGGGTCTAAAGACAGTTCGCCCTACGTCACCACCAAAGGCGCAGTCCTCAGTTTTAGCCGTTCCATCGCCGGGGAACTGGCACCTTATGGCATCCGCGTGAATGCCATTTGCCCCGGCTGGGTGAACACACCCTTTACCGATCAGTACATCAACGCCGCGCCCGACCCAAAAGCGCTGCGGGATTTTGCCAGCGGGCAGCATCTCCTCAACCGCATGGCCGAGCCGGCGGAGGTGGCGCAGGGTATTGCCTGGCTGCTTTCGGACGCGGCTTCTTTCGTCACCGGCACGGAACTGTTCGTGGATGGCGGCTTTATGATTCGCCGCTGAAGTGGCCGGGCACAGCCCGCTGGATTAAGTCTCTATGAAAGGCTGTGCCCGCCGCCCCGATTAATATTGACAGATGCCGGCGCTCTCAGTATTCTCTGGCTGTCTGCAATACGCTTAAAGACCGACACCAGAACTGATGTCACGCCATGGGTTGTTCTCTGCTCCAGATCATCACCCGATGCCATCCCGGCTGGCGCATTCCCGACGACAGCCGCCCCCCTGAGCGTTCCGGGCGTTCTTAGCGCCGCCGCGGCGCGGCTGGCTTCATCGCGCCTGTTGCGTTTCCACCTCAACCGGCATCCTTTTTCACTCACATCCCGATCACCAGATGAGGAGATGCAATGGACTTCATCGCAATCATTGCTGCGCCGTTTATGCTGGCAGGGGGTATTTTCGCTGCCCGCCATCTTTTGCGCCCGGCGCAGCAGGGCTGGCTGTTATCGACCGTGTTTGTGTTCTGGTGCTGCTCGGCTGGCTGCCGGCAGTGCAGGCCGGGGCCATCACGCTCAGCCTGCCGTGGATGCCGCAAATTGGCCTGGCCCTGTCGTTGTATGTGGATGGACTGGCGCTGCTGTTTGCCCTGCTGGTGACAGGGATCGCCGCCGCGGTGTTCTTTTACGCGGGCGATTATCTGGACGATGGGCCGCAGGCGGGGCATTTTTTCGC